>PHCH01000058.1 GCA_002840785.1 Betaproteobacteria bacterium HGW-Betaproteobacteria-4 | reverse complement strand
TTTCAATTTGCCGCCGGTGCTCGGCTATCTCTTTGTCGGCTGCGTCATCGGGCCGCATGCGCTGAACCTCATGAACGACGTTTATCGGGCGGAGCACCTCGCCGAATTCGGCGTCGTTTTCCTGATGTTTTCGATCGGCCTGGAGTTCTCGTTGCCCAAGCTCTATGCGATGAAACGCATCGTGTTTGGCCTTGGCATGTTGCAGGTGCTGTTGACCATGATCCTGGTTGGCGGGCTGGTCATGCTGCTCGGGGTGAGCTGGCAACTGGGCATCGCCCTCGGCGGAGTGTTCGCCATGTCCTCGACCGCCGTCCTCACCAAGTTGCTGGTCGAACGTCAGCAACTCGATTCAGCGCATGGCCGCGAAACCATGGGTGTCCTGCTCTTTCAGGATCTGGCCGTGGTGCCCTTGCTGGTCATCATCCCGTCGCTGACCCAGCCGCCGGAAAAACTCGCGATGTTGCTCGGCATCGCGCTCCTCAAGGCCGTCGTCGTGCTCGCCGTGATTCTCGTTTTCGGCCAGAAGCTGATGCGCAAGTGGTTTCATTTTGTGGCGCGCGCCAAGTCGTCCGAAGTGTTCGTCCTCAACGTGCTGCTGATCACCCTGAGCCTCGCAACCATCACCGAGATGGCCGGGCTGTCCCTGGCGCTTGGCGCTTTCGTCGCCGGCATGCTGATTTCGGAAACCGAATACAAGATGCAGGTGGAAGAAGACATCAAGCCCTTCCGCGATGTGCTGATGGGCCTGTTCTTCGTGACCATCGGCGTCAAGCTCGATCTGCAGATCCTGGTCGGGCTGTGGTGGCAGGTCTTGCTGGCCCTGCTTGCCTTGCTGGCGATCAAGTCGCTGATCGTCGGCCTGCTTTCCTGGCGCCTGGGGGCCTCGCCCGGCAATGCCATCCGCTCCGGCCTGTGGCTCTGCGCCGGCGGCGAATTCGGTTTCGTGCTGCTCGGCGAAATCATCAACATGCCGAGGGAAATCCAGCAGGTGGCGTTGACCGTACTTGTCCTTTCCATGCTGACCGCCCCGTTCATCGTCCAGTACAGCGAGCGGATCGTCGTCCGCTTCGTCGCCAGCGAATGGATGTTGCGCTCGATGCAGCTGACCAAGATCGCCGCCCAGTCGATGGGCGCCGAGAAGCACGTGATCCTTTGCGGTTTCGGCCGAAGTGGGCAGTACCTTGCCCGCTTTTTGAGTCAGGAAAACATCACCTATGTGGCCCTCGACCTCGACCCGGACCGTGTCGGAGAAGCTGCGGCCGGCGGCGAAAACGTGGTTTATGGCGACGTCGGCAGAAAAGAAGCCTTGCTGGCGGCGGGCCTCATGCGGGCCAGCGTGGTGATCGTCACCGTCAGCGACACCCCCTTGGCCGAGAAAGTCCTGCACCACGTTCATGAGTCGCGACCTGACTTGCCGGTGGTTGTCCGTACCTTCGACGAGCGCGATATGGACCGCCTGACCCGGGCCGGTGCCGCCGAAGTCGTGCCGGAAGCCCTGGAGGCCAGCCTGATGCTGGCTTCACACGCTCTGGTGCTGGTCGGCGTACCGATCAATCGTGTACTCAAGCGCATTCGCCAGACTCGTTCCCAGCGCTACAGCCTGTTGCGCGGCTTTTATCGAGGCATTTCCGACCGCGATCACGACGATGACGACGACTATCACCCGCGCCTCCACTCCGTGCTGCTGGCAACGGGCTCGGCAGGCATAGGGCAGACTTTGGACAATCTCAACCTTGACGAGCTGGGCTGCGAAGTCAGCGCCATCCGCCGGCGCGGTATCCGCGCCCTGGAGCCGGCGCCGGAAACCCGGTTGGAGGATGGCGATGTCGTCGTCGTCCTCGGCCTGCCAGAGGCCGTCTCCGCTGCTGAGGAACGGTTGCTGCGAGGCTGAAGCGTGGTCGGGCATTGCCCGGATTTCGATTTTGGCCGTTTTTTCCGGTTGACCGTAGCAATCTCGCCAAAATGAAAAAAGCCCGCCGAAGCGGGCTGGTCTGGATTCTGGTTGCCTCTTACAAGCTGGCGCAGACGGTGTATTGCTGACCATCGACGATGGCTGCGGTAGCTGTTGGCTGAGTCGCGCGAGCAGAGCCCATCGGCACCGCTTGAACCGACCCTCCCGCCGTATTGCCGTCATCCATCGTCGTGTCAATTTGTCGGACATAGCGACCAAGAATGCCTTCGGAGCAGACAAAGACTGCGCCCCGCATGCCGGCAATGAAGGGGGCTGCCGCGCCGGCACCGTTGATGCCACTTTCAATTCCGATAAAGCCGCCATCAGCGTTGCGGGGGCGGTAATTTTGGTCGCCGGTGTTGGTTGCTCCTGTCGCCAGATTGGCCAGGCGAACATGTTGCCAGAAGACAAAGGTCTCATCGGTAATGGCGCCTGCATTCCAGTTGCCATCAATGCGACCGTTGTTGCTGACGCACTGGCCGGCTGTGTTGGCAGGGGCGCAGGCGGTTGCCGCCGCAGCGGCACCAAAGGCATCGGTCAGTTGCAGTTGTGTCTGGTCTCCTGGAAAGCTTTTGAAGCGATCCTGATAGCCGTAAACCAAGGCCGATGTGGTCCTGAAGTCATTGACCATGTTTTTGACCTTGGCGCTATTGATCAACTCCTGCCCCTTCAGTACCCCGCCCAGTAGCAGCCCGATAATGACCAGGACAATGGCGATTTCGACAAGGGTGAAGCCCTTTTGGTGGTATTTCATGGCATGCTCCAGTTGAGTTCTGAATATTCCTCCGCAAATTTCGTGCCTATGTAATTAGGCATAGATTTGGCAGATATTGACAAGGCGCTGGGCTACCGGTGTCGAGATATGGACAGGTTGTCTGAAATATGAACACCGGGATAGGTGGCAAAATTGCCAACCGTTTGGCTGCCGGGCCGCATTTTCTGTTGGCTTCGCACTTGCTGATGCTTCACGCTCTCGCCTTCGGCGGGTGGCAGATGCCCGCTGTGCGGCTGCTTTGGGTGGTCGCGCTCGGCCTGTTCCTGATCTGGCAACCCTTTGTTGCCGGCGAACGCCGGATCGAATTGCGGCAGGGCTTGGTATTGCTCGGCCTCGTCATGGTGTCGACCTTGTTGCTCGGGCCGTGGCTGCTGTTGATCTGGTGCGGCGCACTGGCAGCGGCCATCGGTGGGCGGGTTGTCGGGACCGAGCGGCATGGCGAGCGCTCCGGTTATCTGCTGGCATTCGGTTACCTGGTTGGCATCACGGTGCTCGGGGTGGTTCCGGAAATTTCGCCTGCCGTCGCCATTGATCCCGCTTTGCGTGGCGCGCTGGCCCGCTTCATGCCATTCGTCTTGCCATTCCTTCTGATTTTTCCGGCGCGGGCGCCGCAACGAAAATCCGCCGAGGCCTTCGACCTTTTCTACGGGGTCATGGTTTTTCTTGTCCTCGCCGTATTTGTGCTGGGTACGCTGGCCTACATGCTGGTTGGTGGCGGGGGCTATGTCGAAGCCTTGTTCAAGACTTCATTGGCGGTTGCCGGCGCCCTGCTGGTCGTCGCCTGGGCATGGAACCCGCGGGGGGGATTTTCCGGCATCGGCTCGGCGATTTCTCGCTACATGCTGTCGCTCGGCATGCCGCTTGAGCAATGGCTGGTTCAGCTTTCGGAAGAAAGCGAGCGGCATGCCGATCCGGCGCTGTTTCTTGATGCGGTCATGCTGCGTTTGCACGGCATGCCCTGGGTCGTCGGCGTTTCCTGGCGGGCCGGGCAGCGAGAGGGACAATCGGGCGAGCAGACCGCGTATGCGCACACTTGCCAGGCGCGCGATCTGGCGCTGACGGTGCATTTCCATCGTTCGCCATCACCCGCCATGCGCTGGCATATCGAGTGGTTGCTGCGGCTGGCTGTCGAGTTCTATCTGGTCAAGCTTCAGACCCACCAGTTGCAGCGCATGGGTTACGTTCAGGCCATCTACGAAACCGGTGCCCGGGTGACCCATGACGTCAAGAATCTGCTTCAGTCGTTGCAAGTTCTTTGTTATGCCGCCAATCAGCCCGGCGATCCAGCCGAGGTGGCGGCCTTGCTCGGGCGTCAGTTGCCGCAGATCACGGAGCGCCTGAAAGCGACTCTGGACAAGCTGCAATCACCGCAAACTGAAAGCCTTGAACTGGTTGAAGCCGACGTTTGGTGGCGACGCTTCAAGGAGCGGAATGCTCACGTGTCGGTGGATTGGCAAGGAGAGGCCGTGGCCGGGCAAGTTCTGCCCGGGCCGCTCTTTGACAGCGTCGCCGAGAACCTCTTGCAGAATGCCCTGGCCAAGCGTTTGCGCCAGCCCGGTCTGGGTATTCGTGTTTGTTTTGCCGATGGCACCCTGACGGTTGCTGACGATGGCCAGGCGATTCCGCCCATCCTGGCCAGAGCCCTGCTCAGTGAGCCGGTCAATTCCGAGGATGGCCTTGGCATCGGCCTCTATCACGCCGCCCGTCAGGCTGACGGGGTCGGCTATTCGCTGGTGCTGGCCGAAAATCGGCCGGGGTGCGTTGCCTTCAGCTTGTCTGTTGGCCGCTAGGCGGCGCAGCGTTTGGGCCATTCAGGCGATAGACGAGCGTGTTGCCCTTGCCTTTGAGGTAGAGCGTCAGCGGTTCGTCGAAGGAAAAATGCTGAGCCAGGCGCAGGTGGGTGGTCGCATCGACATGGATCATGCCCGGCGTGCCTTCGCTGGTAATGCGGCTGGCCAGATTGACCGTGTCGCCCCACAGGTCGTAAATGAACTTCTTCTTGCCGACGACACCGGCAACGACCGGCCCGGTGCCGATACCGATACGAACGTCGAGATGCATGTCGTTGACCGTGAAGTCGCGATGCAGCAAGTCGCGCATGGCGACCGCGAGTTCCGCGATGGAACGGGTGTAGTTGGTCTGCTCGTTGTTGAGGCCGCCGGCGACCATGTAGGCGTCGCCAATGGTCTTGATCTTCTCCATGCCATATTGCTCGGCCAATTCATCGAAAGACGAAAATATCCGGTTGAGCATGGCAAAAACCTGCTGCGGCGTCAGCCCTTCGGCGATCCGGGTGAAATTGACGATATCGACGAACATGATCGTGACGTCGGCAAAACCATCGGCGATGGCCTGGCTGTCGTGTTTCAGACGTTCCGCAATCGGCCCGGGCAGAATGTTCAGGAGCAGGCGTTCGGACTTCTCCTGTTCGTCCTGCAACAGCCGGTGGGTTTCTTCCAGATGGGCTTGGGTCTTGGCTTTTTCCTGGACCGCGTAGCGCAGGAGCAGGTACACGATGCTGGAAATCGCGGCAAAATTCAGCGCAAAGAAAAAGACGCTGGTCCGGATCGAAATTTTCGGTGCGCTACTGGCCAGACTGTCGGCCAGGAAGTAGTCGAAAAAGCCAGAGAGCGCGGTCAGGAAAATGTAGGCGAAGAACCAGGCGAGCGATTCACGCGCCCCGAAGAACAGCACGGCGCCGATCGGGGCGAGCAATCCCCAGAGACTGGTGCCGCTCGCCGTGATGAAGTTGCCGATGCTCCACTGCACGGCAAACGGGGCAAACAGGAAAAGCGCCAGTTGCGAATAGCGAAACAGGTCGAAATTGCCGCTGCGAAAGTAATAAAGCAGGTTGCCTACGAGCAGCAACTGGAAAACGAAGGGGGCATTCGCCGAAAACTGCGGCCCCATCTGGCCATACAGGAAGAGCCAGAGCATCGAGCCGGTACACACCAGGCCGGTGGCAAAGACCAGCAGCGATTTTTTGAGGCGTGTCTCGGCATCGTCGTCGGGAAGAACGCCGCCGGTACGCAGGGCAACAAGGAATGGCTGGCGATTCACGGGATGCTTTGGCGGTGCAAGAAGGGCAGGGGGATTCAGTGTGGCAGTCGGCCTGTCACCGGTCAATATGCCGAACGGCTTGATTGATGGCGATCTAGGGGAGTTTGCCAACGGCGACCAGGCGGGACTTGAGGAGATTGGGGCTGATCCAGACTAGCTGGTCGTCGAAGGTGGCGCTTGGCGTGTCCGCGATGAAGGTCTGGGTGGCGTTGCTGTTTTGCAGCTCGCTGTTGGCCGCCCCGGCAATTTTGCTGCCGTCGGGAAGATAGGCGCCGTTGCTGCGCGCTCCGTGGCTGACCACCACTGCTGCGATGTCAATGGCGACGGTGGTGTTGGCGAGGTTTCGAATATCGGATAGCCCGGCATTGTCGGGGGGGATCCCGGTGCTCATCGTAAAGCTCGCTTGCGCTCCGGCAGCGACGAGAGCCGTGAATTTGCTGCTGGCGAAATAGGTCAGCCGCTGCCCCCACGGGTCGGTTTCCTGTGTGCCGAGAATGACCCAGGGAATCACCCCGTGTTGCAGGGTGCAGTCTTCCCGACCCGCGGCCGCATCGGTGTTGGCCAGGTCGGCTTTGGCCGGGCAGGGCAGGCGTCCATTGGCGATGGCGAAGCCGAGCAGGGCCTCCTGGGTGGCGTCTAGTTGGCGACGCGCTTCCTGAGTCATGGTTGCTTCATGTTGGGCCGAAAGGCCAAGGATCATGCCGGAGGAAAGCAGGGCGACGATGATCAGCACCACGGTCAGTTCGACCAGTGAAAAACCATGTTGGGCGGCGGCGTGCTGGGTCATTACAGAGGCTTCAGTAGGCAAGTCGGTCATTGAAGGTAGCCGATGGCGTTGTTGCCGTAAAGTCAGGGACGGGGGCCGTCGCATCGCCGTCACGCGTCAGGTCGGCGTTGATGCCTTCCATGAAATTGGCGGTGCTCGGCGCTAAACGATCTTGCGCACCGATGGCGCGACCAGCGGCGAGTACCACCAGGCGGTAGGTTCCGGTGGCGTTGACCCGAAGTTTGCCGGGTTCGCTCATCGAGACGTTGTTGATTTGGTAAAACAAGGTGTTGGCCCACTCGTTCTTGGTCCACCACGAGCTCGTGGTCGACAGAAGAAAGTCGCAGCGGCTGGATTGCCAGACCATGGGAAAGGCGCTGGCGCTGGTGCTGGTTAAGGAGTTGTCGAGCAAGTTGGCGGCGTTCAGCAAACTATTGACCAGCGCAGTCGTTTCGCCGAGGGCGGCGATGGCGCCGGCGCCGGTCGTGGTGTTGGGGGTGTCGATATATGCCTGCAATAACGCGACAGATTCATTTTTTCCGGTGATGCTGGTCAGCGCATCGTTGGCAATCTTGTAGGCTGAGGTGTCAAGAACGCTGGCCGAGCCGGGGTCGTCCCCGATGGCAACCGGGTTGGCCTTGGCCAATGGCGCCACCAGGGAGGCATTGTCGGAAATGGATTTTGCCCATATTTCGAGGTTGACCGTAGCATCGCCCAGCGCCAGGGCAAAAGGCGTGATGGTCGCCTGGACAGGCCGTGGGCTTGCGGTGTCTTGTTGCGTGAATGCCGTCCGATTGTTTTCGTAGATCGTGATGGCTGCCCGCAGACTGGTGTGGGTGACGTTGTTGTCGATTTGTTCGTTGCTGGCAATGTTGGCGGCGAGGGTGGTCACGCTGGCGATGGCGGCGCTGGTGCTGGCGTTGATGGCGGCATAGTCCGGGGGGCTGGCGCTGATGGCGGCAATGGCACTTTCGAAGGCCGCACTGGCCGAGTTTCTGGCCGTCACCACACCGGGGACGCCGGTGTTGATGTCCGAAATGGCGGTTCGCGTGCCGGTGAGCGCAGCCAGCAAGGCGTTCAGATTTTCGCTGGTGGGGGCTGCGCCGAGAGCGCTGTTGAGGCTGCCCAGAGGCGTCGAGTAGGCGCTGACATCGCTGGCGAGGACGCTAACCCGGCTATTTTCGACGCTGTTTTGCAGTGTGTTGAGGGCGTTGATCAGATCGCCGGCGGCAGCCATGGCCAGGCTGCCGTCGCATGCGGGGGCGATCGGGTTGGTCGGATCGCAGGCCAGACTGGCGCTTGTCTGTGCGGCGATGAGCGAGGGTGATATGTCTGGCCGAGAAGTTGTGGTTGCGTATAAAAGCTTGCGAACGTCGAGAGTCAGGCTGGCAAAGTCGGCAGCGGTGCTGGCTTGGCCAAGTTTCGTCGAGTACTGGCTGACTTGCCACGGAAGGACATCGACGCCGAGCTGGGATATTTCATCAGCCAAGGCATTCAGTGGCGAATCGGGCGTGGCAGACAGGCTCCGAATCGTCGTTCCTTCGCGGCGGCTGATGCGCCCATTGGTCGCCGCGCTGGCCACGGCCAGTTCAACACCGTGCAGTTGGTTGTAGGCGTCGTCAGCCAGTTGCTTGAGTTGATTGGCTTTCAGGAATATCGCGTCGAACAGGTTTCTGGCCTGGAGCAGCCCGTCGCTCAAGGCATAGAGGGCGCTCATCTGCTGGCTGGCGTCGGGTGCCAACGATAGCTGGTTCACGCTCCGGGTCAGTTTCGCAATCGTCGATTTCAGCGCGGCTTCTGGCCCGGCGGTCGGTTGTGTGGTGGGAACCCGGCCGAACAGGCTGTTGGCCTTGCCTTGATAGTTGGTGACCGACAGCGGCGCCGGCCAGGGATAGCGATGATCGGTGTTGGTCGATGAGGCGGCATGGCGATCCAGGCAACTTCTGACTTCGTTGGCTACCCGTTTTTCGGCAGCCGCCATTAACTCCTGGCGAGTGATGACGGCGATGACATCGTTGTCGCCATCAGTGACGGATCGGCCGACCTGAAAATGGTCATCGCCGTCGCTATTGGCTGGGTCGAGTGCGCCGCGGGGGGCGATGATCGCCGCCACCACATCGTTGTTGACTGAGCCATCGGCTGCAGTGAGGCGCATCGCCGTTGGCGTGTCGCTGTTGATCGGCGGCGTTGGGCGGTCGCCGCCAAACAGGCGGTAGACGGCAAGCTGCAAGGGCATGCCGCGATCATCCTGAAAGTCACGGACATCGAGCGTCTTCCACGGCAGGTTGCCTATGTACGAATCGCAGTCGTCGCGCGACAACAAAGGAGAAATGCCGTCGCCGATGAGGTCGGGGCAGAGCAGCCGGCCCGGTCGCTGGTCGTCCAGTACCGCATAGGCGATGACGGCTTCCTTGGCCCGGGCGAGCGAAATGGCAAGTCTGGCATCTGATTCGCTCCGGTTGAACTGACTGTTGGCGCTGCGATAGAAGGCGTAGCCGCCGGCCATGGCGACCAGAATCAGGAGCATCCACAGTGCAACGCCCCTTTGTGCGGACCGGGGGGCGTGTCGCTTCATTTGCTCGGGCTGCCCCGCTTGATCAGGATGTGGCCGTCGCGAAGCAGGCTTTCGCGCTCGCCGGTTGACGGGTTGAAGGTATCGCCAACCGGTACGCCGGGGGCGGCGGGTTGGTCCCAATTTGCTTCGCCGTTGATCCAGCGGATGCGGCGGCCGTTGCTGCTGCGGACTTCACCGTTGATCGTCTGGCTGGCCTGGTCGCCGGCATCGGGCTGGAAGCCGGTGTTGTGCTGGCGCTGGGCGTCGAGTCTGGCGCGTTGCTGCGGGTCGAGGAAGAGGCGGCCGAGGGCGGGCTGGTCGGCGAGGCTGGGGGCGATGGCCGACGCAAGCACGAGGAGGGCGAGCAAGCGGGCGAGCAGGCGGAACGGGCTCATTTGCCGTCCTTGGCCGGGTTGATGGTGATCCACTGCATGTCGCATTCGGCGCCGAGTTGGGCCGGGGCTTCGCGGGCGTCGGCCTGGCCCGGCAGGGGCGAGAGTTTGCAGCCGCGCACGATGACGAGGGCCTTGGCGTTTTTCTGGACGGTGGCGAGGAAGTTGAGCAAGTCTTCTTCGTGCAGCAGGCGGAGTTGCAGGTGCAGGGGGCTGGCGAACCAGGTGTAGCTGGGGTCGTTGCCGTTTTCCAGGCTGGTCTGGGCGCCGAATTCGTATTTCATGCCGGGAATGCGCAGTTCGCGCTGGGTGTCGCGGAGTTGTTCCATCCAGTCGAGCCGTCTTTCCGGGCCGGTGATGCCGGCGTTTTTTAGCTGCTGGAGTAGGGCGGTGCGCTCCCGGATTTCCTGTTCTTCGGTGCGCACCTGGCGCAGGCGTTGGTCGATCTGGTCGCGGGCGCTCAGCGCGCTGTTGCGTTCCTGCTCGGCCTTGCTTTTTTCAAGGGTGCTGGCCCAGCCGAGCAGGCTGGCGACGCTGATCATGATCAGCGTGGCGAGCAGGGGGAGCCAGAGTTTTTTGAGGTCGCGGCCGCTCAGGGTCATGGCGCCTTGCTCCGGATGACTTCAACGGCAAACTGCCGGGGCTGGGCTTCTGCGTCGAGTCCGTCGCCACCGCGCAGGGCGCGGCCGGATTCGATGTCGAACGGTCGTTGCAATACCTTGACGGTGCTCGCGGGGTCAGCGCCGAGGGCTGCGACAAACTGGTCGAAGACGGCCAGCGTCTGGCGGACGCTGGCCCGCTCAAGCTGGATGGTGCCGCGAACGGTGACGATTTCCGGCTCGTTGGCGGGCATTCCTACGGTCAACCGGAAATTTTGCCCATTTTTCCAGTCGATGCTGTCGAGGACGATGGCCGGCATGCGGTCGAGAACCTGGCTGACCATGATGTAGCTCGAGGTCGGCTGGCGCTTTTGGGCGACCAGTTCGCCGTAGCGGCCGGTCAGGCGGCGCAGCGTCTCGTGGTCCATGCCGAGTTGCGGGAAGGTGGCGGAGATTTCCTGGTAACGCCGGTTGAGATCGCCTTGGCTGGTCGCCAGGGTGTGGGCTTCGTCGCGCAGCGCGCTGGCGTCGTAGGTTTCCTTGGCGGCGAACAGGACGCCGCCGAGCAGGGTGATCATGCCGGCCGCGATGAGGCCATGGCGAATCTGGGCGAGGCGGAAATGGTGGCGATGCGTTTCGCCGGCGAATTGCTGGGCCGGCGGCGCGGTGGCCAGCAGATGGAGGAAGAGCAGGTCGCTGCGATTGTCCTCGGGCGGCGTGTGCAGATTGAGCTTGCCGGCGGCGACATGGCTGTCGATGAGCGTGAAGTTGAGTGGGCCGCGTTCCGGGCAGGCCTTGTCGATGGCCGGAATGGTCAGCGGATGGGCGACGATGTAGGTGGGCAGGCTTTCGTCGCGCCCGATCAGGCGTTGGCCGATCAGGTACTGGTGCAGCTTGCCGGCTTCGGCGGCAAAGGCGCTGGCGATGCCGGCGATGCTGCTGTCGGTGAGCGGCGCCATGCGCGAAAAATGGGCATGGCCGTCGACGACGTAGGTTTCGCGGATCGAGTGATCCTGCAGGGTGAGCAGCAGGCAGCGGCCGCTGTCCTGGCCAAGCTTTTTGAGCAACTGGCCACCCAACTGGGCGACGGTGTAGATGCCGACGAGCGCCACTTCGGCTTCGCCTAGCTTGCCAAGCCAGGGCTCGAAATGGGCCGGGTTGGTCAGGGCCGAGAGCAGCAGCTTTTCGTTTTTGCGCTGCCGCTTTTCGTAGCCGAGCGATATGGCCGCAGCGAGCGAGGTGCCGAGAAAATGCTGGCCGATCTTGCGGGTGATCAGCGTTTGCCGGTCGGCGCCCTGCAGGAAGGGGATGGTCTCCAGCGCATGGCCTTCCTCGGCGACGTTGGCGAGCAGCGAGAACTGGCTGCTGGCGTGCCCGGCGAGGTAGTCGGCAAACAGCCGAAAACCTTCGTCGTTGTGGTTGAAGACGCCCTCGCAGCGCAGCTTGCCCTGCTGCCAGCGGTAAGCCGACAGGCGATGGGTGTTGAGATAGAGGAGGCGGCTGCTCACGTTTTGATTTTGCTGATGACGTCGTAAATGGGGCCGATGACCGACAGCATAATCCAGCCGAGCAGGGCGCCCATGAAAAGCGTCAGCATCGGCTCGATGAGGGCCTGCGCCTTGCCGACCGATTCCTTGACGTCACGATTGTAGAAGTAGCTGACGTTGAGCAGCGCCTTGTCCAGCCCGCCGGTGCTTTCGCCGATGCGCAGCATGCGCACGACGAGCGGCGGAAAGAGGCCGACATCGCGGAAAGCGCCGGCCACGTTCTGGCCTTCGCGGATCGATTGTTCGACGCGCTCCAGCGCCTTGCGCACGACGCGGTTGCCGACGATGTCCTGGGTCGTGCGGATTGACTCAAGCACCGGGATGCCCGAGGCGTAGAGCATGGCGAAGGTGTTGGCGAAGCGGGAAAGAATGATCTTTTTGAGGATGGGGCCGATGATCGGCAGGCGCAGCTTGATGCCGTCCAGGCGAAAACGGGCCAGCGGGTTGGTGCGCAGCAGCGCCTGCAAGGCAAGGACGGCGATGAGCGGCAGCGCCAGGAAGATGTACCAGTAATTGACCAGCAGGTCGGAGATGAAAAACAACAGCTTGGTGTGCGGCGGCAGCACCTGCCCCATGTTCTTCACGAACAGCTTGAGCTGCGGGACCATGTAGATCATCAGGAAGAAGGTGGCGGAGAGGACGATGGTCGCCACGAAGGCCGGGTACATCAGCAGCTTTTTCGTGTGCGAGGCCAGTTCGTCTTCCCACTTCAGCGATTCGGAGAGGCTGGCCAGGACGTCAGGCAGCTGGCCGCTGGCCTCGCCGGCGCGGATCAGGTTGCAGAACACCTGGCTGAAGATTTCCGGGTGGGCGTTCATCGCCTGCGACAGGGTCTGGCCGCCTTCGATGCTTTCGATGAGCCCGGCCATCACTTCGCGGAAGCGGGGATGGTCGACCGAGTCGCGCAGGTCGGTCAGCCCTTCGAGGATGGGAACGCCGGCCCGGGTCAGGTGTTCGAGGTGGAAGCAGAAGTTGATCAGCTCGGGGCGCGGCACGCGCTGCGCGCCGAACAGGGCGCGATGCTGGATCGGCGAGCCGGTGATCAGGTCGAGATTCATGCGCTTCAGGCGCATTTCGAGGTCGACCAGGTTGATCGCATCGAGGCGTCCATAGGTCATCCGACCTTCCACGCTGACCGCCTTGTAGTCGAAAAGCATCGCTACATCCGGTCGGTCAGGTCGACGACGCGGGCCAGTTCTTCAAGCGAGGTCGTGCCGTTGAGCACGCGGTGCATGCCGTCGTCGGCCAGAGTGGTGAAGCCCTGGAGCAGCGCCCGCGAGCGGATTTCGTGGGCGGTGGCGCGGCGGGCGATGAGTTCGTCGATGCCGGCGTCGATGCGCAGCAGTTCCATGATCGCGATGCGCCCGCGGTAGCCCTGAAAGTCGCACAGCTCGCAGCCCGTGGGCCGGAAGAGCACGGGCCGCGGCCCCTCGCCGAGGTCGGCGAGCAGGCGGATTTCATGCGGCTCGGCATGGTACGGCGACTTGCAGTGATCGCACAGGCGGCGAATCAGGCGCTGGGCGACGATGCTCGCGCACTTCGCCGACCAGGATGACGTCCGGGTCCTGGCGCATCATCGAGCGGATGCCGTTGGCGAAATCGAGCTTGGCGGTTTCCGAGACCGAGGTCTGACGGACCATCGCCATCGGGTATTCGACCGGGTCTTCGAGGGTCATGATGTGAATGCCCTCGGAGTTGATGTGGTTGAGCACCGAGTACAGCGTCGTCGTCTTGCCGCTGCCGGTCGGGCCGGTGACGAGGATGATGCCTTCCGGCCGCGAAATCATGAGCTTGAGCTGGTGCAAATGCTCCTCGGCCAGGCCCAGACCTTCCAGCGGAACGATGCCTTTTTGCCGGTCGAGAATGCGCAGGACGATGTTTTCGCCGTGGATGGTCGGCTGGCTGGCGACGCGAAAATCGATGGGCCGGCCGGAAACGGTGAGGCTGATCCGGCCATCCTGCGGCGCCCGCATTTCGGCGATGTTCATGCCGGAAAGCACCTTGATGCGCACCGTCATCGCCGGCCAGTAGGACTTATGCAGGGCGCGGATCTGGCGCAGCATGCCGTCGATGCGATAGCGGATGCGCAGGAAATTGGCTTCGGGTTCGAAGTGGATGTCCGAGGCCTCGCGCTTGACCGCGTCGGTCAGGATCGAGTCGATCAGGCGAACGACCGGCTGGCTGTATTCGTCATCGGTCGTCGACAGGCTCTGCCAGTCGATTTCGCCGGTTTCGATCTCGTGCAGGATGCCGTCGATCGACAGCTCGTGGCCGTAGTACTGGTCGATGGCGTGGTCGATTTCCGATTCGCCGCCGAGCAGCGTTTCAATTTCGGTGCCTTCTTCCAGTTGACCGCGCACACGGTCAAGGCCAACGATGTCGTTGATGTCCGAAATGGCCAGCGTCAGGCGGCGATTCGGGCGGTCGTAGTCGAGCGGCAGCAGGTGGTGGCGTTTGGCCAGTTCGCGCGGCACCAGCTTGAGCGCCTGCGGGTCGATAACGGCGCGCGACAGGTCGATGCTCTGCTTTCCGAGGTTTTCGGAGAGCGCCTGGCGCAGCGTGGCCTCGGTGACGAAACCCAGCGAAACCAGCAATTTGCCGATCGGCTGGTTCTGCTTCATCTGCTCGAGCAGCGCGATGCGCAGCTGATCTTCCGACAGGATGCCTTCGGAAATCAGGATCTGGCCGAGCGGGCGGTGTTGGAGGGCGGAAGTGCTCATGGGCGTTACGGCTGGCGCTCGGCTTGCAGCTCGCTCAGGCGCCGCTGCAGCATCTCCGGCGCGAAACCGGCCGGGCGCTTGGTCGCAGCCTCAAGCGCCAGCCGGTAGTGCTGGGCAGCGAGGCGGGCTTGGCGCAAGTGGTCGAGGCTGACCGCCAGATTGAACAGGTAGTCCGGGTTGTCGCCCTCGGCTGCGACGGCATTGAAATAGACCTGCTGCGCTTCGGACCAGCGACCCTGGCGGGAATAGAGGTTGCCCAGCGCAAAATTGAGCGGCGCCGATTCCGGCTGGCTGGAAAGCAGCGACTTCAGGCGGCTTTCCGCGGCGGTCGGGTCGGCGTTGGCCGAGAGGTTGTTGAGGACGGCGGCCTGGGTCGCCGGATCGCTCGGATTGGCGACCAGCGCCCGCTGGCGCAGACTGTCGGCATCGGCCGTGCGGCCCTGGCGCTGGGCAATGGCGGCCAGGGCGAGCAGCGCATCGGTGTTGTTCGGGTCGCGCTGAATGGCCAGCTCGAACTCACGGCGCGACAGCTCGATGTCGCCCCGTTGCAAGCTGGCGTAGCCGCGTGTCAGGTTGAGGTCGGGTTCCGGCTGGGTGCGGGTCAGGCGGATGGGCGTCTGACCTGAACTTTCGCCCTCAGGCGCCGGCATGGCCAGCGCAGGGGCTTCCCGACGCGGGAAAAGGGGGCGAACCGGCGGCTCGTCGTCGACTCCTACGGTCGACCGGGAAAAAGGCACAAAATCGGAAGGCGGCGCGAGCGGAACGGCCGGCACCAACCGTGGTGCGGATGACGGCCCCGGCTGGGCCAGCGGAGCTGTTGCGCTGACCGCCAGCGACCCGCGGCTCATCGCATTCATTTGATACCAGACGTAGCCACCGATGGCGATGCCGGCGATAGCCAGCGTGCCGAGCGCCAACCACAGGGGGAGCCGCGATGGCGCGGCCGGGGTCAGCTTGGCGGCAAAGGCATTGCGTACCGCTTCGTGGGTTTCGGCCGGCCTGGCGGGGGGGCTGTCGGGTTGGGAAGCCGCCCGTGGTGGAGTGGGAAGCGTCGAACTGGCCAGCTCCGCGTCCACTGCCGCGAGGTGGGACGCCAGGTCCGGCAGCGGATTGGTCGCGCCCTTGGCCGGCTCCGGCGCATACGGCTCCAAACTGAGCAGGTCGCTGGCCGTCGGCAAGGTTCCCCCTTGCGGGTTGCGGGCAGATTCCTGCTTGGCATTTTCCGCCCGCTTGAGGGCATCCATGAGCAGGCTCACGCGCAGCCCTCAGCGGCTCGGAGTGACGTTGAAAGGCTGGGCTTCATTCGGCTGGGCGAAAAAGTTCTGCCCGGGAAGATGGTCGCGCAAGGCCGCGAAATCGCCGTCAAGGCTGGCATCCTTGATGACCACGGGGCGAAGGAAAATGACGAGTTCGGTCTTCTGGGCAACATTGTTCCGGTTGTTGACCAGTTCGCCAGCCAGCGGGATTTGACCAAGCAATGGGACACGCTGGTTTTGATAGTCGATCTTGTCTTCCATCAAGCCGCCAAGAATGGCGATATTGCCGCTGGCAACCCGCATCACCGATTCAATTTCGCGGGTCCGGATAACGGGAACGAGATTGTTGATGTTGTTTTTCTTGAGGTCAGGATTGGGGTCAGGGACTTCCCGGGCGACGGTGGTGATCGTCGGTCGCACATTCAGTGTTACCGCGTTGCCATCGCTGATCTGGGGCGTCACGCTGACCACAAGGCCGACTGAAACGGATTGTGGTGTTGTTGTGTAGACCGTGGTCGTGCCGACGTTGGCAGTTGTTGTCGTATCGGCCTTGACGCTGAAATAAACATAGTTTTCAACAACCTTCAACAGCGCCGTCTGGTTGTTCATGACCGAGACCCGAGGGCTGGAGAGCACCTTGGTCGTCCCGAAGGTATTGAGCATCGTGATCAGCGCATCCGGATTGCCACCCCTGTCATAACTGAGGTTGTAGGCATTCTTCGTCAGT
Source organism: Betaproteobacteria bacterium HGW-Betaproteobacteria-4 (assembly GCA_002840785.1). Classification (GTDB taxonomy): domain Bacteria; phylum Pseudomonadota; class Gammaproteobacteria; order Burkholderiales; family Rhodocyclaceae; genus Azonexus. The sequence goes on along the minus strand of PHCH01000058.1, from coordinate 5,687 downwards.
ACGTCGCCAATGAAGTTGAGCGAACCAGCGCCGGCCAATTGCGTCCAGTTGATGCCTTGCTGGTAACCATCTTTCAAAGTGACTTCGACGATGGTCGCCTCGATCAGCACTTGTCGCTGCGCCGAGTTGGTGACCCGGTCCACAAATTCCTGAATTCGCTCATGCTGGCGTTGGGTGGCACGCACCGTGATGACGCCGCTTTCGGCGTTCATGATGACCGATGCAGCTTCCCGGAAGGTACTGCGGCGCTCGATGGAGGTGCCGGTCGCCTGGCTGGCCGAGTTCGGGTTGGGGTTGCTTTGCAGCGCATTGGCAATGGCCTGGGCGGCGCGTTGCCCTGCGCTCTGGGGCAGGGCGGCGGCGCCGGTCGATGTCTGCGCCGTTGATTTTTCGATGACCGTTTCGCTCGACCCTTCGGGGAATACCTTGTCGGTTTCGCGCAGGATGTCCTTGATGTTCTTTTCCAGCGACTCCCAGAACTGATTGCGGGAGGTGTTTTCAATGCGCGTGTTGGAAATGTTCCCGCCGCCGCTGGTCGAGGGGGCGCTGCTGCTGCCCGTGCCACCGGAGGTGCCGGTGGCAATCTGGGTATTGGTCGAAACCGTGCCCGTGACATTCCGCGCCATGTTCACGTAATCGACCTTGTAGTGCTTGAGGAAGGGCGAGTCGGGCATGGCGGCGAGGTTGGGGCCATCGAGTTCGAAGCGCATGTCGACCTGTTTGGAAATCCGAGTCAGCAGTTGCGGCAAGGTCTGGTCGATGGCGTTCAGCGTGACGGTGCCGGTGATGCCGGGATGGATGTCCACGTTGACCTTGGCGTCGCGGGCCAAGGCGAAGAGCAGGTCGCGCACGGGAACGTTGTTGACGACGACGCTGTAGGTTTCAGCCTTGCGGCTGGCGCTTGGCTTGGGCAGGGCGAGGGTTTGCTGGACAGGGGCGGGAATGTTCGCGGCGGCGACTGCAGGGGGCGTGCTGGTCGTGTTCAGGTGGCCCTTGAGTGGTTCGCGCGGGGTGGGCGCCGCGCAGGCGGCCAGCAGGAGAGAAATAAACGTTGCGCTGATGAAACCGATTTTCATCGGGTTTTGCCTTGTCTGAGCTGGATAGTCATGGGTTACGCGGTATATCGCTATGATGCTAGCACGTAAATTGACGCGGCAACACTAACGTAACTTGCTGACCTGCCGCGGGAAAGGCTGTGCCGCCTTGATCGATTCTGGCAGTGTCCGCATGGCTTCAACGGCTTCTTCCCGGCTGGTGAAATCGCCGTAAATTACCCCGACCCGGTCGCGTCCGGACAGGCTGGAGCGATAGGCTCGTATTTGGGATGGATCGAGCGCCTCAGTCGCCCGGGCCAGGAAGCCTTCTATTTCGCCGGTATGGAAGGCATCGGTGGCGAGCAACTGAATGAAGTAATGATTGTTTGGAACGGTTTCGATCCACTGCTCGTACTGCCCAAAATGCTGGCGAGTCATGGTGGAGAAGCGAATTTTGTCCGAGGGGCCGGCCGATGTTTGCGTATCCGGGCGCAAGCTCGCCGGTTGCTTGACGGGTTCGTTTGGCGGGAGGGTCTGGGCGGGCAAGGCTTGTGGGGCTTGGGAGGGTGTTGCCGGGCCGGGCTGGGGGGGCGACTGTGCGCCCATGGTCAGCGCGATCAGCAGTGCCCCCATGCCGGCGCCACCTGCTCCCCAAAGCAGGGGCTTGGGGTTGAAAGGTGTCTTTGGCTGCAAAGGAGAGAAACGCGCATCCTGCGCCGCCAGTTTGATCTCGGCACCGCCCACCTGGTGAGTGCCGCTCGAATAGGCGGCGAGTAGTGCCTTGTCGGCGACGATATTGATGCGTCGCGACAGGCCTTCGGAAACCTTGGCAATCGTCGTTACGGCTTCGGCGGTGAACGGATTGGGGCCGCGATAGCCGGCAGCGCGCAGGCGGAACTCGATGTAGGCTGCAACGTCGTCCTGCTTGAGCGGTGTCAGGTTGAAATGCTGGGTGATGCGCTCGCGTAGCTGGCGCATGTCGGTGGCGGCCAGACGCTCGTCGAGTTCGGGTTGGGCGAAGAGGGCGATCTGCAGCAGCTTCGTGGCTTTCGATTCGAGGTTGGAGAGCAGGCGGATTTCTTCAAGCGACTCGGCCGGCATGGCATGCGCCTCGTCGATCAGCAACACGACCCGCTTGCCTTGGCCGTAACGGGTGATCAAGGCGTCCTGCAGGGCGCGGGTCAGCGAGTGGGTGGCCTTGCCGTCGGTGGGAATGCCAAGTTCGTCGGCAATGGCGCCGAGAATTTCCTGTCGGGAGAGTGACGGATTCGCCAGATAGAGTGTTTCGACATTTTCGGGCAGGCGCTCGAGCAACATCCGGCAAAGCATGGTCTTGCCGCTGCCCACCTCGCCGGTAACCTTGACGATGCCTTCATCCTGGGTGATGGCGTAGATCAGGGCGTCGAGCGTCGGACCGCGGTTGGCGCCAGTAAAGAAAAAGTCGGTGTGCGGCGTAATGCGGAACGGTGGCTCGCGCAGGCCGAAATATTCGAGATACAGACTCATCGGCGGGTCCAGCTTTCCATGCGGTTGTAGAGCGTCGTCCGGTTGATGCCGAGGCGGCGGGCGGCTTCGCTCATGTTGCCACCACTCAGTTCAATGGCCGCTTCGATGTAGCCGCGTTGCCAGAGTTCGAGGGTGGCGTCGAGATTGAGCCGGGCGGTCTTGTCGAGATGCTGGCGGGCCGCGTGTTTGGCCTCGTCAAGGTCACCGGCGGAAAGCCCGGTCGTTCCGGCAAGGGATTCGGTGCTGTCGAAGTGGTCGAGCTCGGCGCGCAATTGCTCGGCGGAAATTGTCTGGCCGGGGTAGCGGGCGGTCAGGCGGATGACGATATTGCGCAGTTCGCGCACATTGCCGGGAAAGCCGTAGTCCAGCCACAGCGACTGGGCGGCCGGGGCGAGCTGAAACGGCTCGGCGTGGGCGCTGGCGGCGCAGCTCTTCCGGAAATGTTCGAGCAGCAGCAGGCGGTCGAGGCCGGTTTCCCGGAGCGGCGGTACTGCTACGGTGAACACGGAAATTCGATGGAAAAGGTCAGCCCGGAATCGGCCGGCGCGCATTTCTTGGCGCAGGTCGCGATTGGTGGCCGCCACGATGCGCGCCGTGGAGACCCGGGTCTGCGTTTCGCCGACGCGCTGGTATTCGCCGTTTTCAAGGACGCGCAGGAGCTTGGGTTGCAAATCGAGCGGCAGCTCGCCGATTTCGTCGAGGAAGAGGGTGCCGCTGTCGGCATCTTCGAAATAACCGGATTTGGCGCTGTTGGCGCCGGTAAAGGCCCCCTTGGCGTAGCCGAAAAGCGTTGGCTCCAGGAGTGTCGGCGAAATGGCCGCGCAGTTCAGGGCAAGGAAAGGTTTGTCCTGGCGCTCGGTGAGGCGGTGCAGGTAGTGACTGGCGACGATGTCCTTGCCGCTGCCTGATTCCCCTTCGATCAAGACCGTGTAGGCCAGATTGGCGTATTGCCCGAGTTGCAGGCGGAGGCGCTGCATGGGCAGGCTTTCGCCGATCAATCCACCGGCTGGCGTTGATGGCGTGTCGTTGCCAAAACGCAGGGCCTGGCGGAAAAGCTCGGTCAGTCGACCGGGGTCGCAGGGCTTGGCGACGAAATCGACTGCGCCCAGCGTGCGGGCATGGCGGGCATTGCTTTCGTCGCTCTGGCCGGAGAGGACGATTATTTTCATGTCGGGCGACAGGGCCAGCAGGTCGCCAATCAGGGCAAAACCCTCGTCAGGACGGTGGGGAAGCGGGGGGAGGCCGAGGTCGACCAGGGCCAGTTGCGGCGGTTGCCTGAGTTGCCGAAGCAGAGCCAGGGCGTGCGTCCTGGAGTGGCTGGTGAGGACGTCATATTCCTGCGCCAAGGCGAAGCTGAGCGATTCACTGATCAGCGAATCGTCATCGACTATCAACAACAGTGGCTTGGCAAATGACAAGAGCACAACATCCTGTGTGAAATTTTACCGATTATAGCCTTGTCGTTTCCCGGTGACCGTGGGGGTTTCTGCTAAAATCGGCCGACTTTTTTCTGGGGATTGGCTTTGTCCGACGACATCCTGGTCGATATCGAGGAGCTTCAATTTGCCTACGATGGCAAGCCGGTGCTGGCGGGAATCAACATGAGGATTCCGCGCGGCAAGGTGGTGGCCATCATGGGCGGTTCCGGCTGTGGCAAAACGACGCTGTTGCGTTGTATCGGTGGCCAATTGCGGCCGACCGGCGGTCGCGTTCGCCTCGAAAAACACCAGGTTTGCGGCATGGCCGAGGCCGATCTGTATCGCTTGCGTCGCCGGATGGGCATGCTTTTCCAGTTCGGAGCACTGTTTACCGATATGTCGGTTTTCGAGAACGTCGCTTTTCCCATGCGCGAACACACCGATATGTCGGACGAAATGATTCGCGATCTGGTGCTCATGAAGCTTGAGGCCGTCGGTTTGCGCGGCGCCGCCAATTTGATGCCGGGTGAGTTGTCGGGGGGTATGGCCCGGCGGGTGGCGCTGGCCCGCGCCCTGGCACTGGACCCGATGCTGGTGATGTACGACGAGCCGTTTACCGGGCTCGACCCCATCGCGCTGGGCGTGATTGGCCAGTTGATCCGCAGGTTGAACGATGCGCTGGGCGCCACGTCGATCATGGTGACCCACGATATTCAGGAATCCCTGCAGATCGTCGATTACATCTACTTCATGAACGGCGGGCGCGTCGTTGCCGAAGGTACGCCAGACGAGATTCGCTCTTCCGATCATCCTTTTGTGCACCAGTTTGTTCATGCCGAAGCGGATGGCCCCGTTCATTTTGATTATCCTGCTCAGTCGCTGCGTGATCAGTTCCTAGGTACGGTTTCGCATGTTTGACCCGGCTTCCATCATTCGGCGGCTCGGCCACGCGACGGTGGACCGTGTCTGGCGCCTGGGTTTTGCCACCCGGTTCCTGTGGGCCGTGCTGATGCACTCAGGGTCTTCTTTCCGTCGCTTGCCCCTGACTTTGCGCGAAATCTATTTCAGCGGCGTCCTGTCGCTGCTCATCATTATGGTTTCCGGTCTGTTTGTCGGCCTGGTGCTCGGCCTGCAGGGCTACGAGATCCTGCAGCGCTTCGGCTCCACGGAGGCGCTTGGCACGCTGGTCGCTCTCTCGCTGACCCGCGAATTGGGGCCGGTTCTGGCGGCCATCTTTTTTGCCTCGCGGGCGGGGTCGTCGGTCACCGCCGAAATCGGGTTGATGAAAGCAACCGAACAGCTCAAGGCGATGGACATGATGGCGGTCAATCCGATCGCTCGTGTCGTGGCGCCGCGTTTCTGGGGCGGGGTCATCTCGATGCCGCTGCTGGCGGCGATTTTTTCCGCCATGGGCGTTCTTGGCGGCTGGTTGATCGGGGTTGTCGTCATTGGCGTCGATGACGGCTCCTACTGGTCGCAGATGCAGGCCAGCGTCGATTTTCGCTACGACATCTGGAATGGCGTGGTGAAAAGCTTTGTCTTCGGGATTGCTGTCTCGCTGATTGCCGTTTTTGAAGGTTATGACTCGGTGCCGACGGCCGAGGGCGTCTCGCGTGCCATTACGCGTACCGTGGTGACTTCAGTGCTGACCGTTCTGGCGCTGGACTTTGTTCTAACCTCGTTCATGTTCCGGGGAGCCTGATGAATCGTACCGTTCTCGACCTGTGGG
>PHCH01000057.1 GCA_002840785.1 Betaproteobacteria bacterium HGW-Betaproteobacteria-4 | reverse complement strand
ATACTGCTTACCGCCGGTTTTTATGACCGCATACATGGGTTGGACTCCGAAAATAAATCTAAAGGGTGCTACAAAGAACCGCGCATTATACGGAAATTCGTTGAGAAGTCAAAGCCTTGTCGAGGGGGTGTGGTAAACTGCCGGTCTTTGAAAAAAGGAGTTCCCATGGCTGAAATCACCACCGCCTCCGGGCTGGTCTATGAAGATACCGTTGTTGGCGAAGGCGCCGAGGCCAAGGCCGGCCAGCAGGTTACCGTGCATTACACGGGCTGGCTGACCAATGGCAGCAAGTTCGATTCGAGCAAGGACCGCAACGACCCGTTCGAGTTTTCGCTCGGCATGCGCCAGGTTATCGGCGGCTGGGACGAGGGCGTCCAGGGCATGAAGATTGGCGGCACGCGGAAGCTGACCATTCCGCCGCATCTGGGTTACGGCGCGCGCGGTGCTGGTGGCGTGATTCCGCCGAATGCAACGCTGGTTTTCGAGGTTGAACTCCTCGGTCTGCGATGAGCGGTTCCGACAGGGATTCCCGTCCGAAGCGGCCGTCAGACGAGGCTGCGGCGGACGATCCGTGGGCGAAATGGCGCAAGCCGGACGCCCCGGCGGCTGAAGTCGAGCCCAAAAAGGCGTTGCGGCGCGATGCTACGGTCAACCCGGAAAAGCGGCCAAAATCGAAATCGGTCGAGGCTGCTCCGGCGCGGGCTGAGCGCGCGGAAACGCCGGTTGAAGTAAGTGAAGAGGCGCCGGCCTTGCCGGAAGGGACGCTGGGCGTTCGTCGCTCGGCGACGCCGTCGCCGCGGGCGATCAACAAGAAGCCGCTGCGTGGCGGTTCTGCGCTGAGGAAGCCGTCGGCACCGAAGGCAGTGCCGGTTGCGCCGGCTGCGCCGACTGAGTGGAGCGTCAAGGCGGATCGTCCCGAGCGGGCGGCCAAGCCGGCGCCGGTGGTTCGTCCGCCGGTCGTCCGTGATGGCCCGCCGCCGGAGGGCGTGCGTCTGTCCAAGGTGATGTCGGAGCGCGGCATGTGTTCGCGGCGCGAGGCGGATTTGTGGATCGAGCGCGGCTGGGTGTTTGTCGATGGCGAGCGGGTCAGCGAACTGGGTTCGCGCATCGATCCGGATGCCCAGGTTTCGATCTCGAAAGAGGCGAAGTTCGATCAGGCCAAGCAGGTGACGGTGCTGCTCAACAAGCCGGTCGGTTATGTTTCCGGCCAGCCGGAGCCGGGCTTTACACCGGCAATCACGCTGATCACCCCGGAAAATCAGGTCAAGCAGTCGGGCGACCCGGAGTTCAAACCGTGGATGCTGCGCAGTCTGGCGCCGTCCGGTCGGCTCGACATCGATTCGACCGGCTTGCTGGTGCTGACGCAGGATGGTCGCGTTGCCAAGAAGCTGATCGGCGACGACAGCCAGGTTGAGAAGGAATATCTGGTGCGGGTGGCCGGTCAGATGATCAAGGGCGGGCTGGATTTGCTCAACCACGGCCTGGAGCTCGACGGTCAGGCGCTCAAGCCGGCGCGGGTCAAGCAACTCAATGAGGACCAGTTGCACTTCATTCTGAAGGAAGGCAAGAAGCGCCAGATCCGCCGGATGTGCGAGCTGGTCGGCTTGCGCGTCATCGGCCTGAAGCGGGTGCGCATTGGTCGGGTCAAGCTGGGCGAGCTGGAAATTGGTCAGTGGCGGTTTTTGCGGGCTGACGAGGCATTTTGATTTTGGCCATTTTCCCCGGTTGACCGTAGCAATCCCGGTTGACCTTAGAGAAACAAAAAACGCCGGCCGGTTTTTAACCGGGCCGGCGTTTTTATTGGCGCTTGCCGAAAATCAGGCGGTGCCGGTCGGTGCCGCTGCGCGGACGGGCGGCATCATCTGGCATTCGCCTTCGATGACAACCTTGCCGCCGACCGTGCATACGGTGTCGAGCACCACGCGGTTCTTGGCGACATTGACTTCCTTGACGGTGACGGTGGCGGTCACGGTGTCGCCGGGGCGAACCGGGGCCTTGAACTTGAGCGTTTGCGACAGGTAGATGGTGCCGGCGCCGGGCAGCTTGTTGGCGAGCACGGCGGAGATGAAGCCGGCCGACAGCATGCCGTGGGCGATGCGGCCGCCGAACATGGTGGTCTTGGCGTATTCCTCGTCGAGGTGGGCCGGATTGACGTCGGTCGAAATGCCGGCGAACAGGATGATGTCGGCTTCGGTGACGGTCTTGGCTGTGCTGGCGGACATGCCGGGTTGCAGTTGGTCGATGTGATACGCCATTGCTGGGCTCCTTGCGTGGTTTATTGAAATTGGAGGCAGAACTTTAGCACGTCACTCTGTCCGCAATGCTTCGACCGGGTCGAGGCGGGCCGCGTTGCGAGCCGGCAGGACACCGGCGGCGAGGCCGATGGCGATGGCGATGCCTTCGGCGAGCAGGACGAAACTGAGTGGCGTGTGCACCGGCAAGGCGGGCAGGGCGAGGTGGATGAGCTGGGCGAGGCCGATGCCGAGGATCAGCCCGAACAGCCCACCGAGCGCCGAGAGGGCGACAGCTTCGCCGAGGAAGAGGGCGAGGATGGTCCGCCGCGGCGCGCCGAGGGCGACGAGCAGGCCGATTTCGCCGGTGCGCTCGGTGACGGCGATGGTCATGATGGTGACGATGCCGACGCCGCCGACCAGCAGCGAAATGCCGCCGAGCGCGCCGACGGCCATGGTCAGGACATTGAGGATGTTGGACAGCGTTTTGAGCATCTCTTCCTGCGTGACGATGGTGAAATCCTCGCGGCCGTGGCGGTCGATCAGGTGCGTCTTGACGCGGCTGGCGACGAGGGCGGACGGGATGCCTTCCTCGGCGGCGATGTTGATTTCATCGACGCCTTCGCGGTTGAACAACTCCTGGGCGCGGGCGGTCGGCACGAAGGCGGTGTCGTCGAGGTCGATGCCGAGGAATTGCCCCTTTGGCGCCAGCACGCCGATGATCCGGAAATGCAGGCCGCCGACGCGCAGGCGCTGACCGAGCGGGTTTTCGCTGCCGAACAACTCGGTTTTGAGCTTGGAGCCGAGGACGACGAAGGCGCGGGCGCTACCCTCATCGTCGGCCGGCAGGAATTGGCCGCTTTGCACGGTCGACCGGTAAATAAGCGGTAATTTGGAATTGACGCCGTAGATCAGCGTCCGCCGTGTCCGGCCATTGCCTTCGACTTCGGCGTTGCCGCGCACGTTGGGCGTCACGGCGACGATGTGCGGCAGGCGTTCGAGCGATTTGGCGTCGTCGAGCGACAGCGGCCGGGCGCTCGACGGCAGGCCGGAGGGCGAACCGCCGGTTTTGGTTTTGCCCGGGGCGACGGCGATGACGTTGGTGCCGAACTGGGTGAACTCGCCGAGGACGAAACGGTGGATGCCTTCACCGATCGAGGTGAGCAGGATGACCGCCGCGATGCCGACGGCGATGCCGAGCAGGGTCAGGAAGCTGCGCAGGCGCTGGGCGGTGATGGCGCGGACGGCGAGTTGGAGGGAGTCGGCGGCGAGCATGGCTAGTGCTTCATGAGCGCTTGTACCGGGTCGAGCCGGGCGGCGCGGCGGGCAGGCATGACGCCGAAGATGAGGCCGGTGGCGAGCGCCGTGCTCAGGCCGGCGATGACCGCCCAGTCGGGCGGATAGGCCGGAAAGACCGGGAAGGCTTGGCGCAGCGCAAAGGCGCCAAGCTGGCCGAGCAGGTAGCCAACCAGCGCGCCGACGGCGGAGAGCATCGCGGCTTCGGCCAGGAAGGCGAGGCGGATGGTTCGGGCGGTGGCGCCAAGCGCCTTGAGTAGGCCGATTTCGCCGGTGCGCTGGGTGACGGCGACGAGCATGACGTTCATGACCAGAATACCGGCGACGGCCAGACTGATCGCGGCGATGCCGGCGACGGCCAGGGTCAGCGCGCCGAGCAGCTTGTCGAAGGTGGCGAGCACGGCGTCCTGGGTGATGACGGTGACGTCCTCCTCGCCGCGGTGGCGCTGTTTGAGGGTTTCCATCACTTGGTCCTTGGTGCCCGGGATGGCGTCGCGGCTGTTGGCCTCGATCATGATGCGGAACAGCGTGTTCGAATTGAACATGGCCTGGGCCAGCGAAACGGGGACGATGACCAGTTCGTCGGTATTCATGCCCAGCCCCTGGCCGGTCGATTTGAGGACGCCGACGACGCGCAGCCGGCGGTCGCCGACGCGGACGAGCTGGCCGATGGCCGGGTTGGCGCCGAACATTTCCTCACGGATCTTGGCGCCGATGACGGCGACCGATGAGCCGCGATTCCAGTCTTCTTCCGGCAGCCCTTGTCCCTGGGCCAACTCGAAATTGCGGATCGGGATGAATTCGGCTGTCGAGCCGGCGACCATCACTTCGCGCAGCTTGCCGCCGTAGTTGATTTCCGAGGTGCCGACGGCGAGCGGGGCGACGCGCCGGGCGCCGGGCAGGCGACGCAGGCTGCCGGCGTCATCGATGGTCAGGTCGCGCGGCGTGCTGGTGATGGCGTTGGCCGGATTGAAGCCGCCGGTGCCCGAACGGCCAGGCAGGACGATGATCAGGTTGGTGCCGAGGGAGGAAAACTGGCCGACGACGTAGCGCCGTGCGCCGTCGCCGAGGGCGGTCAGGATGACGACGGCGGCGACGCCGATCGACATGGCGAGCACGGAGAGCGTCGTGCGCATCGGGTAGCCGGTGGCGGCATCCCGGGCGAAGCGCAGGGTGTCGGTCAGGCGCATGAGGTTGCCTTGGCGCTCATTCCTACGGTCAACCGGAAATTTCGGCCAAATTTGAAATGGGCGTCTGCAGCGAATCCGTCTTCAACCGCCCATCCTCCATCACCAACTGGCGCCGGGCGCGGGCGCCCATGCCTTGATCGTGGGTGACGACGATCAACGTGACGCCTTTGGCATTGAGCGCCTCGAGCAGATTGACCACCTCTTCGCCGGTATGGCGGTCGAGATTGCCGGTCGGCTCGTCGGCCAGGATCAGCGCCGGCTGCATGATCGTGGCGCGGGCGATGGCGACGCGCTGGCGCTGGCCGCCAGAAAGCTGGTCCGGCTTGTGGTCGGCCCGGTTTTCCAGGCCGAAATCCTTGAGCGCCTGGGCGACGCGCTTGTTGCGCTCGGCCGCCGGGATGCCGGCCAGCGTCATCGGCAAGGCAATGTTTTCGGCCGCCGTCAGCCGTGGCACGAGGTGAAAGCTCTGGAAAACGAAACCGATGCGCGTGCTGCGCACGGTTGCCTGCTCGTCGGGCGACAGCGTCGTGACGTCACGGCCTTCGAGTTTGTAGGTGCCTTCGTTGGGACGGTCGAGCAGGCCGAGGAGATTGAGCAGCGTCGATTTTCCCGAGCCGGATGGTCCCATCACGGCGACGTATTCGCCCGCATTGATCTGCAAATCCAGCCCGGCCAGCGCGTGCACCGTCGTGTCGCCGAGCAGGAAGCGACGTTCGATGCCGGAAAGTTCGATCAGCGCCATGCGCCTACTTCGCTTTTTCGTCCGGCGTGACCTTGGCGCCGGCCTTGACGCCTTCCTTGTCGAGCGAGGTGACGATGCGTTCGCCGGCGCTCAAGCCTTCCAGCACCTCGGTGTACTCCCAGTTGGCCAGCCCGGCCTTGATCGTGCGCTCATCGAGCTTGCCGCTGTCGGCATTGAAAACCAGCACCTTGCCGCCCTCCTGGATGGCCGCGGTCGGGATGCGCAGGACGTTGTCGCGGCCGGCAAGGATGATCTCGACGTCGGCGCTGTAGCCGACGAGCAGCTTGCCGGCCTCGGCCGGTTTGTCGAAATCGACCTCGATGTCGACGGTGCGCGCCTGCTTTTCGACGGCCGAAACATAGGGTGCAACACGCTGCACCTTGCCGGGAAGAACCTTGCCCGGCAGCGCGTCGAGCGTGATGCGCACGGGCTGGCCGACCTGGATCTTCGGCGCGTCGACCTCGTCCATCGGTGCGTTGACATAGAGACAGGAGTCGTCGATCAGGTCGATGGCCGGCGGCGTCGGTACGCCCGGCGGCGACGGCGTCGAGTATTCGCCGAGTTCGCCGACGATCTTGGCGACAATGCCGTCGAACGGGGCGTAGAGCGCGACACGGCCCTGCTCGACACGGGTTGCCCTGAACTTGGCTTCGGCCTGGGCAACGTCAGCCTTGGCCGTCGTGCAGGCGGCACGGCGAACCTCGGCTTCGGTGCGCGCCGCCTCTTCCTTGCTCGTCGACACGAAGCCTTTGGCGCGCAGCTCCGATTGTCGTTTTGCCTCTTTTTCGGCGTTGACCGCAGCAATGCAGGCTTCCTCGCCCCGCTTGGCGCTCAAGGTGATCTGCGCCCGGGCCAGCGCCGCATTGGCCTGCTGGTCGTCGTTCCACAGCTTGAGCAGCAACTGGCCCTTCTTGACCTTGTCGCCTTCCTTGACGCCGAGGTACTCGATGCGGCCGCCGATGATCGTCGACAGCTTGGTCCGCTGGCAGGCCTCGACCGTGCCGGCGCGGGTGTTGGCCAGTGTCGCCTCGACCTTGCCGGCGGCCACTTCCTTGAGCACCACCGGGATCGGCTTCGGCCGGGTGAAAAAGAACAGGCCAAGCCCGATGACGACAATGACGGCAAGGATGATGGCAACGCGACGCATGGCGTCTCCTATCGAAAACCGGGCAGCCAGCCGGATTGTTCATGGCCCCAGACCGGCTCAAGGGCGCCCTGGTAGAGCGCCTCGATCACCGGCGGCTCCTGCCACGGCTCGTTCATGAAGGTCAGGCCGATCTCTTCGACGGTGCGGCCGGACCAATAGTGGTCGGCCACTTCGTCGAGCGCGCTGAGCGACAGGCTGTGCGGCAGGCGCAGATAGTCGAGCCAGCTGGCATCGTGGAAGGAGCAGATGTAGGCGCCCTTGGTCCGCGAGCAAGCCAGGTTCTTGCCAAAGACCTTTTGCGGGTGCTTGAGGCGGAAAGTCGTCGCATCGGTCCGCGTGGCAAACTGGAGCAGGGCATGCAGTCGGCTCGGGAAATGGTTGTAGCGACGCTGGCGGAAATACTCCAGGTGGTATTCGGCAAAGTAGTTCTGCACCGACAGCAACTGGTCGCCCGGCGTCGGTAGCCCGGCAGCTCGGCGCCGGGTTCCAGCCAGCAGAAGAGCTCCAGCGTTGCGGTGTCCTTGATCAGATTGTCCATGGACCTAAGCGGTTGGGGCGATGTTGCTATTCTGACCGATTGATCCGGTTTGGCCAATCGAAGCATGCATGGAAGGGAATCGAAGCGCCAAAATATATGCGAACTGGAATATGATGCAAATTGAAACAATATATGACAGGAGGGGCGTTCAAGGGGTTGCCGTCAATGCCTTGGCTTCAAGAATTCGAAGTCCGCAGTGATGCCTTGTTGCGTTTTCCATAGATGAACCTGCGAAAAGCCTTTTTCAGCGTTTTGCTGGCGCTTGCCGGCGTCCTCACCCTGATCGCCGGTGCGACGCTGGGCGCCCTATCAGCCTACGATGATGCCCAATCCGCCGTCCGCCACCGGCAGGATTCAATGGCGCTCATGGGCTCGGTTCGCCACGAGGTGGACCTGCTCAGCAGGCTCGTCAGCTCCTACGTCAGCACGGCCAATCCACGCTACCTCATTTATTACTACGACATCCTGGCCATCCGCGAGGGTACGAAAAAAGCCCCGGATGCCGTGCCGGAAACCTATTGGGAGCAGGTTATCGGCGGCTCGATAGCCTACCTGCCACCACCGCCCGGCACCGGCGTGGCGCTCGCCGAGCGGACCAACATGCTCGGTTTCGATCAGCGCGAGATCGCCATTCTCCGCAAGGTTTTCCTGATTTCCGACCAGATGAAGCAGGTCGAGCAGGTCGCTTTTGCCGCGACACAAGGCTTGTATGATCCGGTCAAGCGCGAATTTGTATCGGAAGCGGAGCCGCAGCGCGATTTCGCCAACGCCCTGCTGCACGAAGCGCACTACCTGAAACTGCGCGCCGAGTTGGCCATTGCCGTCGACGAACTGGCCCGTCAGGTCGCCCAGCGCACGACGCAGAATCTGGAGCAGGCCGGCGAGCACTTATTGCGCTGGATCATCGCCGCACTGCTCCTGCTCCTTGGCGCCGGTGTCGTCATGGTCTTCAGCTACGGTTACCTGAAAAGGCACTTGCTGGCGCCGCTGACCGCCTTGCACCGGACCGCGACGGCGCTGTCCGAAAAATCGTTCAGCGAACGTGTCGGCGACCTCAAGGGGGTCGAGGAGGTGCGGGCTCTGGCGGCGACCATCGACAGCATGGCGGCGGCCATCGAGGCCGACATCGCGCAGCGCGAACTGGTCCAGCGTTCCTTGCGCCAGGCGCGGGCGCGGGCCGAGGTGGCGGCCGAAGCGAAATCGATATTCCTGGCCAATATGAGTCATGAAATCCGGACCCCGATGAATGCCATCCTCGGCATGGCTTATCTGGCTCTCAAGTCCGGTCTGCCGCCACGGCAGCACGACTATGTTTCGAAGATTCACACGGCCGCCCGCTCGTTGCTCGGGATACTCAACGACGTCCTCGACTTTTCGAAAATCGAAGCCGGCAAGGTCGAACTCGAGGCCGTTCCCTTCGATCTCGAGCTCGTCGTCCAGAACGCGCTTTTCATGGTGCAGCAACGAGCCGAGGGCAGAGACATCGAACTGATCGCCGATTTCCAGCCGGCCAGAAATCTGCACCATCTGGTCGGCGACCCCTTGCGCCTGGGGCAGGTCCTCATCAACCTGCTCTCCAATGCCGTCAAGTTCACGGAAAAGGGGCATGTCCGCCTGGTCATCAGCGAGCGTTCAAGCGACAAGCTGACATCGACCTTCGTCTGCCGGGTTGAAGATACCGGCATCGGCATGACGCATGAACAGATCGGACGCCTGTTCCAGGAGTTCTCCCAGGCCGATGGCTCGACCACCCGACGCTACGGTGGATCGGGCCTGGGGCTGGCGATTTCCAAACGCCTGCTGGCGGCAATGGGCAGTGAAATCAGGGTCGAAAGCGAGGTTGACCGTGGCACAGCCTTTCATTTCGCCTTGCAGTTGCCGCTTGAGTCGTCCGCCGGTGAGGGTGAAGATGCGCCACCGCTGATCGAGTGTCAGCGGGCGCTGGTTGTCGATGACTATCCTCCGGCGCGGGAAAGCATGGTGGCGATGCTGAAGGCGATGGGGTGTGCGGTGGTCGATCAGTCCCAAGGCGGACTGGATGCCTTGGCGCGCCTGACCCGAGCCGGCAAGGAAGGCCCTCGGTATGACCTGTTGCTGCTTGATTGGCTGATGCCAGACCTGTCTGGCGGCGAACTCATCGAAGCCCTTCAGTCACGAGGACTTTCCCTGCCGGACAGGACGCTCGTCGTGTCAGTGGCCGATGCTTCGTTGTTGCGTCAGGAGGTAGACCACGCCGGTATTGCCGAGGTGGTGCAGAAGCCCCTGTTGCCAAACGTCGTGCGCCACATTTGCGGATCGGGCAAGGCAATGGAGCCGGTTGCCAGGCTCGAGCATCTGATTCCGCATCCTGGTTGTCTGCAGGGAATGTCGATACTGCTGGTCGAGGACAATGAACTCAATCAGCAGGTGGCGGGGGAAATTCTCAGGGGCTGGGGAGCGAGCGTGGATGTCGCGGCCAACGGGAAAATCGCACTGGATACCTTGTCCGCCGAAGGCGCAGACCACTACGCGCTGGTCTTGATGGACCTCGAGATGCCGATCATGGATGGTCGGGAGGCTACCCGCCGCCTGCGCGAGAATGAAGCCTTCCAGGATTTGCCGATCATTGCGATGACGGCGCATGTGGCCGGCCAGGGCATGAAGGATGGGCTGGCGATGGGGGTCAATGGCTATATCGCCAAGCCTTTCGAGCCCGAGGAGTTGCTGGCCATGGTGCAACCTTATTGGCGGGGCGTGGCCGGCCAACCGTTTCCGCCAGCGGGGGCGGCGAATGCCGATCGCGCTTTTGTCGCCGCCATTACGGCTGTTCCGCAAGTCGACTCGGCGATGCTTCTGCGTCGTTTCGCCGGTCGGCTCCCTTTTCTGGCGCGAACCCTGCAGCGTTTTGCCGAAGATACCCGCGGCTGGTGCGAAAAGCTGGATGCCGCATTGACTCAAGGTGATCTCGAGGGAGCGCAGCGTCAGGTGCATTCGCTGAAGGGACTGGCCGGGACTTTCGCCATGGGGCGTTTGCAGTCGGCCCTGTATGATCTTGAAAGTGTCATTAAAGGCGGTATCGTCGAACCTTTCGGCGAGATTGCCGAGGTCGACGCCCAATTGCAGGCATTGCTGGCCGGCCTTGACCGGATTCCCGCGGTTGTGCCGGAGTCGGTCAGCGTTGCCGACGAGCGGCCGATTGAGGTTGTGCTGGCCGTGTTACGCGATCAGTTGGGTGGCGGGGATGGCGAGGCCGAGGAGGTTTGGCGCATCAACAAGGGGCGATTGGTCGGGCTGTATTCGCCGCGTCAGGTAGCGGCCATCGACCATGCCATCGGGCAGTGGGATTTTGATCAGGCGTTGCATATTCTGGACAGCGCAAACTCCGGAGGGGGCGGGCAGTAATGAGAAACAGCGCAACGATACTGGTGATCGACGATACCCCGGCCAATCTCAGCCTGCTCAATCAGTTGCTGCGTACCCACTACCGGGTAAAGCTGGCCAACGGCGGAGCCAAGGGGCTGGAGCTGGCCGCCAGTGCGCGGCCTGATCTCATCCTGCTCGACATCATGATGCCGGAGATGGATGGCTACGAGGTTTGCAAACGCTTGAAGGCAGATCCGGCAACGGCCGGGACGCCAGTGATCTTCCTGACCGCCAAGGCGGGTGCCGACGACGAGGAGTACGGACTGGCCATGGGGGCGGTGGATTTCATTCGCAAACCGATCGCGCCCTCCGTTGTCCTGGCGCGTGTGCGGACTCATCTGCAAATCCGGACCTGGCAAACTTTCCTCGAAGACAAGAGCGCCTGGCTGGAAAGCGAAGTCGAGCGCCGGGTCAACGAAGTCCTGCGCCTCCAGGAGGCGTCGATACGGGTCATGGTGTCGCTGGCCGAATTCCGCGACGAATGCACCGGCAACCATATCCGCCGGACCCAGGATTACGTCCGCTTGTTGGCCGAGTATCTCAGCGAACAGGACCGCGACCGCGCCTTCCTGACGCCGGAGCATATCGACCAGATTGCCAAGGCGGCTCCGCTGCACGACATCGGCAAGATCGCCATTCCCGATCACATCCTTCTCAAGCCGGGAAAGCATACCCCGGAAGAATTCGAAATCATGAAAACGCATTCCATCAAGGGCGAGGGAATGTTGTTGCGTTCGCAGCACGAATTGGGGGAGGAGAATCTCATGCTGATCTACGCAGCACAGATCGCCCGCAGCCATCACGAGCGCTGGGATGGAACCGGTTATCCGGACCGGCTGGCCGGCGAAGCCATCCCCTTGCCGGCCAGGCTGATGGCGGTTGCCGATGTATACGATGCCTTACGTTCCCGCCGGCCCTACAAGCGCGCCTTCGATCATGCCGAAGCGGTCGAAATATTGCGCGAAGGCCGCGCCAAGCATTTCGACCCCTTGCTGATTGATGCCTTCTTGACTCTGGAAGGCGCATTTGCCGAGATTGCCATCAAGCTGGCCGATGAGTAATAGGCCATGACAAACAAGAATTGCTGATATGTCCCCGAAAATACCCAATGTCGCGCTGTTCCCTCTTCTGGCTACGCTGGCCCTGCCGGTTCAGGCGCTCGATCTGACCTGGTCGGGCTTTGGAACTGTCGGTTTCGCCATCTCCGACCAGTCCTACAACTATCAGCGCTTTATCGACAATGGTGGAACGTTCAAACGTGACACCATACTCGGCGGCCAGCTCGATGCCCGTCTGTCGCAACAGTGGAGCGTGACGGTCCAGGCCAAGCTGGCGCCATCTGATCATGACGATACCGACTGGCAGGCCTCTCTGGCCTGGGCCTTCCTGTCATGGCGACCGAGCGACGACTGGCTGATTCGTGCCGGCAAGATACGCCTGCCCTTGATGCTCAACACTGAAAACAACGACGTTGGCGCCACCTTCGATTTTGCCCGTCTGCCGCAGGAGGTGTATTCGATTTCGCCCTTGACCGACCTGGTCGGGCTGGGCGTCAGCAAGACCTGGTTTGGCGAGAGCATGGACTGGATCGCCGAAGCCTATGCCGGCAAGGTTGAGACCAGCTGGCGGTATTACGGTCGCGAAATGACTCCCGATCAGAGCGCTCCCGGAAGCTGGTTCCTGACTTACAACATCAAGAGTGCAGGCCTGGTTCTCACGGCGCGCAGCCTCGACAATATTTTCCGCATCGGCGCCCATCGTGTTGAAGCATCGCGTGACGGCGCCAAGATCGGGACGCCTATCGTCAATGTTGGCGGGATCTATCGCTTCGCTATCGGTGGTGAAGACAAGGTCATTATTCCGCTGTTCACGGCCGGGGCCAGCATCCTTTTACCGGCAAAAGTCAGACTGAGCGGCGAGTATGCGTGGATCAAGCTGGATAGTGCGAGCGAGGGGCTGAATCGTTGGGGGGGGTACCTCTCGCTGTCGAAGCGCATGGGGGCCTGGACGCCTTATGTTTATTACGCCATTGCGAAATCGAGGGATTCGGCGCTGGCCAAATATCAGGCTATTAACGGCAATGTCGTCCCATCTCCCTATGCTGCATCGCAAAAGTTCCTTGCCGACATTATCGTCCCCTACGATCAATCGACGGTGGCCTTGGGTACCACCTATCGTTTGACGCCGACGTCACTGCTCAAGGCCGAATGGTCGCAGGCGAATACCGGTGTCGCGTCGAGTCTGGTCGATGCGCCGTCGGGCGGCGACAGTTCGGACAAGAGCATCAACGTTTTTTCCCTTTCCTATAACTTCACCTTCTGAGCGGGTCAATGCGCCGACTCTTCATCCTTCTGCTCATCTGGCTGCCAGGCCTGGGTCTGGCGCAGGAGGCGCTTGTCGTCATCGGGCATGGCAGCCTGCCGAAGACCGAGCTGTCTACGCTGCAGCGCTTGTACACCGGGCGGGTCGTTTCCATTGGCGAGCACTCGGCAACGCCCGTCAATTACCCGGTGGGGCACCCGTTACGCGAGAAATTCCTGGCGACGGTTCTGGGTCAGAGCGAAGAACAGTACACCGGGTATTGGCTGGTTCGGCGATATGTCGGCAAGGGGGCGCCACCGGAAGTGCTGCCCGACGTGGACGCCGTTGTGGCGCATGTTCAGGCTACCCCGGGGGCGGTTGCCTACGTCCCGGTATCGAAGGTCCCGGCTGGCGGAAATGTGATTTTCCGGCGTTAACCGGCTGGTTTTTTTCTGCCGGAGTGATAAGCTGAAGCCGTGTTGTGGTTTGCAGCAAGCCCGGCACTAAGTGGTTGTACCTGCTGCGCTGCTGGAGATTCTATGGCAATTTTCAATGGGAATATTTCTTGAGATTACCGTGTAGTACTCCGTAACGGCGAATAGCCGAATGCCCCAGCCGAAAGAGCCGGGGTTGCAGTAAACGAAGCCCATGCCTGAAACGCATGGGCTTCACGCATTCTGGAGATTGAAAAATGTCTATTCAACGTCACGGCACCACCCGCCGGTATTCCGACAGCGTCGTGCACGGCGGGACTGTTTATCTTGTTGAGGTGCCTGCCAATCTCGAGGCCGATGCCGCGGCCCAGACGGCGGATCTGCTGGCCAGTGTCGAAAGCCTTCTCGCCCAGGCCGGTAGCGACAAATCCCGGTTGTTGCTGGCAACCATCTACCTGGCCGACATGGCCGATTACGATGCGATGAATGCCGTTTGGGATGCCTGGATCCCGGAAGGCCATGCGCCGACCCGGGCCTGCGTGCAGGCGAAACTGGCGAATCCGAAATATCGCGTCGAAATGGTGTTCACCGCGGCCGTCGCTCAGGATTGAACGTCGGCGTTGCAGTCGCAGCCTTGCCCGGCCGAAATCCAGCGGGAGAGCAGGCGACGGGCAATTTTGTTGCCGGTGGCGGGCAGCCAGCCGATATATTTTTCCGGATTGACGAGGAGGCCGCAGAGGTAGCGCTTCTCGCTGGCCGACCAGGCCAAGGCCGGGCATGGCCCCTTGGCCTGGAGAAAACGCAGGCGGGCTAGCGGACAGGTTTCGAGCAGACAGCACACGCCGCATCCGTTGCACGGGCTGCCTTCGGGTGGCTTGGCCGGTGCCTCGTGGTGGATGTGGATGGTCTGCGCGGGCATCGGGGCGCAGTTAGCGGCCGGATAAAAACAGCTCGGGATCGACCGGGGTGTCGTTGAGGATGACCGCCCAGTGCAGGTGCGGGCCGGTGACGCGCCCGGTGGCGCCGACAGCGCCGATGGCCTGACCTTTTTTGACGGCCTGGCCGGCGCGCACAGCGGTGCGTGACAGGTGCATGTAGGCGGTGATCAGGCCCTGGCCGTGGTCGATGAAAACGGTGTTGCCGTTGAAAAAGTAGTTGCCGACATTGGCGACGATGCCATCGGCCGGCGCCGTGACCGGTGCGCCGGTGCCGACGGCGACATCGAGCCCGGCATGCGGGTTGCGCGGCAGGCCGTTGAAGAAGCGGCGCAGGCCGAAGCGCGAGGAGAGCCGACCTTTGGCCGGCAGTACGAAATCGGTGGCCGGCGCGGTGGCCGAGAACTGGCGCTTGATGGCCTCGGTGCCTTTTTGCTCGCGCTCGATGCGGGCCAGATCGTCCGGATTCGGCTCGACCTTGCGCTTGTCCTTGATGATCAGGCGTTGTTCCGGGTAATTCTTGATGGCGACGGCGACGCGCTTGATTGCTACGGTCGACCCGAAAAAAACGCCAATTTCGAAATCGCCGGGCAGGCTGTCGAGCGGGATGCCGACCAGCGCAAACCAGCGGCCATCAGCGCCGACGACGGCGATCGGCTGGTCGCCCCAGCGCGCCGTCGGCACGATGTCGCCGGCCGGGCCGAGGTCGACGACGGCGATGCCGCCGGGGACCGGAGCGTGGCGGGGCAGGGCGACGGTGCCGAGACTGGCTGCGGCGAGCAGGGCGCCGACAATGAAGCGGGTCAGCTTCAGAGCCGGGCGGCCTTGAAGGTGTTGCACTGGTTCATGTCGCCGGTTTCAAAGCCTTTCCGGAACCAGCGGACGCGTTGTTCCGAGCTGCCATGGGTGAAGCTTTCCGGCACGATGCGGCCCTGCGCTTGTTGTTGCAGGCGGTCGTCGCCGATGGCCGAGGCGGCGGTCAGCGCGGCTTCGAGGTCGCCCGGTTCGAGCACGTTTTTCATGGTGTCGGTACGCTTGCCCCAGACGCCGGCCAGGCAGTCGGCCTGCAGTTCCATGCGCACGGAGAGGGCGTTGGCTTCGCGCTCACTGACGCGTTGCTTGGTCTGATGCACCTTGTCGGCGATGCCGAGCAGATTCTGCACGTGGTGGCCAACTTCGTGGGCGATGACGTAGGCCTGGGCGAATTCGCCGGGAGCCTTGAAGCGATCCTTGAGGTCACGATAGAAGGCGAGGTCGATGTAAACCTTCTGGTCGCCCGGGCAGTAGAACGGACCCATGGCCGACTGGCCCGTGCCGCAGGCGGTCGGCGTGGCGCCGGTGAACAGCACGAGCTTGGGTTCCTGATACTGGCGGCCGTTGGCGCGGAAGACTTCGTTCCAGGTGTCTTCGGTCGAGGCCAGCACCTTGGAGACGAATTTGGCCATCGGGTCGTCGGCCGGTGGGCGCTGGGCAGCGGGCGCGCTTTGCTCGATGGCCGGCATGCCGCCGCCGCTCAGCATGTTGAGCACGGTCAGTGGATTGACGCCGAGAAAATAGCTGGCGACCAGCGCGATGGCGATGGTGCCCAGGCCCATGCGGCCGCCACCCAGACGCAAGCCACCGCCACCACCGCTGCCGCGGCGGTCTTCGAGGTTGTCGCTTTCGCGTTGGTCGTCCATGCGCATGATGGCTGTCCTTAACGGTACTGGTTGATGGCGTCGCGGGTTTCGATTGCCACCTGGCGGGCGGCTGTGGCAAACCCGTCGTCCTTGCCGGCATAGAGAATGGCACGCGACGAATTGATCATCAAGCCGGTTCCATTTTGCGTGCGACCCGCCTTGACGGTGGCTTCGATGTCGCCGCCCTGGGCGCCGATGCCGGGGACGAGCAGCGGCACGTCGCCGACGATGGCGCGGACGCGGGCGATTTCGGCCGGGAAGGTGGCGCCGACGACGAGGCTGATCTGGCCGCTGGTGTTCCATTCGTGCGAGGCCAGGCGGGCGACGCGTTCGTAGAGTTTTTCACCACCGACATCGAGGAATTGCAGGTCGGAGCCGCCCGGGTTGGAGGTCCGGCAGAGCAGGATGACGCCTTTGTCCGGGTAGGCCAGGTAGGGATCGACCGAATCGCGGCCCATGTAGGGATTGACCGTGACGGCGTCGGCCTTGTACCGCTCGAAGGCTTCGACGGCGTATTGCTCGGCGGTCGAGCCGATGTCGCCGCGCTTGGAGTCGAGGATGACCGGGATGCCGGGATGCTTTTCGTGGATGTGCGCAATCAGTGCTTCGAGTTGGTCTTCGGCGCGACGGGCGGCGAAATAGGCGATCTGCGGCTTGAACGAGCAGACGAGGTCGGCCGTGGCATCGACGATGGCGGCGCAGAATTCGAAGATCGCGTCATCGCGGCCCTTGAGGTGGGCCGGGAATTTGGCCGGATTTGATGAAGGTCATGCGACGTCCTTGTGCTTTTCAGACGGTAAATAACGGGAGAATTTTTCCGGCAGCAGGCAATTCTGCAGGCTGCGCTGGGTGAACAGGAAGCGGCCGTCGCAGACGAAGCCGAGTTGCTGCCAGTCGACTTCCTTGTTGAGCATCATCGTGCATTCGATCAGGTCACGGCGGGCGATGCGCGTGTTCTTCGGAAACAGCGCGAGGATGGCGCCGTCGAAGCTGTGGCAGTCGTGCAGGAAAAAAGGCTCCGGCTTGCGGGTGCGGCCATTGACGTAGATGCGCGGCAGCTCGCTGACCGGGAAGGCGCGGCCCCACTGCCACCAGTTGCGCTCGTCGAAAGTTTTGACGCGGCGGGCGAGCAGTTCGTCCTTGTGCTTGTCGAGGTGCGGATGCTTGATGCCGTACAGCATGCGGCGCGTTTCGCCGGTTTCCACGGTCTTCGAGAAAACGAATTCCATGTTGCCCTTGGGGTGCGTGTAGATGTGGTCCGCCCCGGAGACGGCGCCGACCTTGACGGAAAACACGTCGGCGAAGCGCAGGCTGTGATCGTCACGCAGGAACATGAGCTGGCCGTCGGCTTCGACGAAGCGCCGGCCATCCGCCATGCGGCGATCCTTGCGACCTTTTTCGAAGCGGAAGATGGCGCAGTTGGGGGTTGCTGCGTCGAAAACGCGAACGTCGCCGGTTTCGTAGAAATGGGTGATGCTGCCCTGCTCGAACAGCCAGCGATTGAGCTTGCGGGCGGCCGTCAGCTTGATGAATTCGCGCGGCACGATGAAAACCAGCTCGCCGCCTGGCTTGAGGTGGCGGATGCACTTTTCGATGAAGAACAGGAAAAGATTGCTGCGCGCATCGAACAATTCCGATTTCAGGCGTTTTTTCGTGTTGACCGTAACATCCTGAAAACGAACATAGGGCGGGTTGCCGATGATGCTGTCGAACTGCTCGCTGAGCGGAAAATCGAAAAAATCGCGGACTTGGGCGCCTTCCGGGGCGACGCGCGGGTCGACCTCGATGCCGACGCAATCGGCCTGGCGGGCCTTCAGCTCCTTGAAGAAGGCGCCGTCACCAGCCGAAGGCTCGAGCGTTCGACCCTTGTTTGCGCACAGGTCGAGCATGAAGGCCACCACGTTGGGCGGCGTGAAGACCTGGCCGAGTTGTTCGACGTCGCGGGGCATGGCTCAGTCCGGCTGACCGTCTTTGGCGGGCTGGTCGGGGGCGGCTTTCGGCTGGTCAGGACGCCCCTTTTTCTCCCAGTAACGCGTGTTCTTGCTCTCGTCGGCGAAGCGATAGCGGCCGTAGAGCTCGCAGCCCTTCATGCCGGGATCGCACGGCAGGTTATTGATCTTGAGGCAACGATCGTTGACCTCGTGCGGGCAGCCCCATCCGCCGGCCATGGCCTTAGCTCGCCTTGCCCCAGGAGTCCTTGAGCGTGACCGCCCGGTTGAAGACCGGGGCGCCCGGCTTCGAGTCGACGCGGTCGGCGACGAAATAGCCGTGGCGTTCGAACTGGAAGCGTTCTTCCGGCTGGGCTTCCTTCAAGCAGGCTTCGAGCTGGGCGGTGATGGTCTGAGCGGAGTCAGTGTTCATGTCGTCGAGGAAATCGCGCTCGAGGTCCGGCGCATCGCCTTCGCGCCGGGCGCCGGGGGCGGGCACCGTGAACAGGCGCTCGTAGAGGCGGATTTCGGCGGCGTAGGAGTGGGCGGCAGAGACCCAGTGCAGATTGCCTTTGACCTTGACGCTGTCGGCGCCCGGCGTGCCGGATTTGGTTTCGGGCAAATAATTGCAGTGGACCGCAACAACCTTGCCGTTTTCATCCTTGTCGCAGCCCGTGCATTCGACCACGTAGCCGTAGCGCAGGCGCGCCATATTGCCGGGGAACAGGCGGCGGAAGCCCTTGCTCGGGACTTCCATGAAATCCTCGCCCTCAATCCACAGTTCGCGGCTGAACGGGATGCTGCGCTGGCCGAGTTCCGGATGCAGCGGGTGATTCGGTGCGAAGCACTCCTCGATCTGGCCTTCCGGGTAGTTGTCGATGATCAGCTTGACCGGGTCGAGCACGGCGATGCGGCGCTGGTCGGACTCGTTCATGACCTCGCGCATGGCATCTTCGAACAGCACGTAGTCGATCAGCGAATCGTTCTTGGTAACGCCAACGCGTTCCATGAACAGGCGGAAACCCTCGGCCGAATAGCCGCGGCGACGGGCGCCGACGAGGGTCGGCATGCGCGGGTCGTCCCAGCCGCTGACGTGCTTTTCCTCGACGAGCTGAATCAGCTTGCGCTTGCTCAAAACCACGTAGGTCAGGTTGAGGCGCGAGAACTCGATCTGCTGCGGCAACGGGCGCTGGAGCAGGCCGGCTTCGGCCAGGCGTTCGAGCAGCCAGTCGTAGAACGGCCGCTGGTCTTCGAATTCGAGCGTGCAGATCGAATGCGTGATGTTTTCCAGCGCATCCTCGATCGGGTGGGCGAAGGTGTACATCGGGTACACGCAGTACTTGTCGCCGGTGTTGTGGTGCGTGGCGTGGCGGATGCGGTAAATGGCCGGGTCGCGAAGGTTGATGTTCGGCGCGGCCATGTCGATCTTGGCGCGCAGGATGTGGGCGCCATCGGCGAATTCGCCCGCCTGCATGCGTTTGAACAGGTCCATGTTCTCGGCGACGGAACGGTCGCGGAAGGGCGAATTCTTGCCGGGCTGGGTCAGCGTGCCGCGATTGGCCCGCATTTCGTCGGCGCTCTGGCTATCGACGTAGGCGTGGCCGGCGGCGATCAGCGCCTCGGCGCATTGCAGCATCCAGTCGAAATAATTCGAAGCGTAGTAGAGATTGGTTTCGCCATCTTTCTCCCACGAGCAGCCGAGCCATTTGACGGCATCGATGATCGAATCGACGTACTCCTGGTCTTCCTTCTCCGGGTTGGTATCGTCGAAACGCAGGTGGCAGCGGCCGCCGTATTGTTCGGCGAGGCCGAAGTTCAGCAGGATGGACTTGGCGTGGCCGAAATGCAGGTAGCCGTTCGGCTCGGGCGGGAAGCGGGTGCGCAGTTTGGCCGGGTCGAGGGGGGCCGCGGCGTGGTCGGCTGCGACTCCGGGGTGGCCGGCCCAGTGGCGCTGGGCATGCTTGCCGGCGGCGGATGTGTTGAGCCACAAAACCCCGATTTTACCAGCCGCAGCCCCCGGATCAGGCGTGCACGATGCCGAAAATCATGAAGTAGATCATCGCCGCCATCAGAGCCGATGCCGGCACGGTGATGATCCAGGCCGCGGCGATCTTGAACAGGGCCGAGCGCTTGACCAGTTCGTGGCGATAAACGCGGCGCATTTGCTTGCGTTCGAACTTCGACAGATTGGCCTGGGCGGTGTGGGCCTTCAACTGGGCGAGCATTTCCTGCTTTTTCTCGACGCTGGCTTTGGTGAAGCGGTCGAGGAAGGCTTCGACGACCTCCTTGTCGGCCCCCGGGTGATGCTCCTTGATTTCGTCGATCATCTTCGAGTAATTGGTCTTGATGAACTCGCGCAGGAAACCGACGCCGAAGACGCCGCCGAGCGCGATATGCGTCGAGCTGACCGGCATCCCCAACTGGGAGGCGACGATGACGGTGACGGCCGCCGACATGGCGATACAGAAGGCGCGCATCTGGTCGAGTTCGGTAATCTCGCTGCCGACCGTGCGAATCAGTTTGGGGCCGTAAAGGGCGAGGCCGATGGCAATGCCGATGGCGCCGACCATCATGACCCACAGCGGAATGGCAGCCTTGCTCGACATCTCGCCGTGCATGACGGTGTCGGCAATGGCGGCAAGGGGGCCGATGGCGTTGGCGACGTCATTGGCACCGTGGGCAAAGCTGAGCAAGGCCGCGGCAAAGATCAGCGGGATGGTGAACAGCGAGTTGATACTTTCCTTGTCGTTGCTCAGGCGGATGGCACGGCGACGCACCCAGCCCGCGACCAGCCACCAGGTGGCCAGGCCGATGAGGGCGCCGATCAGGCTGGCCTTGAGGAAGTCCACTTTCCAGATGTGTTTCAGCCCCTTGAGGATCAGGTAGGTCGAGAAAGCCAGCGCCATGAGGCCGATCAGGATGGGGACGGTACGCCGGGCAGCGGCGATCATGTCGCTCTTGTAGGTGATCGAATGCTTGATCCAGAACAGGAAGCCCGCCGCAATCGCGCCGCCAAGCACCGGGGAAATGATCCAGCTGGCGACGATGCCGGTCATCGTCCCCCAGTTGGCAGCACCCATGCCGCCGGACGCGATGCCTGCGCCGAGGACGGCGCCGACGATGGAATGGGTGGTCGAGACCGGCGCCCCGATCGCCGTCGCGAAGTTGAGCCAGAGTGCGCCGGCGAGCAGTGCGGCGGTCATCATCCAGATGAAGCGATTGCTGTCGGCAATGGCAGAGGCGTCGATGATGCCGCCGCGGATGGTCGACACCACATCGCCACCGGCGACCAGGGCGCCGGCCATTTCGAAGATGGCTGCGGGCGACGACGAGCATGATGCCTTGTGTGCCGGTGACGCCGACGCCGAGCGCGGTGTAGATCATGATGCAGACGACAAAGAGCAGGCCGATGCCGAGTCGGCTGAATTCACGCCGGCCGCGCTTGGTTGCTTTCTCGATGTCGGCGAAGTCTTGCAGTTCCATGGTTTCTCCCCTGCCCCTCGTGCCGGGCCAGCATTTGATCGATTGCGCCTTGTTGTTTTGGACGGCGCTTGAGTAACAAAGGCGCTATTTTGACATTGATGTTGCACTTTTGTGACAGGCGGTCTTGTTTTGCTTCGCGGTCCGGGGCGTTAGAATCGGGGCAAAGGAGACGGCATGAATGCTATCGGTTTGATCGCGGTGGGGTGCGGGGCGGCGCTGGGCGCCTGGGTTCGCTGGTTGCTGGGCCTGGCCCTGAATCCGCTGTTCATCGCCCTGCCTCTCGGCACGCTGGCGGCGAACCTGGCCGGCGGCTATCTGGTCGGCGTTGCGGTCGGCGTGTTCCACATGAACACGCATTTTCCGATGGCCTGGAAGCTGTTTGCGATTACCGGCTTTCTCGGTGGGCTGACGACCTTTTCCACTTTTTCGGCCGAAGTCGTCGAGCGCCTGCTCGCCGGCCAGCCGGCCCTGGCCATCGGTCTCGCCTCGGTGCATCTGGCCGGCTCGCTGACGGCGACCTATCTGGGCTTGCTGTCGGTCGGGGCGACGCGCATCTGGTCCTGAGCGGCGGCTTGGCGAGTCCTCAGATGACGTAAAAGAGGATCGCGATGAAGTGCATCAGGCTGCCGGCGATGACGAACAGGTGCCAGATGCCGTGCCAGTGCCGGAAACGTTCGTCGAAGGCGAAAAAGACGATGCCGACGGTGTAGAAGACGCCACCGGCGGCCAGCCAGAGAAAGCCGGCCAGGCCGAGGCTGGCCAGCAACGGCTCGATGGCGACCAGGACGATCCAGCCCATGACCGCGTAAATGACCAGCGACAGGATGCGTGCTTCGGAGCGCGGCTTGATTTCCTGCAGCATGCCGACGACGGCCAGGGTCCATACAATGCCGAATAGCCACCAGCCCCACGGGCCGCGCAGGCTGATCAGACAGAATGGCGTGTAGCTGCCGGCGATGAGCAGGTAGATCGAGAGGTGATCGAGCTTGCGCAGGATGCGCTTGAACGGCCCGCGCACGCTGTGATAGATGGTCGAGATGCTGTACAGCATGACCAGCGTGATGCCGTACACCACCACGCTGATGGTCTTGACGGCGTCGCCACTGAGCGCGGCGGCGACGATCAGCCAGATTGCTCCGGTCAGGGCCAGCAGGGCGCCAAACAGGTGGGTCCAGGCGTTGAAGCGTTCTCCGTGGTACATCGCCGGTCAGGGCTGCGACGCCAGGGCGGCCTCGATGAGATAGGCTTCCAGCTGCTGGTCGTAGTCCTTGAAGTGCGCCAGCAAGGTTTGGTGGACATGGTCGATGCCGTCAATCGCCAGTACGCAATTTCCATCTTCCGAAAACACGATGCGGATGGCCTTCAGCTGTTGCGCGATGTCCATGTGCGCCTGGTTGTGGGCCAGGCGATGCGCTGATGGCACGCGATCTTCCATGAACATCAATTCGATCAGGTTGTGTTTGAGCGTGGTTTCGACAAAGGCGCGGATCATCTGCTCGATATTGCCGTGGCAGACCCCTTGCCGGCTTTGGCTGCAATCGCCGCAGTTGTCGATGCGGCCGCGTTCCGTGCATTCGGCCCGGATGCGTTCGATCAAGTGCAGCATGTGATCGTGGTCCCGGCGGATTCTTTCGACTGCCTCTTCGCCCATCGTTGGCATGACTTCATTTCCTTTCGAGGAAGGTGGCTGCCTGGATGCACTGCCAATGCAGGAGACGGTGCCGTGATGCCGAATATGTCCGGTCCTGCCCCGATTTGTCCGGGCAGCTACAGATCTTAGGTGGTTCTGATCAAAAACAGTTCAATGTGAAGGGCTTGCGAGGCGTTTTCGGTCAGAAAAGGCGGCCGAGGTGGTCGGCGAGACTCCGTTCATTGACGAAAGTGAGGTCGTACATGGCGGAAAAGGCCTTGGCGTTGTCGTCGCTCAGGCCGTTGATGCACATGATGAATTGCTTCGCCTCGAGGCCTAGGCGCTTGCGCAGGGCCAGGTAGCGGTCGATGTTCTGGCGGTATTCGCCGCTTTTGCATTCGATGCAGATCGGCAGCTTGCCGTCGATGAGCAGGAAAACGTCAAGCTCGTAGGGGTCGCCGTTGGCCAGTGTGAGATTCAGGCCGCGCGTGCAGGAAAAGCGGCGCTGGCGCCCCTTGGCATAGCGCAGGCTGGTCATCAGGGCGTGCCACTCCAGCCATTCGCCGTTGAAAAAATCGCGAATGGTCGGGGCGGCTTGCAGAATCAGCCGGACGTTGTTTTCCGGTTTGTTATGGAAGCACTTGGCGACAAAGGAAAAGTCGTAAAGCTGCTGGCAGAAGGCTGAAATGGCCTTGGCCTCGGCTGGCGATTTCTTGTCGAGATGGATGGTCGTGCTGGCGTGGTCCTTGTGCTGCGACCAGCGGATGCGTTCGAGCACCTCCTTGAGGACATCGAAATTGCCGCCGATGGCTTCCGCCACCTCGTCGAAAAAGCCGCTGGTGTCGACGCCGCGCATGTTGGCCTGAACCTTGATCTGCTTCTTGTGGAACCAGTCGTAGATCGGGCCGTGCTGCAATTCGGTGGCGAGAACATCCGTGTTGGCGAGGTCGATGTCGTCCCGAGGCGCTGTGGATTCGGGGGCGTCGGCCGTGGTTGGGGCAGTTGTCGATTTGAGGCGAGTGAGCTCGCGCTGGGCGTCGAAATACTTGCCGAGCAGTTTCTCGACGAAAAACAGCGTCGTGTAGACGGTGGTCGGCGCGCCGCATTGCGGACAGGCGATGTTTTGCCCGGCGAGGTTGTCCGGCTGCTCGGCAAGCAGGGTGCATTTGTTGCAGCGGATGATGGCCATGGTTGTCGGGCGCGCGGTGGTGAGTATGTCGAAAGTATATCTGCCCGTTGATCACGCGTCCTGCAATGAAACTGAAACATGGCGGAAAGACAATGCTGGCCTCAACGTGTCCATTACCTTCCAGGAGATTTTCATGCGTTCGTTTCTCGCCACTTCCGCCATTGCCCTCGGTCTGACCGCCTGCGCCAGCCAAACGCCCGCTCCCGCCCAGCCGGTTGCGGCGACGAAGCCGGCTGCCGTTGCCAAGGTTCCGCAGTGTTTCAACGGCGATACGGGCAAATTTGAAGCGGTTGGCACGGTTTCCACGATTTCCGGCCTCAAGGTCGCCTGCGAGAAGACCAGCGACGGCAAGAATGCTCAGTGGATGAGCGCCAAGAAGTAAGCGCGCGACCATCGGCCCCAAGCCGTCCATGGGGGCGGCTTTTTGCATTTTGGGGCGGGTGTCGGGATTTTGAATTCGGGCCAAATTTCCGGTTGACCGTGGGAGAGCGCCCGGATTTCTGGCGCAGTCGGCGAGGCATGCCTTTGGCGCGGTAAAATCGGTGCCCCGATTTGCTGCCTCGATGAATGAAACACGACACCCCCGCCCGCCGCGCCGATCTTGCTGAAAACCTCTGCCTGAGCGGCGATCTGAAGCGCCTGCGCGGCTTGCAGCGCGAATTGCTACGGTCGACGGGCGAAAAACGCGAAAAACTGAATGCCGATTTCGTCGGTTTGCTGGCGCGTTCGCAGGCGGCCGTGGCCGAACGCCGGGCAAAGCTGCCGAAACCGGAGTTTCAGAGCGATCTGCCGGTCAATGAGCGGCGGGCTGACATCGCCGGGTTGATCGAGCAGCATCAGGTCGTCATCGTCTGCGGCGAAACCGGCTCGGGCAAGACGACACAGTTGCCGAAAATTTGCCTCGATCTCGGGCTCGGTGCGCGCGGCCTGATCGGCCACACCCAGCCGCGCCGGCTGGCCGCCCGTTCGGTGGCGACGCGGCTGGCGCAGGAGTTGAAGACGCAGGTCGGGGCTGGCGTTGGTGTCAAGATCCGCTTCCAGGATCGGTCTAGCCCGGAAAGCTGGGTCAAGCTCATGACCGACGGCATCCTGCTCGCCGAGTCGCAGTCTGACCCGTATTTGAACGCCTACGAGGCGATCATCATCGATGAGGCGCACGAGCGCAGCCTCAACATCGATTTCCTGCTTGGTTACCTCAAGCAGTTGCTGGCCAAGCGGCCGGATCTCAAGGTCATCATCACCTCGGCGACCATCGACGCCGACCGGTTTTCGACGCATTTCACGGTCAACGGGAAAAAAGCGCCAATTATTGAAGTCTCGGGCCGGCTCTACCCGGTCGAGGTGCGTTACCGGCCGGTCGAGGATCTGGAAAAGAAGGACGACGAGCGCGATCTCTACGACGCCATCGTCGATGCCGCCGACGAAGTGGCCCGGCTGGGCAGCGGCGACATCCTCGTCTTCCTGCCCGGCGAACGCGAAATCCGCGAAGCGGCCGAAGCCCTGCGCAAGCACGCGTTGGCTCGCCCCGGTTTGTCTTCCGCCCATGCGCCGGAAATCCTGCCGCTTTTCTCGCGCCTGTCGGCTGGCGACCAGGACCGCATCTTCAAGCCCTCCGGCGGCCAGCGGCGCATCGTGCTGGCGACCAACGTGGCCGAAACCTCGCTCACCGTGCCGGGCATCCGCTACGTCATCGATACCGGCCTGGCCCGCGTCAAGCGTTACTCCTACCGCAACAAGGTCGAGCAGTTGCAGATCGAAAAAGTCTCGCAGGCGGCGGCGCGGCAGCGGGCCGGGCGTTGCGGCCGGGTCGCGGCGGGCGTCTGCATCCGGCTGTACGACGAACTCGATTTCAACGCGCGGTCGCCGTTTACCGACCCGGAAATCCTCCGTTCCAGCCTGGCCGGCGTCATCCTGCGCATGAAATCGCTGCGCCTGACCGACGTCGAGAGCTTCCCGTTCATCGAGCCACCGCCGGCCAAGGCCATCGCCGACGGCTACGCGCTGTTGCAGGAACTCGGCGCGCTCGACGACGACAATGTGCTGACGCCGATTGGTGCGTCGCTGGCCAAGCTGCCGCTCGACCCGCGCATTGGCCGCATGCTGGTCGCCGCGCGCGATCTTGGCTGCCTCAAGGAAGTCATGGTCATCGCCGCCGGCCTGTCGGCACAGGACCCGCGCGAACGGCCGCAGGATAGGCAGCAGGCCGCCGACGAAAAACACAAGCTGTTCGCCGACGAGAAATCGGAATTCCTCGGTTGGTGGAAGCTGTGGAACTGGTTCCATAACGCCGTCGAACACAAGAAATCGAACAAGCAGTTGATCGACAACTGCCACGCCCATTTCCTGTCCTACCTGCGGATGCGTGAATGGCGTGAGGTGCACGGCCAGTTGCATGCGATGGTGACGGAACTCGGCTGGAAGGAAAGCGATCTACCCGGCACCTACGACGCCATCCACCAGGCGCTGCTCGCCGGCCTGCTCGGCAACCTCGGCTGCAAGGCCGACGAGTCCGGCTTCTACCTTGGCGCGCGCGGCATCCGTTACCTGATCCACCCGTCGTCGCCGCTGCAGAAGAAGGCCGGCAAGTGGATCATGGCGGCCGAGATCACCGAGACGACGCGCCTCTTCGGCCGTTGCGTCGCCCGCATCGAACCGGACTGGCTGGAGAAAGTGGGCGCTCACCTTATCAAGCGCCAGTACTTCGACGCGCACTGGGAAAAGAAGTCCATGCAGGTCTCGGGCTGGGAGCGGACGACGCTTTACGGCGTGGTCATCAACCCGAAGCGGCGCATCCATTACGGGCCGATGGCGCCGGCCGAATCGCGCGAAATCTTCATCCGCCAGGGCCTGGTCAGCGAGGAAATCGACGAGGCTTTCGCCAAGCGCTGGCCCTTCTTCCTGCACAACCAGAAGCTGATCCGCGAGATCGAACACCTCGAACACAAGCAGCGCCGGCAGGACGTGCTGGTCGACGACGAGCTGATTTTTGCCTTCTACGACTCGATCATTCCCGAGGGCATCCACAACGGCGCGACCTTCGACCACTGGCGCAAGGAAGCCGAGCGCGAGACGCCGAAGCTGCTTTATCTGTCGAAAGACGACCTCATGCGTCATTCGGCGGCCGGCGTGACGACCGAGGCTTTCCCGCATCACCTCAAGGTCGGCGGCGTCGATTACACGCTGAGCTACCACTTCGAGCCCGGTTCGCCGCGCGACGGCGTGACGCTGACTT
Organism: Betaproteobacteria bacterium HGW-Betaproteobacteria-4; assembly: GCA_002840785.1. Lineage (GTDB taxonomy): Bacteria > Pseudomonadota > Gammaproteobacteria > Burkholderiales > Rhodocyclaceae > Azonexus. Next base: position 7,093 of record PHCH01000057.1, on the reverse strand, counting down.
TGCCGCTGGCGCAGCTCAACCAGATTCCCGTGCTGCGCATGGAATGGCTGGTGCCCGGGCTGCTCAAGGAAAAGCTCGTCCAGCTCATCAAGACCCTGCCGCAGAAGATACGGGCGAAAGTGGTGCCGGTGCCGGAATTCGTTGAAGAATTCATGGCTACCGTGGCAGGCAACGAAAAGAAGATGAATCAGGGCCTGATCACGCCGCTGATCGACCACATCCTCGAAGCGCGCGGCCTCAATGCGCGCGGCTGGGCGGTGACGCCCGATTCCTTCCGGCCCGACGCGCTGCCCGCCCACTTTTCGATGAACTACAAGCTCATCGACGAGCATGGCCGTCAGCTCGACATGAACCGCAGCCTCGTCGCCCTGCGCGCCGAGTGGGGTAAGCAGGCCAAGGACGAGTTCGCCGAACTGCACGAAACGCCGTCCGAATTCACCAAGCTGACTGACTGGACTTTCGGCGAGTTGCCGGAGCTCATGGAAGTCCCCGTCGCCGGCCAGACCGTGCTCGGCTACCCCGGCCTGACCGACGACGGCGAGAGCGTTAGCCTCAAGGTTTTCGATTCCGCCGAGGAAGCCGCCGCCGCCCATCGCGCCGGCCTGCTCCGCCTGTTCATGCTGCAGTTCCGCGATCAGGTGAAGTATTTCGACAAGAACATCCCCGGCCTGAGCCAGATGGCCATGCAATACATGGCGCTGGGCAGCGCCGACGACCTGAAGAACCAGATCGTCGCCCTGACTTTCGAGCGCGCCTGCCTGACCGAACCGCTGCCGACGACGCCGGATGCCTTCAAGCGCCGCTGCGGCGACAGCAAGGCGCGGCTCGGGCTGATCATGCAGGAAGTCTGCCGGCTGGTCGGTACGGTCCTCACCGAGTGGCAGGCGGTGGTCAAGAAGCTGCCGGCCTTCAAGGCCCACGCCGCGGCGGTCGCCGACATCGAGGCGCAATTGAAGCGGCTGATGGGCAAGAACTTCCTGATCGACACGCCCTTCGAGCGCCTGCAGCACTATCCGCGTTACTTCAAGGCCGTCGTTGTTCGCCTCGATAAGCTCAAGGCCAACCCCGGCCGCGATGCGCAGTTGATGGTCGAATACGCGCCGCTATGGACCAACTACGAACGCCGCGCCATCCAGCTCGCCAAGCTCGGCACGCTCGACCCGCAGGTCGGACAGTTCCGCTGGCTGCTTGAGGAGTTGCGCGTCGGTCTCTACGCACAGGAATTGCGGACGCCGGTGCCGGTTTCCTCCAAACGGCTGCAGAAACAATGGGAAGGAATCAAGAATGGGTGACGTCATGCTCGCGTTGGCGCGAACCTTCGCCAATCTCAAAAGCGGCAAGGTCTGGCTCTATGTCCTGACCCCGGCGCTGTTTTCGCTGTTGCTGACCATTGCCCTGGCCGTTTGGGGTCTGGGCTGGATGGTGCAGCAGATGATGGACTATCCACCGATGACCTTGCTCGTCGGCTGGGGGCTGGTCTGGCTGGCCCACATCCTGGCCTATCTCGGCGGCTGGATGGCGATTTTCGCCGTCGCCTACCTGACCGCCTCGCTGCTCGCGGCCATCGTCATCATGCCGCTCATGCTCAAGCACCTCTCGGCAACCGAATACCGCGATGTGGCAGCGATGGGCAAGGACAGTTTTGTTGCGGCAGCGGTCAACAGCGTGCTGGCTTCGGTGATCTTCATCGCCGCCTGGCTGATTACCATTCCGCTCTGGCTGATTCCCGGCTTCTCTCTGCTCATTCCGCTGCTGCTCATGGGCTGGCTGAATCGCCGGACGTTTGCCTACGACGCGCTGTCGATGCACGCCACGGCCGGCGAGTGGCAGGAGGTTCGCACGCGCCAGAAAACGCCGCTGTTCATGCTCGGCCTGACCATGGCGCTGCTCGCCCACATTCCATTTATCGGCCTGCTCGTGCCGGCGCTGGCCGCGCTGTCATTTGTTCATTACGGGCTGGAAGCGCTGCGCCGCTCGCGCGGCGGGGCGATTGTCACTATCGAAGGAGAACGCGTATGAGCCGCACTTTTGGCGCCGTCATCATCGGCGACGAGATTTTGTCGGGCAAGCGGCAGGACAAGCATTTCGCCAAGATCGCCGAACTCCTCGGGGCGCGCGGCCTGCGCCTGAGCTGGGTCGAATACCTCGGCGACGACTGGGAACGCCTGGCTGCCACCTTCAAGCGCACGATGGCGGCGGGCGATGTCGTTTTCTCCTGCGGCGGCATCGGCAACACGCCCGACGACCACACGCGGCAAGCCGTGGCGGCGGCGCTCGGCGTCGAGTTGGAACTGCACCCGGAGGGCTTCGAGGAGCTCAAGGCCCGTTTTGCCGGCGAGGAAATCACCGACAAGCGCAAGCTGCTCGTCACCTTCCCGGCGGGCGTCCGGATCATCCCCAACCCGTTCAACCGCATCCCCGGCTTCATGGCCAACGACCACTATTTCGTGCCCGGCTTCCCGCAAATGGCGCACCCGATGATCGAATGGGCGCTCGATACTTTCTATCGGGATCAGTTCAAGGCGGTCGATGGCATGGTCGAAAAGGCTTTCCTGCTGACCGGCCCGACGGCCTACGAAAGCGCGCTGCTCGATCTCATGGAGCGCATCGTCAAGGATTACCCGACGCTGCGCCTGTTCTCGCTGCCTTCACTGGTCGGCAAGGAGCGCAAGCACCTGGAATTGGGCGTCGAAGGTGCGCCGGAACTGGTCGACCAGGCGATGGAGGAAATCCGCGGCGAGGTCGAAAGCCGGGGAATAACCTGGACCTGGCGCCCCTGAGCGGCTTTTTCGGGTTGCTACGGTCAACCGGGAAAAACGGCCAAAATTGAAATCGCATTAAACGCCAGACGAAAAAAAGCCCGCGAAACTCGCGGGCTTCGGGCCGACCGGGCGGCTGATTACTTGGCGCTGACCTTCTTGGCAGCAGCAGCCGTTGCGCTGGTCTTGGCCGGGGCCTTGGCGGCAGTTGCCTTGGCAGCCGGAGCCTTGACGCCAGCGGCCTTGGTGGCGGTCTGGATGTTGGCTTCGGCGATTTCCGACAACTGGCGGGTCACCGAGTTGAGGCTTTCGAAAGCCTGGTTGGAAGCGTTGATCACGGAATTCATTGCCGCGGCGAAAACATCGCCGCCGACCGGCGCCTGGGCCGTCGCCTTTTGCATGGCGCTGCTCGCATCCTTGGTCAGCTTGCCGTACTGGGCTTCGATGACCGAGGTCAATTCCTTCTGCACATTGGTCGTCAGTTCATAGACGTTGCGCGTGTAATCAACCAGCTTCTGCAGGTTCGGCTGAGCCAGCTCGGTGTTGAGCTTGGCCACGGTATTGACGTCCTTGGCGGCCAGCAATTGCTGGGAGTTGGCGACGGAATTGTTGAAGAAGTCGCGCGAAGCGGCGACGTTCAGGGCTGTCAGTTGCTCAACGCCGTTGAATGCGGTGCGCAGCAGGGCCAGCAGCACTTCGGTGTTGGCTTTCTGGGCAGCGGCGATTTGTTCGATATTTGGGTTGCTCATCTTATCTCCTCGAAATGGGTGGGGGCTGCGGATGAAACAAAACCCCCGCCGAGGCGGGGGTAAAGCAAATTACTTGCGCTTGGCGGCGGTGGCGCCAACAGCCTTGACGGTGGCGTTGGTGGCGGCAGCCACGTTGGCTTCGGTGATTTCGGCAACTTGCTTGGCAGCCTTGTTCAGGTTGTCGAAAGCGGAGTTGGCGGCAGCGATGGCCGACTTGACGGCAGCAACAGCAACGTCGGAACCGGCCGGGGCGGACTTGGCAGCCTTGTCCAGCAGATCGGCGACTTGCTTCTGGAAACCGCCGAACTGGGCTTCAACGCTCTTGGCGAACTCTTCCTGAGCCTGGGCGGAAATTTCGTAGATGCTGCGCGAATAGGCAACAGCCTTTTCGACGTTCGGCTGGGTCAGGGAAGCCTGGATGGAGATGGCTTCTTGCACGTCCTTGGCGCCGAGCAGGGCCTTGGTGCCGGAGACGGAATCTTCCAGAACCGAACGGGCGGTATTCAGGTTCAGGGCTGCGATGCGCTCGGCCGATGCCAGGGCGGCATTGGCGACGGACAGCAGGGAATCAACGGTTGCCTTGTTGGCGGAAGCGAATTGCTCGGGGGTGGTGATGTTGAAGGACATGGGTAATCTCCTGAATGAAAGGGGGTTATGCAGAACAGTCGAAGCCGTTGCAGCGCGCTTCCATGGGTTGATGTTGCACTGCACCATGGGCTTTATTATAGAGGTGATTGTCGGCTTGTCAACAATATTTTTGTGCAGTGCACAAAAGCAAACAAGCCCATCAAAATCATGGGCTTGGCGTGTTGTTTCGACTCAGTAAACGCCTGGGTCGGGCGGCGCTGCGGGCGGGCGATGCACGGCTATTGTGCGTTTTGCGTCCCCAGGTCGCCGGACCCTTTCAGCTCCAGGCGTTCGCCCCGGGTAGCCGGCGCCGGTTCGCTGTCCTTGCCCTTGGGCTGGATGACGACGCGAACGCGCCCCGGCCCCGCTTTCGGGTCGCGTGTTTCGCCGGCCGTGACCAGGTACTTCTCGCTGATCGCGTCGTACCAGATGTAGTCGCCGCGGACCTGGTCCTCGCCATTCCTGACCCAGGCGCGATGGAACAGTTCGAGGATTTCGCTGTTGGTGTTGTACTCGATGCGCTCGCCTTCGCCCTCGACGTATTCCTCCTTGCCGTCGCGCTTCTGGCGGAAACGGGCGAGTCCGCTCTTGCCGCCGAAAGCCGTGCCTTTCTGGAAACCGTACTGGTCTTCCCTGATCACCACGCGGTCGGCCTTGAGGGTCATGGTGCCCTTGGTGATCAGCACGTCACCTTCGAGGATCTGGATCTTGCGCGCGTCGTCGATCGAGACGCGGTTGGCCTCGAGCAGCATCGGCTTGTCGCGGTCGGCGCGCTCGGCATGGGCCGGGATGCTGATCAGAAGGCAGAGGGTGAGCGTGGCGAGTCGAATGGTCATGGCGCGGCCCTGGGGCGAATGTATAGCCCGCGAACCTGCGATTGCAGGACGAGGGTCGAGGTGTTGTTGTCGAGATGGAGGCCGGTGCCCTTGAGCCAGGACTGTCCCTGGGTGATTTCCACCGGGCTGCTGGTGAACGCGATGCCGGCCTCGGGCTGGGCGGTCAGGTCGGGCATGCGGGCGACCATTTCGAGGCTGTCCGCGGTTGCCGCGCGGGTCACGCTGACGTTGTCCCAGAGATAGACGGTTTCGCCTTTGGCCGTCACTTTGGCATGGTCGCCGGTGACGACAACCTGGGCGCCTTCCGTGCGGTAGCTGGTGAGGGTTGGCGACTTCACTTCGGACGTGTCGTCGTCCGGGAAATGCACGAGATATGGCGCCGTGAGGCGGTATTTGACCTGCCCGTTCTGATCGAAGCGGCGCACGGTGAAGTTTTCGGCGATGGCGTCCGGATCGTGGCGCAGCTTGCCGTCGTTATTGGTATCGCCACGGTCAACCGTACTTTGCAGCCAAAAACTGAGTCCGGCCAAAATGGCCAGAACGATGACTGGAAAGAGTTGGCTGGGCCAGTGCTTCATTATGCGTTGAGGTAGGGGGCGAAGGCCGCGTCGAGCTTGCCCTGGGCGGCGAGAACGAATTCGATGGCCTCGCGCACGGCGCCCTTGCCGCCGCTGGCTGCGGTCACCAGGTGGGCGCGCTCCTTGACGACGGGGCGGGCATTGGCCGGGGCGATGGCCAGGCCGCAGCGGGTCATCGCCGGCAGGTCGATCAGGTCATCGCCCATGAAGGCGAGTTCAGACCATTGCAGCCCCAGTTGTTCGAGCAGTTGGCCGGAAACGGCACCCTTGTCGCCGACGCCGTGGAAGACATGCTCGACGCCGAGATCCTTGGCGCGGCAATTGACGACATTCGATGTCCGCCCAGTGATGATGGCCACCTTGATGCCGGCGCGGCGCAGCAGCACGACGCCGAGGCCGTCCTGGACGTTGAAGGTTTTCAGCTCGTGGCCGTCGTCGGTGTAATGCAGGCCGCCATCGGTCATCACGCCGTCGATGTCAAAGGCGACGAGCTTGATGTTGGCGGCGCGGGCGTTGATGTCCATCAGATGACCTTGGCGGTGAAGAGATCGTGCATGTTCAGCGCGCCGATCAGGTGATTGTCGGCATCGACGACGAGCAGGGCGTTGATGCGCAGGCGTTCCATCATTTCGACGGCTTCGACGGCCAGGCGGTCGGGGCCGATGGTGCGCGGCGCGGCGTGCATGACGGTGGCGATGTCGCCCTGCTGCAGATCGATGCGATTTTCAAAAGCGCGGCGCAGGTCGCCGTCGGTGAAGATGCCAAGCACCTCGTTGGCCGGGGTGGTGATGGCGACCAAGCCGAGGCCGCCGCGCGACATGGCGATGATCGCATCGGTGATCGGGGTGCTGGGCGGCACGGCGGGCACCCGGTCATCGGCGCGCATGACGTCGCGAACGTGGGTGAGCAGGCGACGGCCGAGCGAGCCGCCGGGGTGCGAGCGGGCGAAATCGTCCGGCCCGAAACCGCGGGCGTCGAGCAGGGCCACGGCCAGCGCATCGCCGAGGGCCAGGGCGGCCGTCGTGCTGGCCGTCGGCGCGAGGTTGTGCGGGCAGGCTTCCTGGGCGACACCGGCGTCGAGATGAATGTCGGCTTCGCGAGCCAGGGTCGACGTCGGCACGCCGGTCATCGAAATGATCCTGGCGCCCTGGCGCTTGACGGCGGGCAGGATGCTGAGCAGTTCGCCGGATTCGCCGGAGTTGGAAAGGGCGAGCAGGACGTCGTTGCGGGTGATCATGCCGAGGTCGCCGTGGCTGGCTTCGGCCGGATGGACGAAGTAGGCCGGGGTGCCGGTGCTGGCCATGGTGGCGGCGATCTTGCGGGCGATGTGGCCGGATTTGCCCATGCCGCTGACGATCAGTCGGCCGTGGCTGTTCAGGATCAACTCGACGGCGCGCGAAAAATCGCCATTTATTCGGCTTTTTAGCGCGTCGACCGCAGCAGCTTCGATGCTCAGGGTCTGGCGACCTAGTTCCAGAGCGCGTTCCGGCGAGAAACGGGCGGTAGATTGGCTTGGGTTCATGAGCATGCTGAGGTTATGATGG
>PHCH01000056.1 GCA_002840785.1 Betaproteobacteria bacterium HGW-Betaproteobacteria-4 | reverse complement strand
CGCCGCCCGCTTGACCAGGCCGATAAAGCGCGGCACGAAGGAAACCTTCGAGTAGCCGAGGATGACATGGCCGAGCGCTACGCCGTCAGCGACCAGCGGAGACATCACGAAGTAGACCGGGGAGTCGGCTGGTTCGAGGACGCGCTGGGCCATCGCGTCGCCGCTGACCATACCTGTGCGCAACTGGGCATAAGCGCCACCGCGGGTGGCCGGGCTGCTGCCGATGGGGAATTCGCGCGGCTTGGTCGATACGAAAACCTTGTAATCGGCATCGGTGACCAGCACCACTTCGGCTTGCAATTCCGGCGCGGCCGGGTAGGTTTCGCGCGCCGATTGCAGAATTTCGTAGGCCCGCCAGATGTCGTCGTGCAGTACCGGCGCGACCAGCGTATTGGCCAATACGCGCCCTAGGCTCTTGGCGTGTCCTTCGAGGTTCTGGCGCATCTCGTCGTATTCCCAGACGACCAGCGCCGCGGTAACGGTGATTGCCGTGCCGAGCACCGCCCCCATCACGCGCAGCGGGATTTTCCAGCGCAACGAAAGATCGCGGCGAAAGATCATTTTCGGCCGATCTTGGCCGCCATCTGGGCGATGCCGTCGAACAGCGCCGGCTGGCCGGTGGTGAAGCCATCGAGACGCAGCCTGCCGAGCAATTCGCTGCCTTGCGGGTCCGCGGCCATGCCGAGCAGGACCTGGCGGAACCGTTCCAGTTCCCTGGCCGGAATGTCGCCGCGGGCGACGAAGGGCGGGTAGCCGAGCAGCGGCGAACGATCGATGATCCGCGTCGCCGCAGTCAGGTCGGGACGCACTTCGGCCAGCGTATCCCAGACATAGCCGTCGACCGCGCCGCCGTCGGCCAGCCCGACGCCGACCGCTTCGACCACCTTGCGATGGGCCCAGGTGAAGAAGGTGCGCGAAAAGAAAGTTGAGGGCTTTTCGCCCTGCTGGTTCAGCACGTACTGCGGATAGAGATAGCCGGAATTGGAGTCCGGGTCGGAATAGGCGAAAACCTTGCCGCGCAGGTCGGCGATGGTCTTCGTGCGTTGGTCGTCAGACGGCACGATGAGGTAGGACTGGTAGAGCGGCTGGCCGCGCCACAAGGGCACGGCGACCAGGCGGAATTCATGGCGATGGCGGACATAGGGATAGCCGAGGTCGACGATCTCGCGGTAATTGCCGCGCTGGACGAAGACCACCGAGCGGCCGAGTTTCTGTTCCAGCCAGGATCTCCATTTACCGAGAAAGCTCACCTGATCGTCGAGAAAAACCGGCGTCAGGCCGATACGGACAATCGCACTATCACCGTTGGCAGCCGTCGCCGGGCAAGCTGGCAGCGCCGCCAGGGCAAGCAACAGACGGCGCCGGGTAGCGCGCAGAAGAGGTCGATCTGAGGCAGACATGAAGGTGATGATAAGCGTCGGCCGGTCAATCCATCCAGTCGATTTTTTGCGTCGTTACGCCGGCGTAGCACCTTGCGCCGCAGCAATTTGCCCGAGTGTTACGGCACCGTAACATTCGGACAATTGATTCAACATTGGTGAATCACCCAGGATCATCAGCCTGCAAGCCTTTGAAGACTTAACCCTGAACCATGGCCTGCTTGTTGCGTTAAAGACATCGCTAATGGCCGCGCCACGACGAGGTCAGCATGTTCAGCAACACACCACTGCAACCAGAGGAGGCAAGCAGATGAGTGAAGGATCCAAAGTTTCAACCGGTGGGGGCAAGCGGCGCTATGCAATGGTGGTCGATACCCGCCGCTGCATCGGCTGCATGGCCTGCCAGGTCGCCTGCAAGGCGGAATACGACACGCCGCTTGGGGTCAATCGGACCTGGGTGCCGTACAAGGTGGTTGGCAAATATCCGAACGTCAAGAAGCAGTTCCTGCCCCGGCTGTGCAACCACTGCGAGGATCCACCGTGCGTTCGCAACTGTCCGGTCGAAGCGACCTTCCGGGTGGAAGATGGCGGTTTCGTGTTGCAACGTTACGAGCGCTGCATAGGTTGCCGTAGCTGCATGGCCGCCTGTCCGTACAACGCCCGCTTCATGCTGCCGTCGCACCGGACCTATACGCCGATCACCAACGTCGTCGACAAGTGCACCTTCTGCTTCCACCGCGTCACCCAGAATCTGGTGCCCGCCTGCGTCCAGACCTGCATTGGGCGCTCCCGCGTTTTCGGCGACCTCAACGATCCGAACAGCGAGGTTTCCTACCTGGTGGCCAAGAACGCGACCCAGGTACTGCGTCCGGAAGAAGGCACCAAGCCACACGTCTTCTACATCGGCAAAAGCGCGAAGTGATGGAGCCGGAACGCTCCGCCTTCAAGAACCACTTCAAGATCTAAGGGGAAAATCATGGGTGATTACGTCTGGTTCCATGATGTATCTTGGCATGCGAGTTATGCCGTCTATTTCTTCGTGATTGGCATACTTGCTGGCCTCTCCTTCATTTCCTACGGCTCGTGGCGCACACCGGCGCTACGTCCACTGCGGGAAAAGACGGCCTATGCCTCCTTCGTTCTGCTTGGCCTGGGCGGCATACTGCTGATCGCCGACCTGTCGCAGCCGTTGCGCTTTCTCAACATCCTCAATCCGGCCTACCTGAACTTCACGTCGCCGCTGGCCTGGGGAGCGCTCAACATCGTCGCTTTCAGCATCGCCTCAATTGTTTATATCCTGGCGCTGCGCAAGAGCGATGAAAAGAACGGTCAGCTACTGGCCCTGATCACCGCCCTGCTCGCCCTCGGTCTGCCGATCTACACCGGCTTCGATCTGACGGTGCATCAGTCGCGGCCGGTCTGGAACACGCCGATCATGCCGGTGCTCTTCGTTGCCTTGGCCATTGCCTCGGGTTCGGCGGTTGGCGCCTTGCTGGCTGCTGGCAACGCCGAAGCACAAAAGGTTCTGCGCGAATACATGCTGTGGTCGGCTGGTGCCGTGGCCGTCATGCTGGTCTCGATCATGGGCACCACCAACTACGGCGGCTCGGCAGCGGAACTGACCTTCATGATCATGACCACGGGGACGATGGGACTGCTCTTTATCGGGGTCGGCTTTCTCGGTGGCAGCGTTGCGCCAGCGCTGATGCTGTTCGCACCGATGGGCAAGAGCCAAGGGGTGGTGCTGGTTTCTGCCCTGCTCATCCTGGCCGGTAGTGCAGCCTTGCGCTATGTCCTGCTGATGGCCCCGCAACAACTACAGACCCTGTATTGATCCAGGTCGCGAGGAGATAAAGAAAATGGAAATGCCCAAAGTCACACGCCGCACCTTCCTCAAGGTCAGCGCCGGCACCGGCGCCGCGGCTGCTGCCGCACCCCGTCTGCTGACAGCGATGGAAAACGATCTCGGCGGCAAGGACTTCGGTCCGGTCAGCGGCGCCGAGCGCAAGGCCATCCCGGTCAACTGCCACGTCTGCAACATCCAGGACGGCGCCATCGCCTATGTCGAGAACGACCGGGTGGTCAAACTCGAAGGCAATCCCGAGCATGTATCGACCCGCGGCCGCCTGTGCGCCAAGGGCAATTCGGGCATGTGGTACAGCTACGACCCGGATCGCATCCTCTACCCGCTGAAGCGCGTCGGCGCCCGCGGCGAGGGCAAGTGGAAGCGCATCACCTGGGACGAGGCACTGGCCGAATTGACCGAGAAGCTCGACGCGGCACTCAAGGAAGATCCCAACACCATCATGCTCAAGTACGGTCGCAACCGGACCGGCGGCAGCATCGACCGCTTCATGAAGACGCTGGGTTCGGCCACCGTGGTCAACCACACCTCGGTCTGCGAATCGTCAAAGAAAGTCGGCATGGAGCCGACCTGGGGGCCGGACATCGAAACGCCGGACTTCGCCAATGCCAAATACGTGCTGAACTTCGGTTCCAACGTGCTGGAGGCGTCCTACTTCCATAACCCGCTATCGCAGCGGGTGACTGAAGGCCGCGTCGACAACCAGATGAAGATCGTCACCTTCGACGTCCGGCTATCCAACACCGCCGGCTTCTCGGACGAGTGGATTCCGGTCTTCCCGGCCACCGACGGCGCCGTCGCGCTGGCCATCGGCCATGTCATCCTGCGCGAGGATTTGCAGGATTCCGACTTCATCAACAACTGGACCAATGTCACGGTCGCCGAACTGAAAGCGCACTACAAGCAATACACGCCGGAATGGGCGTCGAAGATTTCCGGCGTGCCGGTCGACACCATCGAGCGCATCGCCCGCGAGTTCGCCACCACCAAGCCGGCCACCTTGTTCACCTACCGCGGTCCGGCCAAGCACCTCTACGGTTCGTACAACGAGAAGGCCTGCATGATGCTGCCGATCATGACCGGCAACGTCGAGAAAAAAGGCGGCTACTGCCTGCCGCGCGGCATGGGCTGGCCGCAGCCGATGCCCGAGCCGGGCAAGCCGACCAAGGACTCCTACCTGTCGCATCCGCCGGATTACCCGCTGGCCGCCCACAAGGTCAGCCACTTGGTGCCGTTCTGGATCGCCGAGGGCAAGCAGAAGATCAACGTGTACTTCACTTACCAGGACAACCCGGTCTATACCAACCCGGGCTCGATGGCGGTGTGGGGCAAGCTGTTCAAGGACGAAAAGCTGATTCCCTACCTCGTTTCGATGAGCCCCTTCATGGGCGAGGAAACGGCGCTGGCCGACCTCATCCTGCCCGACTGCCCTTACCTCGAACGCTGGGAACCGGAATCGATGCCCAACTCGTTGTGGCCGTGGCTGGGCATTCGCCAGCCGGTGCACAAATCACTCGGCGAATCCCGTGAGAACCGCGTGTTGTTGCGCGACATCATTCACAAGCTGGACCCGGACGGCAAACGCGGCATGAAGCAATTCTGGGACTTCAAGGATGGTGAGGACTATATGCGCCATCACTTCGACAACGTGCCCGGCCTCAAGGAAGCCGGCGGTCTCGATTTCCTGAAGAAGCACGGCGTCTGGCCGATCTACGGCAAGCTCGATCCGAAGACCGGCAAGGTCTCCGACAAGACCGGGCGCGAGATCAAGGCCGACTACGGGCTGTACCTGAAGGAACTATCGGCCACCGACATGGCCGGCGCTACGGTGGATGGCAAGGGCATCATCAGCAAGAACGGCAAGGCCATCGGCGTCCGGCGCGACGGCAAGAACTGCGTGGGTTTCCCGACCGGCAACCGGCTGATCAACGTCCGTGTCGACCAGTGGGCCGAGTATGGCTTCAACCCGATGCCGACCTTCAAGCGCATTCCCTGGCATGAGGCGATGAAGGACGATGACCTGATCCTTTCCACCTTCAAACTCAATGTGCACAAGCAATCACGCACCGCCGCCGTCAAATGGCTGGCCGAGATCGCCCACAGCAACCCGGCCTGGATGAATCCGGAAACCGCCGCCAAGCTGGGCGTCAAGACCGGCGATCTGGTCCGCGTCGAAAGCGCGGTTGGCCATCTGGTGACCAAGGCTTATGTCACTGAAGGCATCCATCCCAAGGTGGTGTCCATCCCGACCGGCTTCGGCCACTGGGAATACGGCCGCCTGGCAACGCTCAAGCTGAAGGACAAGAAGGGCGAGTATAGCCATGGTGCTGACGATCCGGACCTTAACAACGTCTGGTGGGATGACAAGGGTGTCCATCCAAACAACATCATCCCGGTCGTGGCTGACCCGATCGGCGGTTCGCAGGGCTGGTACGACACCGTGGTCAAGGTGACCAAGGCCGGCCCCAACGACAAGTATGGCGATAGCGAGGGCAACTGGGAAAAGCACGTGGCAGCTTATAAAGAGACCATGCGCTATGCCTACACCGGCGACCTGCACCGCAAGATGCATCCGGAAATGGCCGCCTGGGCTGGCCCGGATAGCGTCAAGCACAAGGCTGGCGGCGGGCATTGAGCGGAGTTCGGTTGTAACGAGGTTCGGCCCGCCGGCATTTGTGCTGGTGGGCCGTTTTTTTCGGGAGTAGTGATGCTGGATACCGTATTTGCCATTGAACGTGCCGACGAATCGCACGTATTTCCTGCCGAGATCGGCACCGACGAATTGCGCGAGGAGTGCCTGGCGCGAGCGAGTATTTACCGGCTACTGGCCGGTGTTTTCGTCGAGGAGCCGAGCCGCGAATTTCTTGCTGCTTTGCGCGATGAAGCGCTGCTCGGCCAATTGGCCGAAGCTGGCGTGCGCTTTGCGCCCGACTTCCTTGCCACTGAACTGGACGAACTAGCCGAGACGCTGGCTTGCGAATACGCCACGCTGTTCGCCTCCTCCGGCGGCTTTCCGCCGATTGAATCGGTACGCCTGACCGGCCGCTTCAAGCAGGACCCCAATTTCAAAGTGACGCAGATTTATCAGGCGGCGGGCTTTGCCTTGGGCAAAGGTCGTTTCGAGGTTTTTGCCGACCAGTTGGGCGTCGAGCTGTTGTTCGTCGCCGAGTTGCTGGAGCGTTGCGCGGCCGCCCTGGGGACCGACCAGCCAGCCGACTACCGGCGGCTCGAAAAGGACATCAAGCGCTTCTGGACGCAGCACCTCGGCCTCTGGGTGCGTGGTTACAGCCGGCTGATTGGCCGCGCCTCGAACCATTCCTTCTTCCGGGAAATGGCCAAGTTTCTGGGCGGCTTCGCCGAGGAGGAAATTGCCGCGATGGGTCTGAAACGCCTGGAAGATCTCGACATGGGCCGCGTCGTCGTCCCCAAGAGCGAAATCCAGGTCGAGTTCAATCCCGACGAACCGGTCTGCTGTGGCTGCCCGCCATCATCCGACAAGCCAATCGGCGGCACTGGCAATGTCCACAAACTGCACGACCTGCGCTTTTGAGGAAACACCATGTTGCTCGATTTACACTCCCGCCCCTTCTCAAAACCCGACCGCCAGGTGCTCTCCGAACTCGACTGGAGCGAAGTTGCCGCCATGTGGGACAACAACCAGCTCGGCCAATTGCACGACTGGTTGAATGAGCGCTGGTCGCGACTGATCCGCGATAGCGTGCTCGGGCAGAAAGATCCCGAGGCCGAGTTTTTGCAGGCACTCGCCTTCGCCGTGCTGGCCCTGTTTTTCACCCAGAACCAGAACCAGGAAGGTGCACTGCTGATGGCCGACGACGCGATCATGGCCCTCAACAAGTATCGGCCGAGTTATCTCGGCGTCGCCATCGACCCTATCGTCGGAACGCTGCAGGAATTGCGGCCCCTGCTTTGCGGTCTGGCGCCGGACGATCCCTGTCCGCTGTATCCTTTTGCCTATCCGAAATTCCAGTATTTCCACAGCACCCCATGAGCATCAGCTTTTGCTGCCTCGCTGAAACCTTCGATCCGGCGCGAGAAGCGCAATTCCTCGTCGATGGCCCGGGCGTCGACGGCTGCGTTGGGCAATGCGCCGCCGTTATCCTGCTCGCTGGCGACGACACACGGGCTGAGGTCTTGCTGGCCGCCGGGGCACGACAGGTCTTGATCGGCGAAGCAGCCCTGCTCGACAGCGGCATCATCGAACGGCTGGTCGCCAAATACGGCAAGGAACGGATCGGTCTCGCCGTGCCGGTACGTAATCTTGCGGTCGACTGGGCTTTTGAGACCGTTTCCAACGCCGATTTCAAAGTGGTTACGCCGTCAATCTGCGAGCCAACCTGGGAAGTGCTGCGCGCCGACGGTTCTGGTACTGGTACCCACGCCGAATGGTGGATAGGCCAGATGGTCGAGCGGGGGGCACACACCGTGCTGCTCCTCGCCGATATCGAGAACGACAGCGATCTCAACCTGTGCGCCGGCCTGGTCGAAAAACTGGGCGCACAATTGTGGGTCGCGCCCCGTACCATCAAAGTCCCGCCGCTCGCCGACTGGATCGCCTTCGGGCAGGTCCGCCAGCTCGCGCTGCGGCCCGATCTCTATCAACAACGCGAGACATGGCAATGCCCGGCCAATGCCGACGAAGTCATCGAGGAAGCCTCGTGAAAACCCTCCCAACGCTATGCCTGCTAAGCAGCCTGCTCGTCAGTAGCGCAAGCCTCGCCGATGTAGCCTTGCTCAACGGCAAGGAATTGAGCCTGGCCCTGAAAGACGGCCCGCCGTGCTGCATCATTGACGGCCGCAAGGAAGTCAATCGCCTCAAGACGCCGCTGCCCGAGGCCTTGCACTACCGCCCCGGCCTGCGCATCAATCCGACAGCCACCGTCGTCGTGCTGGCCGACGCCGACAGCGAAGCACTGCGCATCGCTGGTATCTTCGAAAAACAACATCCGGGGAAGCCCATTCTCGCTGTCAAGGGCGGACTGAAAACCTGGCTGGCCGCAACCGCCAACCAGAGCAGCGCGCCGAGCAGCGACGGTGCGCCCGGCGCCACCCTGCAGTTCGTCATTCCGCACAACACCTGCGAGACGGGCGAGCCGCTGCAAAAGCTGCAAAGCAAGAAAAAATGAGTCTGGCCACACCGAGTATTCGCGTCAGCCAATGCACCCGTTACCGCTATCGCTACAGCGCCTGCCAGCGCTGCGCCGATGCCTGCCCGCATGACGCCATTGCGCTGAATGACGAGGGTGCTACGGTCAACCCGAAAAATTGCCAAAATTGCGCGTTATGCATCAGCGCCTGCCCGACCGGCGCCTGGGCCAGCGACAATTTCAAGGTAATCGACCTGCTCCGCCAGGCGATCAAGCAACCGACCTGGAGTGTCGCCTGCGCGCCCTCGGGCGAGACTGCCGATGCCATCGTGCCCTGCCTCGGCGCGGTCGACGGCGTCACGCTGGGCTACCTGGCGAAGCGCGGCATCCCGGTTACGCTGCGCGGCCAGTGGCACTGTGGCGACTGTCCGCATGGCAAGACTGGCGCCGCCCAACTGGCGTTGAATCTCGAAGCCGTTGATGTCCTGCATCAAGGCGCTCGGGATGGTTCGAATAATCCGGAAGCGCCGATCAACTGGATGCTGCCGCAACTGGCCCAGCCAACCAGGGCGCTGAATCGCGGCCAGGACAAAAGGCCGGCAGCCGAGTTCGCCCCGGCCCGCCGCCAGCTATTTCGCCGCCTGATTGGCCGCGGCATTGATGAAGTCATCCTCGCCACGCCGCAAGCCGACAACCAGCCCGCCCCGGAAAAAGCCATCCGCCCTGGCCCTTACTCGATCACCGAACGCCGCGAACTACTGCAAATCGTTACCCAGCAGAAAGATGGGCAAGCCTTCCCGATTCTGCTTCATGATGGTCTGCCGCTGATGCAATTGACGCTGCAGCCAGGTTGCACGGTCTGCGAAGCCTGCTTCCGCGTTTGCCCGACCGGTGCGATCCAGATTGAGGAGAACCCGGATGCCTGGGCCTTGCAGTTCCGCTTCGACCGCTGCGTCGCCTGTCAGGCCTGCCTCGAAGTCTGTCAGCCGCGGGTGCTCGATGCCGAGGCCAGCTTCGACGCCCGCGCCGAGCAGCCGGTACGGGTACTGATGTCCTTGAACAAGCAGCGCTGCTCGCGTTGCGACCGCCATTTCGTCTCCGCCGTTCCGGAAAAGACCTGCCCGGTCTGCCGCGATGACGAAGATGCCTTTGCTGCCATATTTGGCTGAACACCAGGAGACAAACGATGCAATGGGATTTTTCACCGGAAGATGTCGTCAAGGCCCGGGCCGATTACGGTTTGGCGGATTTTCGTCGCGATCTGGCCGAGGAGGTGCGGATGAATCTGCCGTCCGCCGATGCGCTCCAGGAGCAACGCAGCTTCAACCTGATCTACGACCTGTGCTACGCGCTGGCCACCAGCAAGGAACTCGACGCCCATCTCGGCGCCTATGCCTACGATCCGCCCACCGTCCAGTTCCTGCGCGAAGTCGAGCCGATGATGGCTGGTAACGTGGAAATGCTCGGTGCCATCCTGCAGCGCCTGATCATGGACCGTATCGAATCCGGCATGGTGCTGGAACAGGCGGTGGAAGACGTCGCCACCTGGCACACCCGACTGACCGCCGAACCGCTGGCAGCCTGAAGCGGCCATGCTGCTCACCGATCGATTTGGCCGCCGCATTGAATACCTGCGCCTGTCGGTTACTGACCGCTGCGACCTGCGCTGCGCCTATTGCATGCCGAGCGATTTCAGCGGCTACGAGGAGCCCGAGCACTGGCTAAGCTTCGATGAAATCGAACGCCTGGTCGGTCTGTTCGCCCGCTTTGGCCTGCGCCGCGTCCGGTTGACCGGCGGCGAACCGCTGATGCGTAACGGCCTGGCCCGTCTGGCCGGCCGCATCAAGGCCATTCCGGGCGTCGAAGATCTTTCGCTGAGCACCAACGGCACTCAGCTCAGAAAACATGGGCAGGCATTGCGTGATGCCGGTGTCGATCGCCTGAATGTCAGCCTCGATACGCTACAGCCGGCCCGCTTTACCGAAATCACCCGGCGCGACGCCCTGGCCGATGTCCTGGCTGGTCTGGCCACGGCGCGGGAAATCGGCTTTGCGCCGATCAAGATCAACATGGTGTGGCTGGCAGGCGTCAACGACGACGAACTGGAAGCAATGGTCGACTTTTGCCGCCAGGGAAAATTCATCCTGCGCCTGATCGAAACCATGCCGATGGGCGAAACCGGCCGCCAATCGCAATACGCCAGCCTGCAACCGCTGATCGCTTCACTGAAAGCCAAGTTCGGCCTGATCGACGGCCTGATTCCCGGCGGTGGCCCGGCGCGCTATCTGATCAGCCCGGATGGGCTGTTCAGCCTTGGCTTCATCACCCCGATGTCGCAGCATTTCTGCGCCACCTGCAACCGCGTCCGCCTGACCGTCGACGGCATACTCCACCTCTGCCTTGGCCAGGAAGACCGCCTGGACTTGCGCTCATTGATGCGCAGCGGGGAAAGCGATGAAAGCATCCTGGCTGCCATTCAGGCGTCTATCGATCGCAAGCCAGAGCGCCACGAATTCAGCGAGCGGCCGGAGAAGATCATTCGGGTCATGTCTTCGACCGGCGGTTAGCCTGATTTGCTATTCATATGGGCGGTATGGCCGGCTAGATTACTGCGCGCTTTCCATCCGCAGATAGGCCCGGTTGATATTGCCTTTGTGCAGTTCTGCCGAGTTTTCCAGATAGCCGAAACGAGCATCGCTTCCCAGGGCGGATACTGCCGCCTCAACCCCGGCCATGTCCTCGGCAAACCTCTTCACCCCTGCCACGACGAAGCGCAGATAGTCACCCGTATCGCGTTGGGCTTTGGCGACATCGCAAACGCGACCGTGGCCCGGAACAATGCGCACCGGTTGCAACGCAATAGCCTGATCAACGGCCTTCAGCCAGGCTTCGCTGTTGCTCTCGGGCAGAATGCCGAGCATGCGGTCGACGTAGATGTGGTCACCGGAGAAGAGCGTTTTCTCGGCAGGGAGCCAGACGACCGCATCCCCCGGAAAATGCGCATCGGCGAAGTAACGCAGTTCGATGGAGCGACCGCCCAACGTGAGACTGGCCGAAGTGACGGCCAGGGGCTTGCTTGCGAAGCTGGCCTGCAAGCCATTGACCTGCTCTTTCAGGCTGGGTTTTAGTGACTCGATCTGGCCTAGCCCGATTCGTTTCTGTGTTGCCACGGTCCGTTCCAGGGCAAGGATTTCAGCGCCCTGCCCTGCAAAATAGGCATTGCCCAGCCAGCGATGGTCCTGGCTCCCCGTGTTGATGACCCAGCGCACAGGTTTGCCGGTCAGCTTGCGCACTTCGGTCTCCAGCAGTTTGGCTGCTACGGTCGACGCCCCGGAATCGATCAAAATGGCGCCTTCGGGCGTATCGATGACACCGTAATTGGCATTCAGCCCATAGTTTTCATGGAGCCGGGCACCGGTTGGGCCAATCAGCGCGAAGACGCCTTCAGCCAGCTTTTCGGTTTTCAGGAGCGTGTCGGCGTGGGCCAACTGGGTACACAGCAGCAATACGCCAAGCAGCGCTTTGATCATTTTCATTGTCTCGTTCCTTCTCTGTCGGGATTGGGGTGCCGGGTTACAGCCAGGTTGCAATCTTGCTGCGGTCAGGGATTCCGCCAGCATGCACGACTTTCCCATCGACCACGACGCCTGGCGTGGACATCACCCCGTACTTCATGATTTCAGGAAGTTGCTCGACCTTGGAGAGCGAAATTTCCACGCCCTTTTCGGCGGCAACTTCTTCGATCAATTTGATGGTGTTGCGGCAATTGGCGCAGCCGGTACCGAGAACCTTGATGTCTTTCATGATGCGTTTTCCTTTCCGGAAATAGAGGGATAGAAGAAGGCCAAGGGCGGCACTGCGCCACCCTCGCCCGATTACAAAACGAGGTTGAACACGTAGCCAACGAGCAGAATGCCGCTGGCCACGACGCCGACAAAGGTGGCGATCAGCGGAAAGCGCAACACCTTGCGCAGGATGATCATCTCGGGCAGCGACAAGGCAATCACGCTCATCATGAACGCGAGCACCGTACCCAGCGCTGCGCCCTTGCCGATCAGCGCTTCGACGATGGGAATGACACCCGCCGCGTTCGTGTACATCGGCACCCCCATGGCAACAGCGGCCGGCAATGACCACCAGGGCGCATCCTTGCCCATGATCGAGGCCATGAAGTCCTGGGGCACATAACCATGGATCGCCGCTCCGATGGCGATGCCACCCATGATGTAGGGCCAGACCTTGCCGACGATCTCCTTGACGTGGCGGCCACCGGCCTGGAAGCGGTCGAGCCAGGTGTAGATTTCACCCTCGATTTCCGGCGCTTCCCCGGCGTGAATGGCCTGTACCCAGTCTTCCAGATAGCGCTCCATCTTCAACTTGCCGATGATCAGGCCGGAAATGATGGCCACCAGCAGGCCCAGCCCCAGGTAGAGCGCCGCCACTTGCCAGCCGAACATCCCGAACAACAGCGCCAGCGCCACTTCATTGACCATCGGCGCGGAGATCAGGAAAGAGAAGGTCACACCGAGCGGCACCCCGGCCGAAAGAAAGCCAATGAACAGCGGAATGGCCGAGCAGGAACAGAACGGCGTCACGATCCCCAGTGATGCGGCCAGCACGTTGCCGACCCCGACCCGCTTGCCGGAGAGCAAGGCACGGGTGCGCTCGGGCGAGAAGAAGGTCTGGATCACGCCCATCAGGAAAACGATGCCGGTCAGCAGCAGCAAGACCTTGGGGGTGTCGTAGAAGAAGAAATGCACTGCCTCGCCGAGGTGGTTGCCATGGCTGAGACCAAAGAGCCCGATCATGGCATCGGCAAAGTGGGTGAGCTGGCTGTAGGCCAGCACCCACAACACCGCGCCGAGCAGCAGGCCGGCGACCCAGGTGTTCAAGGAAAGTGGTTTTCGTTCGGTCAGAATCGGGGTGTTCATGGAGCGCTTCAATCCGTGTTGTTTAAGGTTCTGACAACGAAGACGGAGAAGCTCAAAAAAGGATGCACAAATTGTGCATTTTTTACCGTTGACCGTAGCAGCCCATGCCGCTGCTCCTGACTTTTTGCAAAAACGGGTTGCGCCAGCGCTATTTGTCAGCCGCCTCCGTGAGTGGTGGCCGTGGGACAAAGCAGCAGACATCGCCGTTGTCGTCGAACCTGACCTGGCAAGCACAGACCAGTTGCTCGCGCAGTCGCTGCCGGGCCCGCTGGATTCTGGATTTTGCCCCCGGCAGGGAAATGCCGAGATGTTTGGCCAGGGCCTGCTGCGAATGTCCTTCAATGTCACAGAAGGTGATTGCCAGTCGATCATCGGCCGACAACTCGGTGAGTACCCGTGGCAGGCATTGGCTTAAAGCGTCGACCGTCGGCGCTGCGTCGGGCAATACCTCGGGAATGTCGTCGGACAGCGGCGCATGCTCATGGGCATGGCGGAAACGATCAATCAGGATGTTGCGGGCGACCTGAAAGAGCCAAGCCTTGGGATTCTCGATGACGCAGAACTGAGCATCCTGGCGCAGCGCCCGGATGAAAACTTCCTGCAACAGGTCGTCCGCCTCTTCGGGCAAACCAGAACGGTGGCACAAAAACCCCCGCAATTCGGCCTCGTGTGCAGCCCAAGCGGTGAGCAGACAGGAGGCGCCCATGCTGGCTGGCTCCTTGGCTCGCTTGGGGGGCGCCACGCCGCCTTGGGACGATGGCGGTTGGGCGAATACTTCGTTCTCAAACATGATCAAACCCGTCTATGGGAAGAATGGGGCGATTATCAAGCAGTTTCGGTCGGAATTTATCTTGGCCAGGCGATCAACGGGATGGCTGTTGATCGTGACAGATCAGTGAAAATCCCGGCTCGACATTTCCAGTCGGCCGAGCCAGGTGGAGAGATCGACCAATCGCTTGGCGACGAGATGAACGATTTCGCCTTCGATCTGCAATTGTCCGTAGACGCCGAGCAGCGTTGCACCGAGCAATTCCCGGCGTTGTTTTTCGACGAGTTGGGGATGGACGACGACATTGACCAGCCCGCTTTCGTCTTCGAGCGTGACGAAGACGATGCCGGTCGCTGTGCCGGGTCGCTGGCGACCAACGACGATGCCGGCGGCGCGGACCAGGGCGCGATGGCCGGCGGTTTTGAGGCTGGCTGCCGTGACGAAACGGCGCTCAAACAGATGCTGGCGGAGCAGCGCCAGGGGGTGGCGGCGCAGGGTCAGGCCGAGGCTGCGGTAATCGGCGACGAGGTTTTCGGCTTCGCTGGGCGCGGGCAGTTCAGTTTCCGGCTCGCGGATCGTGGTGCCGGCGAAGAGATCGCCCTGTACCGCCGCCACTGGCTTTTCCACGCCGGCCGCCCAGGCGGCTTGCCGACGGTGGCCGGCGAGACTCTGCAGGGCATCGGCGGCGGCCAGTTGGTCGAGGTCGCGGCGTTGCAGGCCGGCGCGGTTAGCGAGATCGGCAATGTTCAAAAAAGGGCATTTTTCCCGGTTGACCGTAGCAATGCGCTCGGCCACTGCCTTTGAGAATCCACTGATCTCGCGCAGGCCGAGGCGGACGGCGCCGCTGTCATCGATGTGGCTGTCCCAGTCGCTGACCGTAACGTCGGGCGGCAAAACGGTGACACCGTGGCGCCGGGCGTCCTGAACCAGCATTGACGGCGAGTAGAAGCCCATCGGCTGGCTGTTGAGCAGGCCGCACAGGAAGATGGCCGGATGGTGGCGCTTGAGCCAGGCCGAAACGTAGACGAGCAGCGCAAAACTGGCGGCATGCGATTCGGGGAAGCCATATTCGCCGAAGCCCTGGATCTGCTGGATGATGCGCCGGGCGAAGCTTTCCGGCAGGTCGTTGGCGGCCATGCCGGCGAGTAGCTTCTGTTCGAAGGGCTCAAGGCCGCCCTTGCGCTTCCAGGCGGCCATCGCACGGCGCAACTGGTCGGCCTCGCCGGGCGTGAAGCCGGCAGCGACGACGGCCAGTTGCATGACCTGTTCCTGGAAAATCGGCACGCCGCAGGTGCGTTCGAGCACCTTGTCGACGGCCGGCGAAATTTTCTCGATGCGCTCCCTGCCCTGCCGCCGCTTGAGGTAGGGATGGACCATGTCGCCCTGGATCGGCCCGGGCCGGACGAGCGCGACCTCGACGACGAGATCGTAGTAGCAACGCGGTTGCAGGCGCGGCAGCATGGCCATCTGGGCGCGCGACATGCGGCGGATGGCCGAGAGCATGCCGAGGGCCAGCACATCGACTTTCATGAGGCCGACGGCGTCGAGATCGTCCTTGTCCCACTGGATCACCGTGCGTTCGGGCATGGCCGTGTTTTCGACCGGGACCAGCCGGGCCAGCGGCCCGCGCGACATGACGAAACCGCCGACGTGCTGGGTCAGATGGCGCGGAAAACCGCGCAGCTGGCCGGCGATCCACAGCCATTTTTCGACGCGTGGCGACGCCGGGTCGAGGCCCTGCTCGGCGAAGCGTTCGGGCAGTTGCTCGCGCTTGTCCCACCAGGCCAGCGAGGCGGTCAGGGCGTCGATGCGCGCTGTCTCGAAACCGAGCACCCTGCCCGCATCGCGCAGCGCGCCCTTGGTCCGGTAAGTGATCAGCGCGGCGGCCAGGGCCGTTCGCTCGCGGGTGTATTTTTGGTAGATGTAGGCGATGACCTCGGGGCGGCGTTCGTGCTCGAAATCGACGTCGATGTCCGGCGGCTCGCCGCGTTCCTTCGAGATGAAACGCTCGAACAGCATGCCCGAGCGTTCCGGGCTGACTTCGGTGATGCCCAGCGCGAAACAGACAATGGAATTGGCCGCCGAGCCGCGCCCCTGGCACAGGATATCGACGCTACGGGCAAAGCAAACGATGTCGTAGACCGTCAGGAAATAGGCTTCGTATTTGAGTTCGGCGATCAAGGCCAGTTCGTGCTCGACGATCTTTCGAACCGCATCCGGAACGCCTTGCGGGTAACGTTCCAGCAAGCCGCGCTCGGTTTCATGGCGCAGCCAGGAAGTCTGCGTATGGCCGGCTTCGACGATTTCCTCCGGATATTCGTAGCGCAGTTCATCGAGCGAAAAGCTGCACTGCTCGGCGATTTTCAGCGTTTCGGCCAGCAACTCGGGAGGATAGAGGCGCGACAGACGCAGGCGCGTCCGCACATGGCGCTCGGCGTTGGGAAACAGCGCGTAGCCGGCGTCGAAAACCGTCGTTTTCAGGCGCAGCGCGGTCAGCACATCCTGCACCGGCCGGCGGGCCTTGATGTGCATATGGACGTCGCCGGCCGCTACCAGCGGCAGTCCGCAAGCCGCGCTTAGCGCCTGCAGGTTCGCCAGCTTGGCCGCATCGTCCGGCCCGGCGTGGAGTTCGACGGCGATCCACGCCCGGCCAGGAAAACGCTCGGCCAGCCAGTGCCCGTCATCGACCGTGGCCGCCTGATCCGGCACCCAGAGTACGAGGCAATCGGGCACCGAGCCATTCGGTGACACGACATTGAGGTCATGCCGTTGCAAGGTGTAGGCGCCCTTCTCCGCCCGTCGCCGGGCCAGCGTGATGAGCGCCGAGAGGTTGCCGTAGCCCTCGCGGTTCTTGGCCAGGAAGACCAGCTTGAGGCCATCGACAGTCGTCATTTCGCTGCCGACGATGAGTTTCAGCCCGACTTGTTTGGCCGCCTGATGCGCCCGCACGATGCCAGCCAGCGAGCATTCGTCGGTCAGTGCCAAGGCCGTGTAGCCTTGAGCAGCGGCCTGCTCAATCAGCTCAGCCGGATGCGATGCGCCGCGCAGAAAACTGAAATTGGAGAGGCAATGCAGCTCGGCGTAATCGGGTAGCGACATGGTTTCACCCGCGTCGCTCAGGCGAACAGGCCGTGCAGGAACCAGCCGTCGGCGTTCCTGAACACCCAGGCCCACTGGCCGAGCGGATTGCGGGCGACGAAATAGTCGCGCCGCACATCGCCCGTCGCCCCGCCCTCGCCTTCATCCCACCAGCCGCTTTCCAGCCGCTCGGCGCGCGACAGCAGCTTGAGCGGGCCGTGCCATTGCGGGCTGCCGGCGCGTTCGGCCAGCGCCTGTGGCGTTGGCAACAGCCACAACGGGCGCGATGGATGGCTTTCGGCTGCGCTCTTGCCTGTTTTCTGCGTTTCCACGGTGGACCGGAAAAAACGGCCAAAATTGAAATCCACTTCCCGCATCCCGGTTGCGCATTCGGGTCGGTAATCGGCCATCTCGCCCAGCGCCTGCACCGCCCCTTCGCCCAACCGGGCCCGCAAACGTTCTAGGCAGGCCAGCGTCCCCTCGCCGGCCGTTGCCTGCTCGAACAGATGGGCGCTGGCGCCGGGCTTGGCTACCAGCTCGTCGGCCTGCAAACGCAAGGCTTCGACCGGTGCCGTAAGGTGCAGCCGGGAAAGATGCTCGCGCAACAGGCGGACGAAACGCCCTTCATCGGCCGCCGGTTCGGCGAAATTCAGGGCCAGCGAAGTCGGTGGCCCGTCATCGTGCGTCAGTTGCAGGGAGCAACGGCGGACCAGCAACTGCCGGCCATGCAGCCAGCCGGCCAGCGCCGCGAACAGGCGTTGCCCGGCAAAGACCAGCGCCTCGGCATGCTCAACCCGCGATGGCAGTTCGATGGCTATGGCGAAGCTCTCCGGAAAAACGAAGGACTTTTGCGGATCAGGCAGATCGCCCCAGGCGCGCAGCAGATCATCGACCGGCCCGTTGCCGATGCGCCGCCGCAAACCGGCACCGGGCAGTTGGCGCAGATCGCCCAGTCGCTGCAGGCCGAATGATTCCAGCCGGTTCGTCACTTCATCAGGCCAGCCGGGAACAGCGCAGGGCAAGGCAGCCAGGGCCGAGTGCATAGCGGCCGGTTCCGGATTAATCCGGTTGGCACCGAACCGCGCCAACCAGCCAGCACCGAGCGGCGTTGGCGCCACCGCCCAACGGGTCGAATAAGACTGTTCGGCGCAACCGGCGAGCACCGCCGTAATGATCGCCTCGGCGCCGCCGAATAAACGCAGGCAGCCGCCGATTTCAAGCAGCAGCGACTCCGGCGATACCATGCTGATCGTCGGCGTGAAGCGCCCGGCCCAGCAGGCCAGGTTTTCGAGCGCCTGCTTTTCGCGGGCTTCGCAGCGTTCAAAAACGCTCAACCCGGGCTGCAGGCCCAGCGCCGTCGGCGACTGGCGCAGCGGCAGGGCCTCGAGCGGCAACAAGGGAAAGTGCAGGGCCAGCCACAGCACGCGAATTTCTCCCGGCGAATTGAACAGGACGAGGAATGGACAAGGCGAGCGGTCGGGAAACCGGCCGACCGCGCCGCTTGATGATGCGCACCGACAGCTCGCCATCGTCAGCCGCTGAATTCAACACGACACGCAGCGGCGCCGGCGACGGCACTTCGGCTGCTACGGTCGACCGCCACAAACAGGCAAAAACCGGACGCCCTTCGGCCGCAACCTGCAAGCGGCGCAAGGCCCGTGCGCTGATGTTTGCCTCCGGCCAGGCCAGCACGCCGGCAAAGCCGCCGCTGGCCAGCAGTTGTTCGACACTCCAGCCGACGCTCTTGCCTGCCTTGACAACAACCAGCCGCTCCGGCGCCACGCCGGCCGCCGCCCAGGCCGGGGCATGCGGCAACCACGGCGGCGCGACGAGTGCCAGCCAGCCGCCATCGGCCGACAAGCGGGCCAGTGCTGGCAGCAGCAGGCTCATTTCGCCGACACTGCCACGGTCAACGAGAATTTCGGTCAAATTGCCGCGTGGCCAGCCGCCACCCGGCAATTCGGCATCGAGTTCGGCATGGCCGCTCGGGATGGCGCTTTCCGGCAGCGAAGCCAGCGTGTCGCCGCGCCAGACATCGCCCCGGGCCAGCACATCCGCCAAGGCAACCGGCAACGGCTGGGCGTTCATGACAGCTTGGAAACGGCTCCGCGAATCAGGCCGACGGCAATGCCTTCGATGGCAAATTCGACCTCTTCGGGATTGACGATGATCGGCTGGAAATCAGGGTTTTCGGCGATCAATCTGATCTGTCCGCCGCTACGCTCCAGCCGCTTGACCGTGACCTCCTCGTCGATCCGGGCGACGACGATCTGCCCATCGCGCGCCTGGTTGGTCTTGTGCACGGCCAGCAGGTCGCCGTCGTACATGCCGATATCGATCATCGACGTGCCGCGCACCTTGAGCAGGAAATCAGCCTTGGGCGAAAACATCCCGGCATCGAAGGCGTATCGGCCCTGGACGTTTTCGACAGCGAGAATCGGCGAACCGGCGGCGACGCTGCCGATCAGCGGCAGACCAAGCTGTTCGACCAACCGGATACCGCGCGCCGAGCCAGGCTCAAGCGTGATGGCGCCCTTCTTGGCCAAGGCCTTAAGGTGATCTTCGGCCGCATTCGGCGAAGCAAAACCGAAAGCGCTGGAGATTTCCATACGCGTCGGCGGCGCGCCAAGTACCTCCAGCGTGCTTTTGATGAAATCAAGAATTTCCTGCTGACGTGGCGTGAGTTTCATGGCCGGCCTCCGCTAATAATCATGACTGTATTTTTGTACAGTAACGAGCTTTTGGCAAGCGAAAAATCAGCGGTGGTGGCAGTCAGAGGAGAGTAGTGGGCGGTGATCGGGGGCAACGTATCGCCGCTGGACAGAGCGTCGCCGGCGTCGCTGTTCTGGCGGCCTTGCCCAAGACGCTGTGTGATGGCGGCGACGCCGGGCTGCCAATCCCGGTCGCTCCCGCCGTAAGCTAACAACGCTACCCCATCGTTTGCTGGTGTTTGTCCCTCGTCCGGAAATAGACAAATGGCTCGTGACCACGGATGAAGTCAGTACGCGAATCATGGACATAGTTATCGAAAAACTGGCAAACCTCCTTTGAGGCACTTGATCGCCAAGCATCCAACATCCAGGGTTGCTTTTCCAGCACAAGTACCAACTGACCATCCTGCAGAGTGAGGCTGCTTTTCTTTTCGATGGCCCGCCGCAATGCGTATGCCTGAACCGCAATATCGCTATCAGACTCTGCTAGCCGGGCCGCATCTTTCTCGGCCGCCGCCAACTCATCCTCAAGGCTACCAATCCTGCCTTCCAGTTCGCCTTCCTTCTTGCGCGCTTTCCACCAACTGGGCACGGTGCCCACGGCAAACTCATGCCACTTCGTCGACTCCGCCTGATTTTCCTCGCTTTTTGTCTGAGCCAGTTGCCGGCGCAGCTCCGTCAATCGGCGTTCATTGGCTTGTTTGGCCCCGACTTTGGCGCGGTGCTGCGTTCCCCGGTAGGCGTAATAGGCCGCCATATGCCGCTTGACCTGCTCTTCGACTGTGCCGCCTGAGGCACCGGCAGCCTGCGTGTACTGCTTGTAGGCGTCAGCAGTTTCTTGGTCGACAATCAGGCGCTTCGCAATTGGCGCGTTTGTCTTTCGGAGAAAGTCGACTGAATTCAATCTAACCCCCTGACCAATAGCGGCCTCCAACATGTGCATCAGTGGAACGCGGCCAAGGGTATCCTTCCGCCCCTGCTTGCCCGCCTCGTAACCTCCGCCCACATCGGAATGCACGCCGGGGTAGACCCGTTCGTGCCAATTGTCACCATACCCGTTCTGGTCGCGTATCAAATCGACCGGGAAGGAATACCGCAGTTCATGAGCTGCCACATAGTGGTGACACATTTCGACTTGCGTCGGAACGTGCAGCGCCTTTGGCGACCACCCGCCCCAGTTCTTGCCCGGCAAGCCGAAAGAGGCCACGGTATCAAATACACCAAGAAAATTGATGTAGGCCGGTACACCCTGATAGGTGTAGCCCCCCTTGCCGTCACCCTTGAGATCATTTGCCAGTCGGTTGGAAAACGCCCGGGCCAGCGCGGCACCTCGCGAAAACCCGAAAATGGAAAAGTGGATGGTTTTGATCAGTCGATGCTTGCTGAGCGACGCCATCATTTTCTGAAAACCGTCCCCTTCCATTTTTTCGGCGATTTTTTTGACCTTGCCGCCTTCGCTGCGCGCGCTGTTGAGCAAGGCCTTCTCCAAGGCATCGTTCACCTGACTGCCGCCGCCGTCCAATCGGCGGTCACCGCCCAGGCCAGCGCCACCGCCCAAGGTCTGGTCCTCGACCCAGGCATCCAGGCTTTCGCCCCAATAGCGGCTGGGCAGGTTGTACTTGGTGCCAACGCCGGAAATGTAGATTCGATAGATGCTGTTGTTGGGCTCGTCCCGCGCCGCGAAGAACAGCCGGGCGACGTTGCTCCAGCTTTGCTTGGCTTCGTCTTCAAATCGATTGTTGCCGGTGCCATCAAAAAATAGCGCGATGTGCACCACATCCCGGCAATCCTGGCCCGGCGACGGCGGCGTCTTGCTGACATCGCGATTGGCGGCAGTAATTCCATCCAGCAGGCCCATGTTTATTTCCCCTCTGGAGGAAGGAGGTTATCCGGGATGCCGCGCGCCGTATCCAGCGCCACGCTGCCATCAGGGTACAGATACACCCCCAGATAACGTGCGCCCGGTTTGATTTCCTTCAATACCGTCTTGGCTTGCATGATCTTTCCCATCATCGGGTCATCCTCTCCGCCGCCAAGCATCCATTTGATCTCGACAGTCTTCCCCGCCCGGATCGACGAGCAACAGGAAATGCTTCCCCCGGTACCACCAGGGCCGTAAGCGCCAAAGCCCGCGCCGACATGCTGCCCATCCACATACACATCCGCCATGGCGCGCGGCCAGTAATTGAATACCACCACGTTCATGTCCATTGCTTGCGCTCCACATCCTGAAATCAATAACGCGG
The DNA here is from genome assembly GCA_002840785.1 of Betaproteobacteria bacterium HGW-Betaproteobacteria-4. Taxonomy (GTDB): domain Bacteria; phylum Pseudomonadota; class Gammaproteobacteria; order Burkholderiales; family Rhodocyclaceae; genus Azonexus. Next base: position 2,504 of record PHCH01000056.1, on the reverse strand, counting down.
TCACACTGACCGCCAACCACTGACACACCTGCTTTCCCAGTGACATAGGCATTCTCACCCGCAATTTTTCATTTCGATCATCCATGAACATGCTCATTTCCCTTTCGGCGGCTGACGATCATCCGGGATGCCGCGCGCCGTATCCAGCGCCACGCTGCCATCCGGATACAGATAAACCCCCAGATAACGCGCGCCCGGTTTGATTTCCTTCAATACCGTCTTGGCTTGCATGATTTTTCCCGTCATCGGGTCATCCTCGCCGCCACCAAGCATCCATTTGATCTCGACAGTCTTCCCCGCCCTGATCGATGAACAGCAGGAAATCTTTCCCCCGGTTCCACCAGGACCGTAAGCACCAAAGCCCGCGCCGACATGCTGCCCATCCACATACACATCGGCCATGGCACGCGGCCAGTAATTGAATACCACTACATTCAACGTTTGCTCCGCGCACCCTGTCAGCAAGAAGGCACAGAAAACGACACCCGCCCAGTTGGCAGCCGAGATCGACAGATTCTTCGCCGTCATTTCGGGCTGTCCAAAAGGTCCGGCACTTGGGCTGCCTTGCTCATCTCGTCTTCCGGAAGCGACTTGATCGCCTGATCGAAGCCTAGCTTCTTGGCCTTGACCTGCCGCAGTATCGCGACAACTTCTGCTTGTTCGTCAAATTGAGCGCCGAATGCCAAGGCAATCGCGACATAATTCACCAGATCGCCCGTACCCTCCAGGCCGTAAGTTCGCGCCCGCTTGAGTTGCTGACAAACAAACTCGTAGCGTTTCTCGGTCGGCAGTTTTTCAAGTAGTTCGGGCAAGTTGGTGCCCAAATGGTAGATCAAGTGATCCGGCACGCTGGCCTCAACGAGCATTTCAACCTGCTCCGAGTTGAGTTGCAGCGGCAAGTCAGCCGCCAATATGTCGGATTGGGCAATCCTCTGCGCAACATCGTGCCGATTCCCTTTACGGTCCCAATACCACCAGTGACGAATCGGGCCAACGAGGGCTTTCGCCTGTTCCTGCGCTAACACAGGCCCTTCAACATACAACGTCTTGTCCGCATTTGTACCGATCAGCGCCGCCAGAATGGATGGGTCCCAAATCGCCAGAAACATGTCGTCATGCCCTTCCAACTGGACATCCATGCTGGCACGAAGATGAGATAGCAACATGGCTAAGCTGCAACTCGCGGCAATAACGGTGGCAACAGGGCGGCTCGAACTCTGCCTGATCAAGCGTGATAACAGTTTCTCGTCGCGCAAAGGATCTATCTGTACCAATCGAGGCGTCCCCCTTGCAATCGGCGCATCTGCGTCATAGCCGTAGAGGCATGCACTGGGTAGATCGCTAGCGCGAATTTGCTGAAGCAGCGATGGCTCCTGTGCAATATCGATCAGCACGAAAAGGCTCAACTCAGGCAATGCCGCTAGCGCCTCTTGCCATTCGCCCCGCCAACCTTCGTAACAGGAGGCCGCAAGCTGTGTGCCGGTTTCATTTTCGACAAGGGTCATTGCCTCCATCATGATTATTACGTTCCCTTGTTCACGAACGCGGAGCGCTGAGCGGCACGTCTTGCCAAACATTCCACACACACATTTTGCGGAAAGGTCTGCAACTGATAATTCTGACTCTCCGGCCCCCCAAACGACTTCTTACTCGCCTGCACCGTAATCGTCCCCGGACACTGCACGGTGATCCCGCCATCAATCGTGATACTCGCCCCGCCGGAAACCGCGATGTGAATCTTCTTGGCTGCCGCGAAGTCGATGTGCTGGGTGGCGGAGACGAGTTTCAGGTCTTTCCTGGCCAGAAACTTCATCTCGTCGCTTTGTGCCTGCAGGTCGATGTCGTCTTTGGCGGCGATGAGTTTGAGGCCGGTGTTGCCCTTCCCCGGTTCGATGGCGCCGGCCAGGAGGCCGATGGCCTGGCCGCTGTGGATGCGGGCCTGGCCGGCGATGGCGAGGTTGGTGTCTTCAGCGCTTGCGAAGGTGAGGGTTTCGCCGTTGGTGTACTGGAGATTTTGCCCGGCGATGTGGCCGATGCCGGCTTTGCCGCTCTGGATGATGGCGGGGTCGGTGAGCTGTGGGCGTTTTTCCGGGCTGGCGGTGATGTTTTTTTGTTGGGCGTCAGATTTGGCGGTGTCCTGATCCTTGGCGTCGACCATGCCGCTGGATACCTTGTGCAGGGCTTTGAGCGGGGCGGCGCTGTCGTCGATTTTGCTTTGCCCTTTGCCCTGGCTGCCGATGCTGCCGGCGAGCTGGACGGTGTGGTGGGTGGCGGCGGCCTGGTTGAGTGTTTGGGCCAGGGTGTCGGCTTGTTTGAGCAGCGCCATGGCCGGGGCGTTGTCGCCGGCGGGTTGGCTGGGGCTGGCGTGGGGCCAGGTGGTCATGATCAGGCCTTGTCCGGCGCGTAGCGCGCCCCAGGCGTCGGTGCGCAGTTCGCTGCCGGTGCCGCGCAAGGAGCCGCGGTAGTTGTCGGCTTGATGGATGAGGTGGCCGAGGTTGAGTTGG
>PHCH01000055.1 GCA_002840785.1 Betaproteobacteria bacterium HGW-Betaproteobacteria-4 | reverse complement strand
CCGCTGACGGAAACGATCAGGACACCGGCCTGTTCGCGGGTGGGAAGATTCATCATCGCGTAGGGGGAGGGCTCTTGGTCAAAGGGCAAGTATGCCATGCCCCTAGGCGCTCTCAGGTAAAATATTGCATGGATTCAAATCAGCAAAACACCCGCCCGCTCTTCGCTTACCGCAAATTCTGGGCACATCGTTTCGGGCCTGCTCCCTTCCTGCCCATGTCGCGCGCCGAGATGGAGTCGCTGGGCTGGGATTCGTGCGACATCATTCTTGTCACCGGCGATGCCTACATCGACCATCCGAGCTTCGGCATGGCCTTGATCGGGCGTTTGCTCGAAGCGCAGGGCTTCCGTGTCGGCATCATTTGCCAGCCGGACTGGAATGCTGCGGTCGACTTCAAAAAACTGGGAAAACCGAATCTGTTCTACGGCGTTACGGCCGGCAACATGGATTCGATGGTCAATCGCTACACGGCCGACCGCAAGATCCGCTCCGACGATGCCTACACCCCCAACGGCGAGCCGAACAAGCGCCCGGATCATGCCGTGACGGTCTACGCCCAGCGCTGCCGCGAGGCGTTTCCCGGTTGCAACGTGGTGATCGGCTCGATCGAGGCCAGCTTGCGCCGCATCGCGCACTACGATTACTGGTCGGACAAGGTCCGGCGCTCGGTGCTGCCCGACTCGAAGGCCGACCTGCTCGTCTTCGGCAATGCCGAGCGGGCCATTGTCGAGATTGCCCATCGTCTGGCCCGGGGCGAAAAAATCAGCGAAATCCGCGATCTGCGCGGCACGGCCTTCATGGTCCCGCGCGGCTGGTTGCCTTCGGCCGAATGGGAGGCCATGGATTCGTCTTCGGTCGATACGCCGGGACCGCTGGTCAAGCATGCCGACCCTTATGCCATGGAAGGCGACTTGAAAAATGAGCAAAATTCCCGGTTGACCGTAGAAGGCAATGCCCACCCGGTCCGCATCGTGTCGCGTACCGAGCGTCTGGCCGCCCGCCAGGACAAGCGTGCCCACACCGCCATTCGCCTGCCGTCCTACGAACAGGTCAAGGACGATCCGGTGTTGTATGCCCACGCCTCGCGCACCTTCCACCTCGAATCCAACCCCGGCAATGCCCGGGCCCTGATTCAGGGGCATGGCGAACGCGACGTCTGGCTCAATCCGCCGCCCATCCCGCTGAGCACTGAGGAACTCGACGGCGTCTATGAACTGCCCTACGCGCGACGGCCCCATCCGGCCTACGGCGACGCCAAGATTCCGGCCTGGGAGATGATCCGTTTCTCGGTCAACATCATGCGCGGCTGCTTCGGCGGCTGCACCTTCTGCTCGATTACCGAGCACGAAGGTCGCATCATCCAGAGCCGTTCCGAAGATTCGGTGATCCGCGAAATCGAGGAAATGCGCGACAAGACGCCGGGCTTCACCGGCGTCGTCTCCGACCTCGGCGGGCCGACCGCCAACATGTTCCACCTGACCTGCAAGGACCCGAAGATCGAGTCGGCCTGTCGCCGGCTGTCCTGCGTCTATCCGGACATCTGCGAGAACATGAACACCGATCACAGCAAGCTCATCTCGCTGTATCGCAAGGCGCGGTCGCTGAAAGGCGTCAAAAAGGTGCTGATCGGCTCCGGCCTGCGCTACGACCTCGCCGTGCGCTCGCCCGAATACATCAAGGAACTGGTCACTCACCACGTCGGTGGCTACCTCAAAATCGCCCCGGAACATACCGAAGAGCGCCCGCTTTCCAAGATGATGAAGCCGGGCATCGGCTCCTATGACCGCTTCAAGCAGCTGTTCGACCGCTTCTCCCGAGAAGCCGGCAAGGAGCAGTACCTGATTCCGTATTTCATCGCCGCCCATCCGGGGACGGAAGACGAGGACATGCTCAATCTGGCGCTCTGGCTCAAAAAGAATAATTTCCGCCTCGACCAGGTGCAGACCTTCATCCCGACGCCGATGGCGATGGCGACGACGATGTATCACAGCGAGCGCAACCCCCTGCGCAAGGTAACGCGCAGCAGCGAACAGGTTGGCACCGTGCGCAATGGTCGTCAGCGCAAGTTGCACAAAGCCTTCCTGCGCTACCACGACCCGGCCAACTGGCCGTTGTTGCGCGAAGCGCTCAAGGAAATGGGGCGAGCCGATCTGATCGGCAACGGCAAAAAACAATTGATTCCGGCCTGGCAGCCGGCCGGCACGGGTGGCGTACCGGCTGCATCCACCGGGAATAATCGGCGAACCGGGCCGGTCGTTCGGGCCAGCGTTCAACGCCAGTTGCGGAGCAGGAAAAAATAAGGCGACTGCATAATTGACGGGTCTGCGGGAACTGACGATACTCTAAAAAAGAGCCGTAATTTCCGTGGCTTCGAGAGTTTTCGCCCGTTTTGATTTTCCCCGCGCGCGATTTTCGATAGACGGTCGGCATAGGGCCGGTTGGCCGGGGGCGACATGCGCAGAAGGCGGGACTACGAGAGGGGAAGTTGTCACGGTCGACGGGTAACCGATCGACGGTCGGGTTTCGCCCGGCGCGTTGACCTTTCCCTGTTCGAAGGCCTGCCGCATCGCCTGTCGTGGGACGATCAAAAAGCGCAATACTGGACACGCCTGCTTTTCTGTGTGCTGGCCCTGATGTACTTCAACTTCGGTGGAGACGCCCAGGTCAGGCCATGGGCCAGCCTGCTGATCGTCAATGTGGTCTTTACGATCTATGGCCTGGAGATACTCTTTTTTACCTGGCATGCAACGCGTGTGCCGCATGCACCTTGGCGCCAGCGTCTGACCATGTGGGTCGATATCGCTGCCGCCACTTTCGCCGCATTGGCCGACGCTACACTCAGTTCACCCGGCTTCCTGGTTTTTCTCATGGTCATCCTCGGCAACGGCATGCGCTACGGCCTCGGACTTTTCGGCGAGGCTGTCGTTGGCAGCCTGGGCGCATCCATTCTCATCGTCTGGCTGCGCCTGCCCGATTACCTCGCCATCTTCTCCGTCAGTGCGATCTTTTTCCTGGTCTTTTTTGCCATCGTCGTTCTCTACTCGTATTCGCTGACTGCCAAGATCGAGCGGGCCCGCCAGAAGCTCTCATATGAGAGAAATGTCGATGCGCTGACCGGGATGCTCAACCGGCGGGCGCTGATTGAGCGTGCTTCCGAACTGTTTCGCTCGCCGGCCGCCAATGGCGGCGAAATTGTTGTCCTCTTCGCCGATCTGGACGGTTTCAAGCGGGTGAACGATACGCACGGCCATCACGTCGGCGACAAGGTTCTGGTGGCGGTTGCCGAACGCATACTCGACAACGTCCGCGATATCGATCTGGTGGCGCGCTATGGTGGTGACGAGTTTTTGCTCGTTCTGCCCAGAACCTCGCGGCAGGGTGGCGAAATCGTCGCCCAACGGGTGCGTCAGGAAATCAACGACTGGGCGCTGCAGAACGGCATCGACTTCAATGTTTCGATTGGGGTCGGCAATTTCCCCGATCATGGTGCCGATCTGGAGTCGGTCATCGCCTCGGTCGACAAGGCCATGTACCGGAGCAAGTCCGAAAACGGCTGGGGGGGAATCCTCCACGCCGAGGAAAAGGCAAGCGCCTGATCCCGTGCCGTTGGCGCGCTATCGGCAATCTTCGCCACCTCCGTTACACTTGCCGGCTTCCTCACGTTTCCTGCGAGCTGAATCATGACCGATCAGGCCACAACGCCCACGACCTACGAAAAAATCGGCGGCGAAGCCACCATTGCCAGGCTGACCGCCCGTTTCTACGAATTGATGGACACTGTTTCCCATTTTGCCGAACTGCGGGCCATGCATCCGGCCGATCTGTCAGGTTCCCGGGACAAGCTCTTCATGTTTCTTTCCGGCTGGTTCGGCGGCCCCGATCTTTTCGTTGAAAAGTTCGGCCATCCCAAGCTGCGTGCCCGTCATATGCCCTTTGCCATCGGCACCAAGGAGCGCGATCAATGGGTTGCCTGCATGGCGCTGGCCATGGAGGATGTCGGTCTGAGCGAGGATGTGCGCAAGGTGTTGCTCAATAATTTCTTCAACACCGCCGATTTCATGCGTAATAAAGAAGGATAAAAGCTTCGCCGGGGATGTTGCGGCGCACCATCGGTGATAGAATCACGCCTTTGATTTTTCAGGCCTTCCCATGTCCGCTCGTCCGATCCGCAAACCACCCTGGTCGACCAGCTGCTCCGCCAGTCCGGCACCTTCGCTGCTCACCAACAACTGGTCGAGTGCGTCATGGACTCCAACGACCTGGAAAAAGAGCGTGGCATCACGATTCTTTCCAAGAACACCGCGGTCGAGTACCAGGGCGTACACATCAACATCGTCGATACGCCGGGACACGCGGACTTCGGTGGTGAAGTCGAGCGCGTGCTCGGTATGGTCGATGGCGTGGTTCTGCTGGTTGATGCCGCTGAAGGCCCGATGCCGCAAACCCGTTTCGTTACCAAGAAGGCACTGGCCCTCGGCCTGCGTCCGATCGTTCTGGTCAACAAGGTTGACCGCGATGGCGCCGATCCTGACCAAGCCGTCAATCTGACCTTCGACCTGTTCGACAAGCTCGGTGCGACCGACGAACAACTCGATTTCCCGATTGTTTACGCTTCCGGCCTCAACGGCTGGGCTGCCATGGAACTCGATCAGCCGCGCGAAAACATGATTCCGCTGTTCGACACGATTCTGCGTCACGTGCCGGCGCCGGACACCGATCTCGAAGCCCCGCTGCAATTGCAGATTACTGCCCTTGATTACTCGTCCTACGTTGGTCGTATCGGCGTCGGCAAGATCAATCGCGGCAAGGTCAAGACCGGTCAGAACGTGCTGGTCATGTTCGGCACCGAAGAAGAAGCTGCCGAACACGAGCGCACCCCGATCAAGGCCAAGATTGGCCAGGTTTTCGGCTACAAGGGTCTGAACAAGATCGAACTCGAAGAAGGCCACGCTGGCGACATCGTCCAGATCACCGGTATCGAAGATCTGGTTCTGGGCTGCACTGTAACCGATCCGGAACAACCGGAATCGCTGCCGCTGCTCAAGATCGACGAGCCGACGCTGTCCATGCAATTCATGGTCAACACCAGTCCGCTGGCCGGTACTGAAGGCAAGTTCGTCACCAGCCGCCAGATCCGTGATCGTCTGCACAAAGAACTGCTGACCAATATGGCCCTGCGCGTTCATGACACCGGTAACGGCGATGTTTTTGACGTGGCTGGCCGTGGCGAACTGCACCTCGGCATCCTGCTCGAAAACATGCGTCGCGAAGGCTACGAGCTGGCCGTCGGTCGTCCGCGCGTCGTCAAGAAAGTCATCAACGGTGTCGAGTGCGAACCGTATGAACTGCTGACCGTCGACGTCGAAGAAGACACCCAGGGCGGCGTCATGGAAAGCCTCGGCATGCGCCGCGGCGACCTGACGGACATGGTGCCGGACGGTCGCGGTCGCGTCCGTATCGAATACCGCATCCCGGCCCGTGGCCTGATCGGTTTCCAGGGCGAGTTCATGAACCTGACCCGCGGCAATGGCCTGATGAGCCACGTCTTCGACGAATACGCCCCGGTCAAGGACGGTACGGTTGCCGAGCGTCGCAACGGCGTGCTGATCTCCCAGGACAACGGCGAAGCCGTCGCCTACGCGCTGTGGAAGCTGCAGGATCGCGGCCGCATGTTCGTGGTGCCGGGCGACAAGCTGTACGAAGGCATGATCATCGGTATCCACAGCCGTGAAAACGACCTCGTGGTCAATCCGATCAAGGGCAAGCAACTGACCAACGTCCGTGCCTCCGGTACCGACGAAGCGGTTCGCTTGGTACCGGCCGTCCAGCTCAGCCTGGAAGCTGCCGTCGAGTTCATCGAAGAAGACGAACTGGTCGAACTGACGCCGAAGTCGATTCGTCTGCGCAAGCGTTACCTGACCGAAATCGAGCGCAAGCGCGCGGTGCGCGGTCTGTAAGGATGTAGCGTGAGTTTCTGCCAACCCTGTCGCAACTGGGTCGGGCAACACAAAAAGGCGGCCCGTTGGGTCGCCTTTTTGCTTTTGCTGTCGCTATTCTTTACCTTGCTTGGCCAATTTACGACGCCGATCAGCGCCGTCGGCTTCTGCAAGGTTTATCCGTGAATGCTACGGTCAACCGGAAAAAACGGCCAAAATTGAAATCAGCCGCCGGTCATCGACATGAAGCGGACGACCTGTGGTGCATCCATTTGCTGAGTAAAGTCATGTCCGTAGGGCTTGATGCCCATGCTGTCGACAATCGCCTGACGCAGCGCAGTGTCGTCGTCGCCGGCGCGTAGCGTCGGTAACAGATTGGCCGCATCGTTCTGGCCGAGGCACGGGTAAAGCTCGCCCTTGGCAGTGATCCGCACACGGTTGCAGCTATCGCAGAAATTGTGGCTGTGCGGCGAGATGAATCCAACGCGTGACTCGCTGCCGGGAATGCGCCAATAGCGCGCCGGCCCGCCAGAGTCTTCCGTCGAAGGAATCAGCTCAAAGTGGCTCGATAGCATTTCCCGCGTTTCCTCGGATGAAATGTAGGTATTGCTGCGCCCGTGAATCTCGCCCAGCGGCATTTCTTCGATGAACGAAATATCCAGTTCGTTTTCGACGGCAAACCGGACCAGATCGACGAACTCGCCATCGTTGGTGCCGCGCATCATCACGGCATTGAGCTTGGTGCGCCGGAATCCGGCCTGGCGGGCTGCTTCGATACCGCGCAGTACCTTGGCCAGATCGCCAATCCGGGTGATTTTTTTGAAGCGCTCCGGGTTCAGGGTGTCCAGGCTGATGTTGATGCGCTTGACGCCGGCCGCCCGCAAAGGGGCGGCAAACCGGTCGAGTTGCGAACCGTTGGTGGTCAGCACCAGGTTTTCCAGACCGGGCAGGGCGCCCAGACGCTCGATCAACCACATCGCATCCTTGCGAACCAGCGGCTCGCCACCGGTTATGCGCAGCTTGGTGACGCCCAGGCCAACGAATACCGTCGCCACGCGCAGGCACTCTTCGAGGCTCATGACCTTGTTGCGGGGCAGAAAGGTCATTTCCTCCGCCATGCAATATGTGCAGCGAAAATCGCAGCGGTCGGTAATCGACAGGCGAACATAGCTGATCCGCCGACCATATTTATCGAGCAGCGTCCCTTCGCGATGCATGCCCGGTAACGCGGCAACAGCCGGTTTGAAATCGGCGAGTCCGGACGGCGTTTGTTCTGGGCTGAGGGTTTCGTTGAGCATGGCTGACAAGTTAGTGGTCAATCCGCAAAGTGCAGGCCTGACATCTGCGGCAGATTATCAGCACCCGAGCACGGCTGAACAAGTAGAGAGATCAAAAAACGAAAAGTTCACTGACAATTGCACCGGGCCAAATCGGCCTGCTCGCCAAGTGCTACGGTCGACACTCAAATCGGGCCAAAATCCACTGCGTTGCAGAAATCGGCGCCGACCGTAGCCAGCAAGCGGTAGTCCTGCCGCACCGGCATACTAACTGCCCTCCGCGCCGTTCGCCGCTTCCGGATTGATCATCTCGAAGGCGGTCGATGCGGTGCGTACCATCGGTACGAAACGGGTCTGGTGCTCTACGTCGTCGGGAATCTTTCGGCCCAGTACCCACGCCGCAACGGCCAATCCAACCTCGCTGATGGCAAACCAGGCTGGCAATGCTTCCGGGCCGAATGCAGTCATTCCGACCCCGGCGATCAGCGGCCCGACAATGGCGCCGCAGCCATGCATGAGGAGCAAGCCGGCGCTACCGGAGACGACATCTTTCGGATCCAGCCGATCCATCATGCGGGCCACCGCCATCGGGTAAAGGGAGAACGCGAAGCCGCCATAAACGAAGCCCGCGATGGCTGCCACCTTGCCGCCATGCTGACCGGCAAAAAGCAGCAAGATGGCCAGTCCCGCAGCAATCAGCGAGACCACGGTGATCACATGGGCCCGCTCCAGGCGGTCGGTCATGTAACCGATCGGCCACTGGAAGACGGCGCCGCCGACGATGGTCATGGTCATGAACCAGGCGACCCCTTCTGTACTGGCACTGATCTTGTCGGCCCAGACGGCGGCAAGGCCCCAGAAAGCCCCTTGGGCCAGTCCGGAAATCAGCGCAGCGACGACGGCGACCGGCGCCGTATCGTAAAGAAGCCTGAGTTGAAGTGTTGCAACCTGATGAATAACCGGCTGGGTCAGCCGGGTTGCCGAAACTGGTAGCACCGCCATGCAAAAACTCAGCGCGGCGATGGCAAAAAGCGTATGTCCCTCCGGGGTTGCCCAGTTGATGAATTGCTGCGAGAGGGCCAGTGAAGCAAGGTTAACCGCCATGTACGCAGCAAATATCTGAGTGCGCTGGGCGCTCGGCGCATAGCTGTTCAGCCAGCTCTCGATGGTCGTGTACAGACCGACCATTGCCATTCCGGTCAGCGCCCGCAACAGTCCCCAAACCCAGGGAATCGGCAGCATTTCGTGAAGAAGCACGGCGCCGGCGATAGTGGCCGTAAAGAAGGAAAACGCCCGGACATGCCCGACTCGCCGAATCATCAACGGTCCAAGATAGGTTCCTGCCAAAAAACCGACGAAGTACATCGAACCCAACATGCCCAGTGCGTGAGAGCTAAAGCCCTCGATGCCGCCTCGCACAGCGAGCAAGGTACCGAGAAGGCCATTGCCGAGGAGCAGGAAAGCAACCCCGACAAGCAATGCTGCCAGTGGATAGAGGTGCGATATCAACCGATGTTCCTTTTGTTCAGCCGCCGCCAGTCAGGCTCCCTCCTCGGGCGTGGGCGAGCGACCATCGCTCAACTATACGCGGGTGTAGCGAGTAGATCGAATCGCGGGAGAAAATCCTGGATTGGCATAACGCCGGCATGGATTTATGCACTGAAGTCGAAGAAACGGTCGCCGTTTCCCATCCGTGAAATCGCGCGGTGCATGCTATTATCATTCGCCAGAAAAACGAGGCTTTTCTTGGCTGCGATTCCGCTACGATGACCCGGAAAAGCAAAAAGCCCAACCAAATTGGCTGGGCTAAGTGCTTGGTTCTCTGGCTCCCCGACCTGGGCTCGAACCAGGGACCTACGGATTAACAGTCCGGCGCTCTACCGACTGAGCTATCGAGGAACAGAGGCGTGCATTATAGGAGTAGAATCCCCTCGTGTCAAGCGTCTCGTGGTTTTTTAAGAAGAAAATACGGGTTTATGGATTCCAATTTGGTTTATGCAAAAACGCCGACAGGCGATGAGGCTGTTCGTCAGAGCACTCGAGTAGTCCAGCGCAATCTGCGCATGGTCCTGGTGCAGGTCGACGGAAAGATGAATGTTGAGGAACTGACCGCAAAGATCGGCAATCCTCGGCTGGTTCTGTCTGCGCTACGGGAGCTGGAAGAGGGCGGCTATATCGCGCCATCCGTTGACGCTGTGTCGAGGCAGGACGAGAGCAAGAAGGCTGAGAAGCAAATGGCGGCGCCTGAACCGGCGCCTCCTATGTCACAGTTTTCTACTTTCGGGCCAAAATCACTGGGAGCCTTGGAATCAAGACGGGGCGAAAGCGCCGCAAGCAATTTCTCGTCCTTCGGCAAGCCTATTCTTCCGTCACCTTCCGTCATGGCTAGCGAGGCCGCGGTAATGGGTGACAAGCGAGAGCTGGAACCCCGGCCCCATCGCCAAGGCATGTCGGCCGGACGCAAGTTGTTATTGGGGATTTCCGCACTGCTGGCCATCCTTGTTGCTACCGCTATTTTCTATCCTTATGAGCAGTTCAAGCCAGCTCTCGAGGCTTCGGCGGCGCGAATGCTCAAAACCCCAGTCAAAATAGATGTTGTCGGCATCGCTTTATTCCCGAGTCCGGCGCTGAAGCTGACGGGAATTCATCTGGGGGAGTCGGGTGACGGCAATATCGCTGAAGTACGCATATTCTCGCCGCATACGCTGTTGGGGAGTGCGCCATATCAAATAGCAAAAATTGAAATCTCCCGCGCCAGATTGCCAGCCAACAGCCTTGTCGCCATGCCAATGTTCATGGGTGACGCGGCAGGGAATCAGGAGGTGGTCGCGCGAAAGCTGGTGATCGAACATTTGCAACTCACACTCGGTGACAGCCTGGCTATCGATGATCTTTTTGGCGATATAACAGTGGGGGAGGATGGGGGGATTGAAAAAGCCACCTTCGAATCAGTAGACCGTAGCGTTCTCGTTAACGCACAACCGAATAGTCAGGGGCTCGGTTTGAATATCGAAGGGCGGGCGTGGTCGCCGGCGGGTGGCTTGATTTCATTCGCCTCGCTTCAGGCCAAGGGAATCTTGCAGAAAGACAAGTTGCTGATCCAGAACATCGATACCACCTTCCTTGGCGGGATTCTGCGTGGCAACTGGCTTCTCGACTGGAGCAATGGCTTGTCAATGGCGGGGGATGGTACATATAGCCGACTCGATAGCCGCAAGGTTAGTGCAGCTTTCGCCCCCTCGTTAATGCTTGAGGGGGATATGAGCGGTTCCGTACGCTTGCGTTCAGGCGGACGTGACTGGGGTGGCTTGTGGAGCAATCTTGAAGCGGTTTTGGTTACGGAAATCACCCGTGGTACTTTCCACGGCGTAGATCTTGGCGAGGCGGTTCGCCGTAGCGGCGTATCCGAGGTTCGGGGCGGCTTGACCAAGTTTGATCGCCTGCGTTCGACTGTCAATGTCAGTCCCGGCCGGGTGGTTGGTCGAGAGATCAGAATGGATGCCGGGATGGTTACTGCTGTAGGGCAATTCAATTCAGCGCGCAACGGAGAGGTCGAAGGGACTATGTCCGTTACGATGCAAACATCGGTTTCCAGCCAGACTGCATCAGTTCGCGTCGTTGGTACCTTACCTGATCTCAGCGCGACGACACGAAAATGAAAAAAGGGCGGAACCTGGGTTCCGCCCTTTCATATTTGGTTGCTGAGCCGATCAGCCCTTGGTGACGGCGGCAATTGCCTTGGCTACGTAATCCAGGTTCTTGGTGTTCAGCGCAGCCAGGCAGATTCGGCCGGTTGACACGGCGTAGATGCCAAATTCATCACGCATACGATCAACTTGGGCAACGCTAAGTCCGGTGTAGGAGAACATGCCGCGCTGCTGAGCAACGAAGGAGAAGTCCTGTGCGACGCCCTGGGCCTTGATGGCATCGACCAGGCCGGTGCGCATGGCGCGAATGCGATCACGCATGCCGGCGAGTTCGGTTTCCCAAAGCTGTCGCAGTTCTGCGGAGGCAAGAACACCGGCAACCAGTGCGCCGCCATGGGTGGGCGGATTGGAGTAATTGGTGCGGATGACACGCTTGACTTGCGAAAGAACCCGGGCTGACTCTTCCTTGCTCGAGGTGACGATGGACAGGGCGCCGACACGCTCGCCATACAGCGAGAAATTCTTGGAGAACGAACTGGAAGCAAAGAATTGCAAACCGGAAGCGGAAAAGGCACGAACAGCAACAGCATCTGCCTCGATGCCGTCGGCAAAGCCTTGATAGGCCATGTCCAGGAAGGGGACCAAGCCACGCTCCTGGCAGATGCCAACGATTTCGCCCCACTGGGCATCGGTCAGGTCGGCGCCTGTCGGGTTGTGGCAGCAAGCATGCAGAAGGATGATGGAGCCGGCGGCCAGGCCGTTCAAGCAGGCTGTCATGCCGGCAAAGTTGACGCCGCGCGTTGCGGCATCGTAGTAAGGGTAGCTTTCAACTACGAAACCGGCCGATTCAAAAAGGGCGCGGTGATTTTCCCAGGAAGGGTCACTGATATAGACCTTGGCATCCGGGTTCAGGCGCTTCAGATAGTCGGCACCAATTTTCAGTGCCCCGGTGCCACCCAGAGCTTGAGCGGTGATAACCTGACCGTTGGCAATCAGGGCAGATTCCTTGCCCAGCAACAGATTTTGAACTGCCTGGTTGTAGGCTGGGGAGCCTTCGATTGGCTGGTAGCCGCGCGGCAAGGCTGCTTTCACGCGAGCGTCTTCTGCGGCTTTGACAGCAGCCAGCAGAGGAATCTTTCCGTTGTCGTCGAAATACACACCAACGCCGAGATTGACCTTGGTGGTGCGCGCATCGGCGTTGAAAGCTTCATTCAGGCCGAGGATAGGATCGCGCGGGGCCATTTCCACCGCAGCGAAGATCGAAGAGGACATAGGAACTCCGTGAAATAATACAAACAATGTCCGCGTAGCCGATTTGCTGCGCGACGAAAAAACCGAAGAATTTTAGCATGAGCGAAACCAACAACATCACTCCGGTTGCCTGCTTTGATGGCAGCCCATTTCGATTGCATCAACCCTTTCCTGCTGCGGGTGATCAGCCAGAGGCGATCAGGCAACTTGTCGAAGGTCTGGAGGATGGTCTGTCATTCCAGACCTTGCTTGGCGTAACCGGCTCCGGGAAGACGTATACGATGGCCAACGTCATTGCCCGTACTGGTCGTCCGGCCTTGGTGCTAGCCCCGAACAAGACGCTCGCGGCGCAGTTGTATTCGGAATTTAAGGAATTTTTTCCGGAGAACGCGGTGGAGTACTTCGTTTCGTACTACGACTACTACCAGCCGGAGGCCTATGTTCCGTCACGCGACCTGTTCATCGAGAAAGACAGTTCGATCAACGAACACATCGAGCAAATGCGGCTGTCGGCGACGAAAAGCCTGATTGAGCGGCGGGATGTAGTCATCGTTGCCACGGTTTCCTGTATCTACGGTATCGGTGATCGCGACGAATATCACAACATGATCCTGACCATGCGTGTCGGAGACAGACTGGATCAGCGAGCCATCGTCAAACGCCTGACCGACATGCAGTACGAACGCAACGAGATGGATTTCCATCGCGGCACCTTCCGCGTTCGGGGGGACATTATCGACATTTTTCCTGCCGAGCATGCCGAGCATGCCATTCGTGTTTCCCTGTTCGATGATGAGGTTGAGGCGCTGCAGTTTTTCGATCCGCTAACCGGCCATCTTCTGCACAAGGCACTTCGTTTTACTGTTTTCCCTGCGTCACATTACGTCACGCCGCGTGGCACCGTGCTGCGCGCGATAGAAGCGATAAAGGAAGAGTTGCGCGAGCGGATTGACTTTTTTGTCCGGAACAACAAGCTGGTCGAGGCGCAGCGTATTGAGCAACGCACCCGATTTGACCTTGAAATGCTCGACCAGATTGGCTTCTGCAAGGGCATTGAGAATTACTCAAGACATTTTTCCGGGCGCAAGGCCGGCGAATCGCCGCCAACATTGATCGATTATCTGCCGGCAGATGCCTTGATGTTCATCGATGAGTCGCATGTTGGCATTGGGCAGGTCGGCGGCATGTACAAGGGAGACCGGTCGCGCAAGGAAAATCTTGTGGATTACGGCTTTCGCCTGCCGTCTGCCCTGGATAATCGTCCATTGCAATTTGCCGAATTCGAGGCGCATATGCGCCAAACCATCTTCGTCTCGGCCACTCCTGCAGAATATGAGCAACAGCATGCCGGTCAGGTCGTCGAGCAGGTGGTTCGTCCCACCGGCTTGATCGATCCTCAAGTCATCGTTCGATCAGCCTCGACTCAGGTCGATGATTTGCTGGCGGAAATTGGCATGCGAGTGGCTGTCGGCGAACGGGTGCTGGTCACCACGCTGACCAAGCGCATGTCAGAGGACCTGACGGATTTTCTGGCTGATAACGATATCAAGGTTCGCTACCTGCATTCGGACATCGATACCGTCGAGCGTGTCGAGATCATTCGTGATCTTCGCATCGGTGAGTTCGATGTTCTGGTCGGCATTAATTTGCTGCGCGAAGGGCTGGACATACCGGAGGTATCTCTGGTGGCGATCCTCGATGCCGACAAGGAGGGGTTTCTGCGTTCCGAACGATCGCTCATTCAGACAATCGGACGTGCCGCGCGCCATATTCATGGCACAGCGATTCTCTACGCTGATACGATAACCAAATCCATGCAGCAAGCGATTGCTGAAACTGGGCGGCGTCGGGAAAAGCAGATTGGCTTCAATCTGGAACATGGCATCACACCGCGCGGGGTGTCCAAGAAGATCAAGGACATCATTGATGGGGTTTATGATGCTGAATCGGCCCAGACTGAACGGAAAGCCGCTCAGCAGTTGGCGGTCTATGAGGCTATGGACGAGAAGACAGTGGCCAGGGAAATCAAGCGCCTTGAGCGATCTATGCTGGAGTGCGCGAAGAACCTGGAATTCGAAAAAGCGGCGGCAGCCCGCGACGACCTGTTCCGACTGAAGGAGCGAGTATTCGGTGTGGCGCGACACGACCCGGATGGAGAGACAAAATGAGCTATCGCGTGCTTCTTGTCTGCATGGGAAATATCTGCAGATCACCGACAGCTGAAGGCGTTTTTAAATATTTTATAAAAATCAATAATATGGGCGGTAAAGTTGAAGTTGATTCTGCTGGTACGCATGGTTACCATGTGGGTGAAGCTCCTGATTCGCGGACACAAAGAGCGGCAGCAGCAAGGGGCTACAATCTGTCGCAGTTGAGGGCCAGAAAGGTGGCTCGGCAGGATCTCGACTATTTCGACCTGATTTTGGCGATGGACAAGAGTAATCTCGACAACCTGATGCGGATGGCAACGCCAGAGCAGCAAAAGCGCATCGGGCTGTTTATGAGCTACTCAAAAAACTTCGATGATGACGAAGTTCCCGACCCTTATTACGGTCTGGGCCATGGTTTTGATCTCGTCCTCGACATGGTGGAGGATGCCTCGCTGGGGCTGCTCGAGGAGATAAAGAAGAAATTGGGAAATGGCCTGATTCCGGAAAAAAAGAAGGGGCTCCCGTGAGAGCCCCTTCTTTGCCTGGGTAGCGAGACTGGTTTCCCGGCTATTTCCCGGTTTCAACCATTACCAATGGTTCGCTTTCAGTTTGTTCGCTGACTGTCTTCTGCTTGCGCGGACGCCCCAGTTTCACCGGCGGCTCGGCTTGTGCGATGGTGTTCGCAGGAGCTGACGTTTGCACCAGGACGAGTCCGCTTTCAGCCAGAGCGGATTCAATATCGACCGGTTCCTTAGCGACGGGAACTGGCTGAGTCACGGTTTTCGTGGTTTCCTGAACGTTGACCGTAGCGATTTCAGGCAAGTCTGCTTCCACCGTCGGAGGCGGTGTAACCGGTGCGACTTCCTCAATTTCGGCCGAGATAGGTTCTGCAACAGGTGCCGGGACTGGTGCTTCAGCTTCTGGGGCGGGTACAACCGGCTCTATGGCAGGAATCAGAACGACTACTGGTTCGTGGTTAACCGGTTCGGCCGATACGTTGGCTGGCGCTGCGACATCGCTGGCCTCAGCAACGGTAGTTGCCACGGTCTCCGCCTCGTTGCGACGCTCGCTTCGGCCCCGGCCACCACGACGACCGCGACGGCGATTCCCTTGCTCCTCGCCCGCGGTGTCCTGAGCTTCGTTACCGTTCAATGGCGCGATTGATCCGGATTGATCGGCTGCTGCCATTGGTTGCGTTAGCTTGTTTTCGTTGACCTCTGCTTGCGGCCGCTCGTTGCGCGGCTTCCGCTCGCCACGCGGGCGTCGTTCCTGGCGCTCACTATGGCCTGAGCCAGCCTCGTCGGCTGGTGATTTGTCCGCATTGCGCTCGTTGCGATTGCCGCGATCCTTGTTGCGTTCGCTGCGTTCTTCGTCGCGCTTGTTGGCATTGCGTCCGCCACGACGGCCATCGCGGTCGCGCCGACCATCGCCGCGGCCTTCGCGCGGCTTTCTGGCTGGTTCTGGAGCAGCCACGGGTTCGACCGCTTTGGCTGGCGAACGGAACCACGAGAATATCTTGGAGAACAGGCCGGTTTCCTGCTGAGCGGATGCCACAGCCGGAGCGTCCGATTTTTCCGGAAGCATAGGCGCCGGCTGATCCGGGGAGATGCCCTTGATCGCGGCTTCCTGGCGTGGTTTGGCCGCTTCCTGCTGGGTGGCCTGCTTGATGGCTTCCTCGATAGGCATGTCGACCATGCGGTATGAGGGCTTCTGCGGGTCATCATGATTCAGGTCGTCGTGGCGCAGGCGGGTGATGGTGTGGGCCGGCGTCTCGAGATGGATGTTGGGAATGAGCAGGATGGTGACCCGGTGGCGCAACTCGATCGCCTGGATATCAGGACGCTTTTCGTTGAGCAGGAAGGTGGCGACATCGACCGGAACCTGAACGTGTACGGCGCCCGTGTTTTCCTTCATCGCCTCCTCTTCAAGAATGCGCAGGATGTGCAATGCCGCCGATTCGGCCGAGCGAATGTGGCCGGTGCCGGTGCAGCGCGGGCAGGGGATGTAGCTGGTTTCGGCAAGGGCGGGGCGCAGGCGCTGACGGGACAATTCCATCAGGCCGAAGCGGCTGATCTTGCCCATCTGAACTCGGGCGCGGTCGAAACGCAGGCCGTCGCGCAGGCGATTTTCGACGTCGCGCTGGTTCTTCTGGCTTTCCATGTCGATAAAGTCGATGACAATCAGGCCACCAAGGTCGCGCAGGCGCAATTGGCGGGCCAGTTCGTCGGCCGCTTCCTGGTTGGTCTTGAGCGCGGTTTCCTCGATGTCGGAACCCTTGGTCGAGCGACCGGAGTTTACGTCGACGGCGACCAGTGCTTCGGTGTGGTCAATGACGATGGCACCGCCGGACGGCAGGTTGACCTGGCGGGCAAAAGCGGTTTCGATCTGGTGCTCAATCTGGAAACGCGAGAAGAGCGGAACGTCGTCACGGTAGCGTTTGACCCGATTGACGTTGCCCGGCATGACCGTGCCCATGAAAGCACGAGCCTGTTCGTAAACTTCGTCAGTATCGATCAGGATTTCGCCAATATCCGGCTGGAAATAGTCGCGGATGGCGCGAATGACCAGGCTGCCTTCGAGATAGATGAGGAAAGCGCCGCTCTGCTGCTGGGCGGCACCGTCGATGGCGGTCCATAGTTGCAGCAGGTAGTTCAGGTCCCACTGCAGTTCTTCGGCTTGACGGCCGATGGCTGCGGTACGAGCAATCAGGCTCATGCCGTTGGGCACTTCAAGCTGATCCATGACGTCACGCAGTTCGGCGCGCTCGTCACCATCAACGCGACGGGAAACGCCACCGCCGCGAGGGTTGTTCGGCATCAGTACGAGATAACGGCCGGCTAGAGATACGTAGGTGGTGAGGGCGGCGCCCTTGTTGCCGCGTTCGTCCTTGTCGACCTGGACGATCAGTTCCTGGCCTTCTTTCAGGGCATCCTGAATTCGGGCGCGGCCGGCTTCTGTGCCCGGCTGAAAGTAGGCGCGGGAGACTTCCTTGAAAGGAAGGAAACCGTGGCGGTCGGCACCGTAGTCGACGAAGCAGGCTTCGAGCGACGGTTCGATGCGGGTGATGACACCCTTGTAGATGTTGCTTTTGCGTTGTTCCTTGGCGGCGGATTCAATGTCGAGATCAATCAGTTTCTGACCATCGACAATGGCGACACGGAGTTCTTCCGCCTGTGTCGCATTGAATAGCATGCGTTTCATTATTTTCGGGCTCCAGCGCACAGCAGCACGCTGCAACGAAACGCCCGGGCAGGCAGCGACAGTTTCAGTTATCGGGTTGCGTCATGAGTGATGGTTGGCAAAGGCGATGGTGAATGTGCTGATCAACAAACGGCCGCGTGCTTTTTATTGAAATGCGCGACCTGAAAATTCCTTTACAGTGGGCTTATCCATTAACATCACTACTTTTGGTGAGTGAACTTAACCAGTCGTTTTACGTTGGTCTGGCCTGGGCAGTTGGCACAGGTGAGACTACGAGCCTGCCGCTTGGCGGTCGCGCATTAAGCGCAAGGTCACAAACGGTCTGACGGTTCGGCATCTCTTGCAAACCGAGACGTAGAACGCAGGCAGTATATTAGAAAATGACCGGGGTAGGTAACAATTCAGTCACGCACGCAGTGATCGGCGAAGAAGAAGCAGGGCAGCGCCTCGACAACTTTCTGATACGGCGCTGCAAGGGGGTGCCGAAGAGCCATATCTACCGGATTTTGCGGAGTGGCGAAGTACGGGTGAATAGCGGCCGGGTTGATGCGACCTATCGTCTTTGTATTGGCGATAACGTTCGAATCCCGCCTATCCGCATTGCCGAGCGGCCGCAGAATGAGGTTGATGAAGCAGCCAAGGAGCGTGTCGATCTGCCCATCATCTATGAAGATGAAGCAATGCTCGTCATCGACAAGCCGGAAGGCATTGCCGTCCATGGTGGCAGCGGCGTCAGTTTTGGTGTCATCGAGGCTTTGCGCCGGCAGCGTCCCCTGGCCAAGTTCCTCGAGCTGGCGCACCGGCTGGATCGGGAAACCTCAGGTGTTCTGTTGGTCGGCAAGAAGCGGCTGGCGCTAACCGCTCTGCACGACATGTTTCGCGAACACGGGGCAGGTGCCGACAAGCGCTACCTGGTTCTGGTCAAGGGGCGCTGGATGAACACCACCCAGCACGTCAAGTTGCCGCTTCACAAATATTTGACCGAGGGCGGCGAGCGTCGCGTTTCGGTCAATCCCGAGGGCAAGGCGTCGCATACCATTTTCCGCTTGCTGGCTCGCTGGTCGGATATGAGCCTGCTTGAAGCGCAGCTAAAGACCGGGCGCACGCACCAGATTCGCGTTCATCTGGCGCACCTCGGCTTTCCTATCCTTGGTGACGAAAAGTACGGTGATTTCGCGTTGAACAAGAATCTGAAACGGGATGGTCTGAAACGCATGGCGCTTCATGCCTGGCGGATGGCTTTTCGCCACCCGCTGACGGCAACTCCGCTTGAGTGCATCGCGCCGCTTCCGGATAGCTTCGCCAGCTATATTGCTACGGTCAACCGGAAAAATGACCCAGAATTCAAATCCGACAATCTGGAAGAAATACTGAATAAACGATGAAATATGAACTGGTTGTATTCGACTGGGATGGCACGCTGCTCGATTCGGCCGGCGCCATTGTTCATGCCATCCAGGCATCGTGCCGCGATCTGGGTCTGCCCGTCCCCGACGACGCCCGTGCTCGCCATGTCATCGGACTGGGATTGGCTGACGCCTTGCGCCATGCGGTGCCAGACTTGCCGCCGGAAGGTACTCAGGCGATGGTTGAGCGCTATCGTTTTCACTATCTGGCAGGTGACCACAGCCTGGCGCTGTTTGCTGGCGTGCCGGAGATGCTGCAGCGCCTGAAAGCGGCCGGGCACAGCTTGGCTGTCGCCACTGGCAAAAGCCGGCTTGGACTGGAGCGGGCTCTTGATCATTCGGGTTTGCGCCCGCTATTCCAGGCCTCGCGTTGCGCCGATGAGTGTCATTCAAAACCGCATCCGCAAATGCTCCAGGAGTTGATGGCCGAGTTTGGCGTCGCGGCCGAGTCGACGGTCATGATCGGTGACACATCGCATGACCTGCTGATGGCGACGAATGCTGGCGTAGACAGCCTGGCGGTGACCTACGGCGCCCATCCGCACAACCATCTCCTGGATCACCGGCCGGTGGCCTGTCTGCATAGCGTTGAGGAACTTGATCGGTGGCTTCGGGACTTCGCCTGATCTGCGCCAGCGAGGAACTTGCAGAGGGTGGGCTGGGTATTCGTTTTACGGTCGATCGCTACGGGCGCCCGACGCCGGCCTTTGTCATACGGTTTCACGGTCAGGCCTACGCCTATTTGAACGAGTGCGGCCACGTTCCGGCAGAGCTCGACTGGTTGCCTGGTCAATTCTTCGATGATTCCAAGCTATACTTGATTTGCTCGATTCATGGCGCACTTTATGCTCCTGAGTCGGGCAGATGTCTTGGTGGTCGCTGCCAGGGAAAGGGTTTGAAGTCCCTGAAGGTCACGGAGATCAACGGTCAGATTTTTATAGAGCAAGAAAATAATCATGGATAGCCCCCAAACGCCCAACAACGACTCCGCCTGGGAGCGGAAAACCTTGGAAAAATTAGTGTTCGCTGCGCTCGATGAGCAACGGACGCGTCGGCGCTGGGGAATCGCCTTCAAGGCCCTGGGCTTCATTTATTTGCTGGTTGTGCTGATTGCCGTTGTCGATTGGGGCGCCGGCACCGAGCACCAGGAGCGTCATACGGCCTTGGTTACGCTGAATGGCGTCATAGAGGCCAAGGGTGAGAGCAATGCTGAAAACATCGTTGCCGCACTGAACAGTGCCTTTGAAGAAAAGAACGTTGCCGGCATCATCCTGCGCATCAACAGTCCCGGAGGCAGCCCGGTTCAGGCTGGAATCATCAATGACGAAATCCGCCGTCTGCGTGGCAAGTATCCGGACAAGCTCCTGTATGCCGTGGTTGAGGATATGTGCGCCTCTGGTGGATATTACGTCGCGGCAGCAGCCGATAGCATTTACGTCAACAAGGCCAGTATTGTTGGCTCCATCGGCGTGCTGATGGATGGTTTTGGGTTTACAGGCACCATGGACAAGTTCGGCGTCGAACGTCGTCTGCTGACCGCCGGCGAAAACAAGGGTTTCCTCGACCCGTTTTCGCCGCAGGCGCCGCAGCACAAGACGCACGCCCAGGCACTGCTCAACGATATTCATCAGCAATTCATCGATGTCGTCAAAACCGGACGAGGCAAACGCCTCAAGGAAACGCCGGAAATGTTCTCCGGCCTGATGTGGACGGGGGTTCAGAGCGTACAACTGGGCCTGGCTGACGATTTTGGTAGCGTCGAATCGGTGGCGCGCGACGTCATCAAGGCGGACAAGGTGCTTGATTATTCGGTCAAGGACAATATCGCCGAGCGTTTCGCCAAGCGCCTTGGCGCCAGTACCTTTGCCGGCTTCTGGAAGGGTTTCTCGGAAAGTGCCGCTGGCGTCAGTCTTCGCTGAGACTCAGGCCAGCAGCAAAAAAACCGTTGGACGCCGCTCGATTTCGGGCGGCGTTTGTTTTTTCCAGGCCGTGATCGTGCGCGTCAGTACGGACTCGCCTGGCAGAGTCAGGTCCGTAGCGACAGTCAAGCGTGTGGCTGGCTGGCAGGACTGGAGGATTGCCTCAAACATCGCACGGTTGCGGTACGGTGTTTCTATGAAAATCTGCGTCTGCTGGCGTTTTTTCGATTCGGCCTCAAGATCGCGCAGCATTTTCGTGCGCTCGGCTTCCTTGGCAGGCAGGTAACCCTGAAAGGAGAAGCGTTGCCCGTTAAGCCCTGAAGCCATCAAGGCGAGCAAAAGCGAGGAGGGGCCGATGAGTGGCACAACGCGAATATTCTCCGCCTGCGCCAGTGCCACCAGATTGGCGCCAGGGTCGGCAACCGCCGGGCAACCGGCCTCTGAAAGCAAACCAACATCATGGCCGGTGCGTAATGGCTCGAGCAGGCGGTTGAGTTCATTTGCTTTGGTGTGCTCGTTCAGTTCCTCGAGTTGCAACTCCTGCAGCGGGGCGTTGGTTCCAGCTGCCTTCAGGAAGGCGCGGGCGGTTTTTGCCTGCTCGACAATAAAATGCGTCAATGGCCGGACGGTGGTGAGCACATTGGCTGGTAACGACTCTTGCGGTGCAGTCGGACCAAGCGGAACAGGGATCAGGTAGAGTGTCCCGGCCATCAAAGGACTTCCACGCCCTGATTGCGCAACATGTCGCACAGCGCAATCAATGGCAGCCCCACCAGGGCATTGGGGTCATCGCCACGCATGCTGCTCAAAAGCGCGATTCCCAGGCCTTCCGACTTGGCAGATCCAGCGCAGTTGTAAGCCGGCTCCCGGCGTAAGTAATTTTCGATCTCGTGATCACTTAGTTGTCTGAAGGTGACCAGCATTGGCACTCCCCGAAGCTGGGTTTCGCCAGTCCTGGCGTTGAGCAGGCAGAGTCCCGTAAAGAAATTGACGGTTTTTCCGGACAGGGCCTGCAGCTGCTCGACGGCGCGCTCGTGTGTGCCTGGTTTTCCGTATATTTTCCCGTCGACCGTAGCAATCTGATCGCTGCCGATGATCAGTGCGTCGGGATGGGTTGATGCAACAGCCCTTGCCTTGGCTTCCGAGAGTCGCAGGGCAATCTCCTCGGGAGCTTCTCCGGGGAGAGCGCTTTCGTCGGTTTGAGGGTTGGCAACGTCGAACGGTAGGCCGAGGCGGCTGAGCAATTCGCGGCGAAATGGAGAGGTAGAGGCGAGAATGAGATTCTGAGACATGAAAAATCCGTTACAACAAAGCGTTGCGATGATTACTTGAAGCAGCACTTTGTTTTGACTTGGAAAGCCAAAAATAATATCATTCAATGTTTAGGTCGGAACAGTTCAAGATTGAAAAGGATTTCGGACGCTTTTGCTTTTGCCAGAGATGGTCGTGTTCTCGAGGGAACGTTGGCTGTCGCGGATCTTGGTCGCCTGCATGATTTGCTGGCAGAGATAGAGGGAGAGGTTACTTTCCGTCTGGCAGGTTTTAAGGGTGATAGCGGAGAACCCATGTTGCATTTGGCGGTATCGGGAGTGCTCCCGCTTGCCTGTCAGCGTTGCTTGGAGGCCGTGCCTTGCGATCTTGATGTCGACAGTCTTCTGGAATTGATTCCTGAGGGTGCCGAGTTGTCGCAAGATGAACTGGAAGACGATACCCGGGATTTTCTGCCGGTGGTACGCGAACTG
>PHCH01000054.1 GCA_002840785.1 Betaproteobacteria bacterium HGW-Betaproteobacteria-4 | reverse complement strand
GGTTGTGGCGGGCGTTTTGGGACATGGACATCCTCTTGGGTGATTAATGGGAAAATTATAGCGTTCTCTGAGCCTGCAAATTTTTCGAAGTTCCTATGTTATTTGGGAAAGCGGTTTATAATTATTTCGTAACTCTATGAACGGAAACTGATTTATGTCAGCAACTCCCTTTGGTTTGAGCTTGGTAGTCTTGCGCAATGTTCCCTTGTTTTCGGGGCTGGACGAGCATGAGCTGGAAAAACTTTCCAGGGTTGCCGGACGCAAGCGCGTCGAGCGCGGATCGTCTGTCGTGCGCGCCGGTGACAGTACCGATTCGCTCTATGTCCTGATCAGTGGGCGGGCGAAAGTCACCAATACCGACGAAGAAGGGCGCGAGATCATTCTTGCCTGGTTGGGTCCCGGCGAGTTCTTTGGCGAAATGGGCCTGATCGACGGCAGTCCGCGGTCGGCCAACGTGGTCGCCGCCGAGCCGTGCGAATTGCTGTTTCTCGACAAGGATTCCCTGCAGCGCTGCATGCAGGACAATTTCCAGGTTGCCCAGAAGCTCATGAAGATTCTGGTTACGCGCCTGCGCGAGGCTGATCGCAAGATCGAAAGCCTGGCGCTGCTCGATGTTTATGGCCGAGTAGCCCGCCTCCTGCTGGATATGTCGGAGGTTGTGGAAGGTAATCGTGTGGTGAAGAAAAAGATGTCGAAGCAGGATATGGCGAAAATGATCGGTGCGTCGCGTGAAATGGTCAGCAAAGTCATGCGCGATCTGGAATTGAGTGGTTACATCCGTTATGAGAATGACGTTCTGGTCATTCCCGGAGTCGCCTGACGGTGGGTGCCCGGATGGTGAATCGCGCGGCGGCACCTAGCCCGCTGCCGGAAAAAATCGGCTCCTTGCTGCAGGAATCCCGCTGGTTGGGCGTTGGTGCTGTCGCCTTGTTCCTGACCATGGCGCTGTGGGGATTCAGCAAGGAAGATCCGGGCTGGTCGCATGCCATCGGCGCCGCCAGCCTGAACAATCCGGCCGGCCGGGCCGGGGCCTGGATCTCCGACCTCATGCTCTATGTTTTCGGGTTGTCGGCCTGGTGGTGGATCGTGCTGCTCGGCATGTTCGTCTGGTGGGGCTTCCGCAAGTACCATTCGCCGGAAGAGCACAAGCAGCATCCGCTGATCATTGCGCTCGGTGGTTTTTCCTTCCTGCTGATCGCCAGTTCGTCGCTCGAGGCCCTGCGCTTTTATTCGCTCAAGGCGGAACTGCCGCTGGCGCCGGGCGGCATGCTCGGCATCGAGGTTGGCCGAGTGCTGGCCACCCAGTTCGGCTACACCGGCGCGACGTTGTTCCTGCTCGCCGTCATGGCCGCCGGCTGGAGCATTTTTTCGGGCATGTCCTGGGTCTGGGCCTTCGAGAAACTCGGCCTCATTCTGGAAGCCCTGGTTGCCTTCTTCTACGGCCGCGTGGACGCCTGGCGCGACCGGCAGATCGGCAAGGAAGTCGCGCAGAAGCGCGAAGTCGTCGTCAAGGAAGAAAAGCAGCGGGTCGAATTGCACGAGCCGATCATCATTGAAACACCGCCGCCCGAAGTGCCGGTGTCGAAAAAGGCCGAGGCGCGCATCGAGCGCGAAAAGCAGGTCGCCTTGTTTCCCGAGGCCATCTTCGGCGGCCAGTTGCCACCGCTCCATCTGCTCGATCCGGCCCCGCCGGCCACCGAGACGGTCGGTGCCGACACGCTGGAATATACTTCCCGCCTGATTGAACGCAAGCTGGCCGACTTTGGCGTCCAGGTCAAAGTGCTGGCCGCCATGCCGGGGCCGGTCATCACCCGTTACGAAATCGAGCCGGCGGTTGGCGTCAAGGGTGCCCAGATCGTCAATCTGGCCCGCGACCTGGCCCGTGCCCTGGCCATGGTGTCGATCCGCGTTGTCGAGACGGTGCCCGGCAAGTCGTGCATGGCGCTCGAACTGCCCAATCCCAAGCGGCAGACCGTCAAGCTTTCCGAGATCATCTCGAGCAAGCCGTACAACGACATGAGCAGCCCGCTGACCGTCTGCCTCGGCAAGGACATCGGCGGCCAGCCGGTGGTCGCCGACCTGGCCAAGACGCCGCATTTGCTGGTCGCCGGGACGACCGGTTCGGGCAAGTCGGTCGGCGTCAATGCGATGATTCTGTCGATGCTCTACAAGGCCGAGCCGGACCAGGTCCGCCTCATCATGGTCGACCCCAAGATGCTCGAACTGTCGATCTACGAAGGCATTCCGCACCTCCTGGCGCCGGTTGTCACCGACATGAAGCAGGCGGCCAACGCGCTGCACTGGTGCGTGACCGAGATGGAAAAGCGCTACAAGCTCATGTCGGCGATGGGCGTGCGCAACATCGCCGGATTGAATACCAAGATCCGCGATGCCGAAAAGCGCGGCGAGCACATCCCGAATCCGCTGACGCTTACCCCGGAAACGCCGGAACCACTGAAG
The DNA here is from genome assembly GCA_002840785.1 of Betaproteobacteria bacterium HGW-Betaproteobacteria-4. Classification (GTDB taxonomy): domain Bacteria; phylum Pseudomonadota; class Gammaproteobacteria; order Burkholderiales; family Rhodocyclaceae; genus Azonexus. The sequence goes on along the minus strand of PHCH01000054.1, from coordinate 18,883 downwards.
ACCATGCCGTTCATTGTCGTCATTATCGACGAGCTGGCTGACCTCATGATGGTCGTTGGCAAGAAGGTCGAGGAACAGATCGCCCGCCTCGCCCAGAAGGCGCGCGCTTCCGGCATCCACCTCGTGCTGGCGACGCAGCGGCCGTCGGTGGATGTCATCACCGGCCTGATCAAGGCCAACATCCCGACCCGCCTGTCCTTCCAGGTGTCGAGCAAGATCGATTCGCGGACCATTCTCGACCAGATGGGCGCCGAAGCGCTGCTCGGCATGGGCGACATGCTTTATCTGGCGCCGGGTACCGGTTATCCGACGCGCGTTCATGGTGCTTTCGTTTCCGATGACGAGGTGCATCGCGTCGTCGAACACCTCAAGGCCACCGGCGCGCCGGAGTACATCGAGGACATCCTGACCGGTGCCGGCGGCGACGATGAAGAGGGCGGCGGCGAAGGCGGCGAGAGCGGCGACGCCGAGAGCGACCCGCTCTACGATCAAGCCGTCGATATCGTGCTCAAGAACCAGCGGGCCTCGATTTCACTTGTCCAGCGTCACCTGCGCATCGGCTACAACCGCTCGGCACGGCTCATCGAGGCCATGGAAAAGTCCGGACTGGTATCGACCATGGATGGTCGCGGCGGCCGCGAAGTGCTCATGAAAAAGCCGGCGGAGTGAGTTTCCCGGCATTTTGGTTACACCCTGAAACAGCGCGCCACGCCCCAAACCGCTAAGCTTCAAATATGAAATTTGCCCAAAAATTCCGGTTGACCGTAGCGTTGGCCCTGTTTCCGCTGCTGGCCAACGCCGGCGCCGTCGATCAACTGCACGACTTCCTGAAAAGCACGCGCACGCTGAAGGCCGACTTTTCGCAGATGGTCATCGGCAAGAATGGCCGCAAGCCGCAGGAATCGGCGGGGACGGTGGCCATCGCGCGGCCCGGCAAGCTGCGCTGGGAAATCCTCAAGCCGTACCCGCAGCTGGTCGTCAGCGACGGTGAGAAAGTCTGGATTCACGATCCCGATCTGCAGCAGGTCACCGTGCGCAAGGTCGGCCAGGCCATCGGCGGTTCGCCGGCGGCGCTGCTCTCCGGCAGCAACGAGCTGGAAAAGAACTTCACGCTCAAGGAAGCCGGCGAGGCGGAAGGCATGGCCTGGGTCGAAGCCACGCCCAAGGCTGGCGACAGCGGCTTCGAGGCGGTTCGTCTCGGTTTTGCCGGCAAGGATCTGAAAGCCATGGAACTGCAGGACAGCTTCGGCCAGACGACGCTGATCCGCTTCAACCGGATCGAACACAACCCCGCCTTGCCGGCCGGCGCCTTCAAGTTCACCCCGCCCGCCGGCACCGACGTGGTCGGCGAATAAGCAAGCCGGAAAGCACGGTTTCCACGGTCAACCGTAAAAAACCGCCAAAATCGAAAGCCTGCGGATCGCCTACTGCATCGAATGCAGGCCGATCATCGTCCCTTCGGTGTCCACCACCAGCGCGATAAAGCCGTACTGCCCGATGGCCATTTTTTCCTTGTGGATCTTGCCTCCGGCCGCGACGGCTTTGGCCGCCTGCACGGCGCAATCGGCACAGCTGAAATAGACCAGCACACTGTTGTCGCCGCCGCCGCATCCCTCCATCTTGACCAGCGCGCCGGGCGCGCCGTAGCTGTCCGGCTGCATGGGGAAGGCCCACATGTCGAGGCCGGGCGGGCTTTCCAGCTTGCTCAGTTCCACCTCGAACACCGCTTGATAGAAGGCCTTGGCGCGCACCATGTCCTGCACATAAATCTCGAACCAGCCAACGGGATTGTTCATGATCGTCCTTTCATGAAGAGCCGGATCGCCATCGGCATAAAAAGAAGGCGCCGGCCGATGGTGTTTGGAGTGCCGGGTGGCGAGCTGGTTCCGTGCCGTTCCGGCTTGGGGGCGGAACCGAAAACCTGACGGGTGTCGGGTGGCGCCGCCAGACGCTCTGGCCGGGCGGCGAGGCGCGGTGAATCGATCGGCGTAGAATTCGCGCCATGAAATTACTGATCATTTCGCTGACCGCCTTCGTTGGCCTGGCCGCTTGTTCGTCGTGGCACTGGGAAAAGCGTGGGGCGCTTGACGGCGACTACCAGCGCGACGAAATCTTCTGCAAGCAGCAGGTTTACACCACGGCCGACGGCGTGGTGACCAAGGCCAGCGTGCGCCGGATGCACGCCTGCATGCAGGCGAAGGGCTGGCAGAAGGTGGCGAACTGAGCGTTCGCCTTCCGGATCGACCCCGGCCTACTCGATGCTCAAGCTGCGAATCCAGCGCGAGTCGGGGGTGATTTCGCTGCGCTCGCCGGGGCCGTAGGGCGGGATCGAGGTATCGGCCGGCGGGGCGCCGATCAGGGCGAGATCGACGGCTTGCGGCGTGCCGACGAGGCCTTAAACAGCAAGGAATGCTCCAGCCAGCGCAGGTCGGTGCGGCTCACCGTGCCCGGATTGGCGTAGGGGTAGGGCACGTGGCAATGGATTTCCTCGCCTTCCAGACACTTGAATTCCTTCATCGAGAGGAAGAAATCCTTGAGTTTGGCGTGGTCGAGATTGAGTTTTAAGCTGCTGTGCTCGCCCTTGGGCGTGAAGTCCACGTGGCCAATGGCAATCGACTGGCCGTCCCGGGTGTGCAGCGTGATGAGCTTGCTGCCGGCCAGTTCCCAGGCCGTCGCCGGCATCGCCAGGGCGCTGGCGAAAAGCCCGCCGAGCAGGCAGGCAAGTGGACGCAAATACGGACGCAGATGCAGTGTCATGGCGTGGCCTCATCCGGTGTGGAGTCTGGCCATGATACGTCGCTGGCGCCGGGAAAGGGTCAGTCGCCGGGGTGCTTTTCTTCGTCCATGACCCACAATTGGTGGGCGTCGAGGCGCAGGCGGTAGCCGAGTTCCAGGGCGTCGAGCTGGCTCAGGCGGGCGGCCAGGCGGGCTTCGTTGGCCAGCCGGCGGGCGGCGAGCAGGTCGTTGAGGCTGCCTTCGCCGAGCTGGTAGGCGCGGGCGGTCATGTCGGCGGCCTGCCCCAGCCTTTCGGCGGCGCTGCGGCTGGCCTGCCAGGTCGACATGGCGGCGGTGGCCGACTGGTAGAGCATGGCCGCTTCGGCGGTGATCTTTTGTCTGGCGAACGCTTCGCGCCGACCGGCCACGTCGGCCTCGGCCAGCGCTGCGTCGGAGCCGGCCCGGCGGCCGCCGCCGGGCAGCGGGATGCTGATGTAGGCGCCGAAAACCTGGTCCTCGCCGGCCCGTTCGTTGGAAACGTGCAGGCCGAAGGTCGGGTCGGGCAGGCGGTCGCGGCTGGCGCGGCCGGCCAGGAGTTGCGCCCGCCGGGTTTCGCCGCGGGCGAGATCGAGCTCGTGGCTGTGTTCGAGGATGCTGTTGATCCAGTCGGCTTCGCTGCCCTCGATCGCGGTCGGCTCGGCAATCGTCGGCTGGGCGACGAGCGGCAGCTCGGGGTAGCGGCGGCGCAGGTCTTCGCCGGCCGTTTGCTGGCGGACGCGGGCCTGGGCCAGGGCCGCTTCGGCCTGGGCCAGGGCGGCTTCGGCCTGGATGGCCTCAACCCGGGCGGCGTCGCCGAGTTGCTGGCGACGCTGGATAGCCTTGGCCTGCTTGTCGAGCAGGGCGAGCTGATCGGCCCATTGGGCGGCGCTGGCGCTTTCCTTGAGCCAGACGAACCAGGATTTGAGCAGGTTGCGGCTGGTTTCGTGCAGGGCGTCGCCGCGTGCCGTTTCGGCCAGCGTGACGCCGGCGGCACCGATTTCGCCGTCGACACCGGCCTTGCCGGGCAGGCGCAACGGGCGTTCGATGGCCGCATTCCATTCGTTGAAACGCTCGTCCGGGCCGGCCGCCGGCTTGCTCCGGCGCTGCTGGCCGCCGAGGCGGACGTTCCATTCGTAATGGCCAGCTTCGAGACGGCTACGGTTGGCTTCCTCGACGCGAATCTGGCCGGCCGCGGCCTGCACCGAGAGGTTGGACTGGAGGACGCGGGCGACGACTTCGCTCGGTGGCAGGTTGGGCGTGGCTTCGGCGGCAAAGCCGGTGCCCCCGACGCCGCCGATGCACAATCCCACGGTCAACCGGAAAAAAAGGTCAAATTTCATAAACGCCCCATTTCGATGATGGGCACCAGCCAGTAGAAAATATTGGCTCTGGGCAGCTCGGACTTGATCAGGGCGAGTACGGCGCGCATTGCTTCTTCCGTCCCGGCCAGGCGTATCTGCAGGCGCGGCGAGTGGCCGCTGACCAGTTCGGCCGGTTCGACCAGGGGGATGACGGCGCCGTGACCTTCGGCCATCGTGGCGGTGAAGCCGCGGACCAGGTCGGGCCGCGAGAGCAGCAGGTCTTGGACGTGCTGGGCGACGTCGTTGGGCATGGTCAGCGAGAGCAGGATATCAGCCATGGCGGCGGACCTCGGTAAAGGAGACGGTCGGTTTGAGGCCGAAGCGGCGGAACAGGATGGGCAGCAGGACGAGGGTCAGCGCCGTCGAGGTGAGCAGGCCGCCGATGACGACGATGGCCAGCGGGCGCTGCACTTCCGAGCCGGGGCCGGTGGCGAAGAGCATGGGGACGAGGCCGAAGGCGGCGATGCTGGCAGTCATCAGCACCGGCCGCAGGCGGCGTTTGGCGCCTTCGACGACGACCTCGCCAATGGCCATGCCGCGGGCCAGCAGCTGGTTGAAGTAGGTGACCATGACGACCCCGTTGAGCACGGCGATGCCGAGCAGGGCAATGAAGCCGACCGAGGCCGGGACCGACAGGTATTCGCCGGAAACCAGCAGGCCGAAAACGCCGCCGATCATGGCGAAGGGGATGTTGGAGAGGACCAGCAGGGCCTGGCGCACCGAGCCGAAGGTCGAGAAGAGCAGGAAGAAGATGAGGGCCAGGGCGACCGGGACGACGACCATGAGGCGGGCGGCGGCGCGTTGCTGGTTCTCGAACTGGCCGCCCCAGGCCAGCCGGTAGCCAGCCGGCAGCTTGACGTCGCGGGCCACTGCGCCCTTGGCATCGTCGACGAAGCCGACCAGGTCGCGGTCGCGAACGTTGGACTGGACGACGACGTAGCGTTCGGCATTTTCGCGGTCGACCTTGACCGGGCCGTCGATGCGGCCGATTTTGGCGACGCTGGCCAGCGGCACGCTGCCGCCATCCGGCAGGCTCAGGCGCAAGGCCTCGAAATCGGCCGGCGAATTGAGCAGGCTGACCGGGCCGCGCAGGACGACCGGGACGCGCCGGCCCTGTTCGATGACGACGCCGACATTGCGCCCTTCGAGCAGGGATTTGAGGTCGTTCTGGATGTCATCGACGTTGAGCCCGAAGCGGCCGGCGGCCAGGCGGTCGACGGCAATCTTGAGGTACTGCACGCCGTCGTTCTTGAGCGTGAAGGTGTCTTCGGCGCCCGGCACTTTCTTGATCACCGCGACGATCTCGTTGGACAGTCGGTTCAGCGTGTCGAGATCAGGGCCGAAAACCTTGATGGCCAGATCGCCGCGCACGCCAGTCAGCATTTCCGAGACGCGCATGTCGATCGGCTGCGTGAAGGAGAAACCGATGCCGGGGAAATCGGCCATCACGCCGCGCAACTGGTCGGCCAGCCAGGCCGGGTCGGGATTGCGCCAGGTGTCGCGGGGCTGGAGAACCATGAAGGTATCGGTCTGGTTGAGGCCCATCGGGTCAAGGCCGAGTTCGTCCGAGCCGGCCCGGGCGACGATGGCCTTGATCTCCGGCACCTGCTCGAGCACCGCTTTCTGCACGGCGCTGTCGATGGCGATGGTCTGGTCGAGGCTGATCGACGGCAGTTTTTCGAGCTGCATGATCATGTCGCCTTCGTCCATGCTCGGCATGAAGCTTTTGCCGAGCAGCAGGAAGGCGCCGGCCGCAGCGGCCAGCGCGATGGTGGCGGCGATCATGAAAGTGCGGCTGTTGTTGAGGGCGGTGCTCAGCGTGCGGTCGTAGAGGGCGGCGAGCTTCCTGACCAGCCACGGTTCGTGATGCACGCCGCGCTTGATCAGGTAGGAGGCGAGCACCGGCACGACGGTCAGCGACAGCAGCAGCGACGAGGCCAGGGCGAAGACGATGGTCAGCGCCACCGGTCCGAACATCTTGCCCTCCAGCCCCTGCAGCGTGAGCAGCGGCAGGAAGACGATGATGATGATGACGATGCCCGAAGTCACCGGTGAGGCGACTTCGCGCGCCGCGCGGTAGATCAGGTGCAGCGTCGGCAGGTTTTCCTGCGCTTCGGCCAACTGGCTCTCGACGTTCTCGACAACGACGACGGCCGCATCGACCAACATGCCGATGGCGATGGCCAGACCACCGAGGCTCATGAGGTTGGCCGACAGCCCGTACATGCGCATCAAAATGAAGGTGGCGAGCGCCGACAGCGGCAGCATCAGGGCGACGACCAGCGCGGCGCGCAGGTTGCCGAGGAAGGCGAGCAGGAGCAGGACGACGAGGACGATGGCTTCGAGCAGCGCCTTGGAGACGGTGCCGACGGCACGGCCGACCAGATTGCTGCGGTCGTAGAACGGCTCGATGGTGACGCCGGGCGGCAGGGTCGGCGCCACTTCGGCCAGCCGCGCCTTGACGCCGGCCACCACGCTCTGCGCATTGGCGCCGCGCAGGCCAAGGACCAGGCCCTGCACGGCCTCGCCCTGGCCGCTCTTGGTTACCGCGCCGTAGCGAGTCAGGGCGCCGAGGCGGACTTCGGCGACATCGGCGACGTGCACGACGGTGCCGTCCCTGGCCTGCAAAACAATGGCTTTGACGTCGTCGACCGTAGCAATCGCCCCTTCGGCGCGGACCAGCAGCGATTCCTCGCCATCGTTGAGGCGGCCGGCGCCGTCGTTGCGGTTGTTGGCTTCGAGCACGGCCTGCAGATCCTTGAGGGCCAGGCCGCGGGCGGCCAGACTTTGCGGATTGGGCACCACCTCGAAGGTGCGCACCTCGCCGCCCAGGCTGTTGACGTCGGCGACGCCGGGCACGGTGCGCAGTTGCGGGCGGATTACCCAGTCGAGCAGGTTGCGCTTTTCGGCCAGCGACAGCTCACCCTCGATGGTGAACATGAACATTTCGCCGAGCGGTGTGGTGATCGGTGCCATGCCGCCGGTCGCGCCGGGCGGCAGGTTGCCCATGGCCGCGGCGAGGCGCTCGCCGACCTGCTGGCGGGCCCAGTAAATGTCGGTGCCGTCCTCGAAATCGAGGGTGATGTCAGTCAGCGCGTACTTGGACACCGAGCGCAGCAGCTTCTGGTGCGGGATGCCGAGCAGTTCCTGCTCGACCGGCACGGCGAGGCGCATTTCGACCTCTTCCGGCGTCATGCCGGGGGCTTTCAGGATGATCTTGACCTGCGTCGTCGACACGTCGGGGAAGGCGTCGATGGGCAGGCCGAGGAAAGCCTGGACGCCGGCGCCGATGAGCATGACGGTGAGGACCAGCACCAACAGGCGCTGGGTCAGCGAAAAACGGATCAGGGCGTCGAGCATTATTCGGCACCAACGCCGGTCAGCATCGCCTTGAGGCCGGAGACGCCCTTGATGGCGACGCGCTCGCCGGCCTTGACGCCGTCCACCGTGACGCTGTCGCCGCCCTGGCTGACGACGCGGACCGGACGGGCTTCAAAGATGACACCCTTGTCGTCACTCGAAATCTGGACGAAGGCCAGCGTCTTGCCCTCGTTGCGAGCCAGCGCCGCGGCGGGCAGACGCTGCTGCTGGCCGGCCGGGGCGGCAACTTCGACTTCGATGACCTGGCCGGGGCGCAGGGTTTCGGCGCCCTTGACCACGGCAGCGCGGAGCAGAACGGTCTGGCTGGCCGCATCGACGGCGCGGCCGATGGCGATGAGTTTGCCGCTCACCGCGCTGTCGGCGATCTTTACCGGGCTGCCTTCGCGCAGCGTCGCGGCGATGGCGACCGGCGCCTGGATTTCCAGCCACAGCGGGCTGAGTTTAGCGATGCGGTAGATCAGCGCCGAGGTTTCGACGCGCTGGCCGAGCTGGGCGCCCTGTTCGAGCACGACGCCGTCGATGGGCGCAGTCAGCGCCAGTTTGCCGCCCAGCTTGCCCGCCGTGCCACCGGCCAGGGCCAAGCCCTGGCGCCGTTCGCTGGCTTGCGCACCGGCCTGGGCGGCGGCGGCGCGCGTGGCCTGCAGGCGGCTTTCGGCGATCAGGCCTTCGGCAAACAGTTGTTCGTCGCGCTTGAGATTTTGTTGCATGAGGGACGACTGGCTGCCAGCCTGCAGCGCATCGCGTTGCAGTTCCAGCGCCTGCTGGCTGCTCAGATGGGCGACGACCTGGCCGCGTTTGACGGTAGCGCCGGGCGCCACGGCGAGCATTTCAACCATGCCGCCAACCGGCGCGGCGACGACGCGCATCTGTTCGTTCGGTACGCGCACCTGGGCCGGGAAACTGCCATTTCGACCGCCTGGCATCTCGCCAGCGATGGCCGTTTCAATGCCCAACGACTTGAGTTGCGCCGGCTGCAGCGTCAGGCGGTTTTCCTGGGCCTGGAGCTGGGGTGCTACGGTCAACAGGAAAAAAAGGCCAAAAATGAAAGGTCGACGCGACATGAGGCTCATCCGTAACAAGGTGTTGGCAGTGTATTCAGCGCAGCTTAAACCTTCCTTAAGTTACCTCACGAATACGGAAGCAAGCTCGGAATTCGGCCGGACTGCTCGGCGAGTAGTCCGAAAGTACTAGTTGTCAGGCTGCCGGGTGAGCATTTATCTGTAATAAATGACCTTCATCATAGGCGGCAGGGGGAAGCGATCAGGTTGTCGTAGCCGGCACACGCGGTTTGTGTATGCGTAGCTGGCCAACAGCCGGATCCTCTCTCCTTGAAAATTGACCCTAACTCGTACTCTCGCCAGCCAGGAGCATCACAAAATGCAAAAGAAGGTTCTTTATATTGCCGTCGCCAGCGCCCTTGCCGCCATGTCGGTCGGCGCTCACGCCGCTGATACCTACTTCGACAACATCACCCCGCTGGCCGCCTCGGCCGGTGCAACCGCCACCCCGGCGACGCCGCTGACGCTGTCCAGCCCGAACTTCACCCAGGTCACCATCGCCGACAAATTGACCCAGAACACGCTGGTTCCGGGCAGCACCTCGGGCAACTGGGACATGATCACCGCCAACGAAACCGGCCCGAATGCCGGTCGTTACCTGTTCATGCCGTTCGAAACCGGCACCGGTGGCGTCCAGCGCGTCGACCTCCAGGACAGCAACTACAACACCCGCACCGTGACCATCGTCGCGCCGGGCACCCAGGGCTTCACCTCGGGCGACGCCTCGCGCTGGACGCCGTGGGGCAGCTACCTGACCGCCGAAGAGTCCTGGGGTACGGGCAGCACCAAGGGCCGCCTGTTTGAAGTCACCAACGCCACGACGGCCGCTGCCAATGGCGGCAACTTCGTCCAGCGCAGCGTGATTCCGCGCGTTTCCCACGAAGGCCTGGCCTTTGACCAGCAGAAGTCGATGTACTTCATCGACGAACTGAATGGTGGCTCGATCTACAAGTACGTTTCCGCCAACGCGAACGCCACCACCGGTGACGACTACTTCGCCGCCGGCCAGACCTTTGCGCTGAAGGTCGGTGCGGGTGGCCAGTTCGAAGGCAACAACGGCCCGGCCATCACCGGTGCCGCCACCTGGGTGGCCATCAGCGAAGCCAACGGCAGCGCTATTGCCGGTGTTTCCGTCCTCGCCAATGACGGCACCATCGACGGTCGCGCCACGGCCGACGTCGCCTCCATCGCCGCCACCGGCTACAACCGTCCGGAAGATCTGGAAGTGAAGACCCTGGCTAACGGCGACGAACCCATCTTCTTCGCCACCACCGACTCCGACACCAACGCCAACACGACCGATGGCCGCAGCCGCGTCTATCTGTTCGACACCGTGTCGAACGAAGTCAAGCTGTTCGCCGACTCCAGCACCATCGACCTGGCCACCGGCCAGGCCGTCGGTGGTGGTCTGCGCAATGCCGACAACCTGGCCATCGACGCAGCCGGCAACATCTACCTCATCGAAGACCGTAACGGTGCAAGCGACGACGACGTCTGGCTGGCTCTCGACCTGAACCACGACGGTGACCTGACCGATGCCGGCGAAGGCCTGGCCCGCTGGGTTTCCAACGGTACCCCGGGTTCGGAAATCACTGGCCTTTACTTCGACAAGTTCGATGCCAACAAGGCTTACCTGAACATCCAGCATCCGGCTGACGGTGTCGATCGCCTGATCCAGATCTCTGCTGTTCCGGAACCGGAAAGCTACGCCATGTTCCTGGCCGGTCTCGGCCTGATGGGTGTCGTTGCCCGTCGCCGCAACCGCAAGTAAGCCCTGGCCGGGCGGGCGGCGACGCTCTCCCGGCAAGTGCTGCCGCCCTGGTGGCGGTTGTCGTACCCGTGCCGCTCGCCCGATCAACCCCTGATCGGCGAGCGGCCGTTTCGTTATTCCAGGGTTGTGGCCTGCGGCGAGGCCCTGAAAAGCACGCCGCCGCTACGACTCAACAATTCCTGAGCAGGATCAGCGTCTGCGGCTGCGCAGGTCGCGGTCGATGGCGAGCAGGGCGTCGAGCTTCTTTTGCAGATCGTCGAATTTTTTCTGCAGCTCTTCGTTCTGCTTTTGCGCTTCCTTGAGCGACAGGTCCAGCCGGCGTTTTTCGGCGTAGCACTGGCGCTGCTCCTTGACCAACTGGCGCTCCAGGTCGGCAATCTTCCGGATGTCGTCGGCCGCCCGGTCGGGGGTGGCATCAACCACCTGGGCGCTGTCTTCCGGACTGTCCTTCTTCTCGTTAAGCCCGGCGCAGCCGGCCAGGCTGCTGGCGAGGGCAGCAAGGGCGAGCAGCTTGCGGAGGGCTTTCAATGTGGCGCGGTCGGTCATTCGGTTGGGTTGTCCGGGGTCAGGGCTGGCCGGGGCCGGGTGCGAAGAAAAGCGGGCCGGCCGAAGATCGGCCCATTTTAGTTCGCCGCGTTGTCGCGCCACAAAAATCTTGCGCCGGCCAACCAGGTCGGCCGCGCCGCCAGGTCTCAGACGCTGAACTGCAGCGTCGCCAGGCGCAGGCCTTCGGCCAGCGAGGCCACTTCCCTGGCCGTGGCGGACGACTTGACCGCGGCGCCGGCGCCTTGCTCGATCATTTGGGCGACGCGTTCGGTGTTGCGGGCGATCTGTTCGGCGGCTTGGCGCTGCTCGGCGAGGACATCGACGATGTCGTTGGTGGCGTGCATGGTGCGCTCGCAATTGTCCTTGATGTCGGAAATTGCATCGCTGGCGTTGGAGGCGAGCTGCGTGCCGTGCTCGGCGAGGTGGGCGGTCGTGGCCACCGCTTCGGCGGTTTGGCGGGCGGCGCCATCGAGCAGCGTGACCAGGTTTTCGATCTTGTGGGTGGTGCCAGCGGTGTGGTTGGCCAGCTTGCGGACTTCGTCGGCGACCACGGCAAAGCCGCGGCCGGCCTCGCCGGCCCGCGCCGCTTCGATGGCGGCGTTGAGCGAGAGAAGGTTGGTCTGGTCGGAAATGTCCTTGATTTCCTGGGCGAAACGGGAGATTTCCTGGGTGTGCTGGTTGAGGTCGCCGATCGTCCGGGTTGATAACTTGGCCTGGACGGCGATGTTGCCGATCTCGCCGATCGCTTCAAGAATGATGCTGCCGCTTTCGCTCGCCTTGTCGCGCGTCAGGCGTCCCGCATCGGCGGCGGCGCCGGCACTTTCGGCCATGACCGTGATGGCCACGGTGAGTTCCTGGATGGCGCCGGCAATCAGGGCCGCGGCATCGCTTTGGGCGCTGGCGGCCTGGGCGACCTCGTCGGCCGACGTGCTGAGCGCCTGGGCGTTGCCCGAGGTCTTTTCGGCACCCTGCTTGACTTGCCCGATCAGGCCGCGCAGGCGTTTCTGCATGGCCTCGACGGCGGCGACCAGCGAGTCGGCGGCCGCCTTGCCGGACTGGACAGTGCCGGTCAGGTCGCCTTCGGAAACGCGGCGGGTGGCGGCTACCACGGGTTCGAGATCGCCGCCGAGGCGGGCCAGGATACGGCCGCCGAGCGTGGCGGCGAGGAGCAGCGAGGCGGCCGAACCGCCAAGGCCGACAACGAGAACGAGGATCAGGCTGGCCATGAAGCGGCGGTCGGCAAGCTGCGAGGACTCGCTGGCCAGCGCCGTTGTTGCCGCGCTGATCGCCTGGTAGGCATTGGCCAGTTCATCGGTCAGCGGTTGCTCGGTGCCGCGCAGGGCGGCGTCCACCATCACCGTGTATTTGGGCATGCCGGCTTCGTTCTCGGCGATCACGTCGTCGTAAAGCTTGTTCAACTCGGTGGCCTGCTGGCGGATTTCGGCCAGCTTTGCGGTGCCCTTGATCGTTCCCGTTCCGTCGATCTTTTCCAGTGCCTCGATGTGTTGCCAGAATTTGGCCCGCTCGGCGAGAAATTCTTCCCGCGCCTTGTCGAATTCGGCGGGCATGAAATTCCGGATGACCATGTTCTTGAGGCCGCGCAACTGGGCCTGAAAGGCGTTCTGGGCGCCGCTGACCAGAGTCAGGGCTTGGGTTGCGCGCTCGACGTCGTCGGCTACCGACCGGGTGTCGTTACGAAAGGCGTTCAGCGAATAGAGCGCGGTGGCCAGCAAAATCACGCCAAATACGGCACCGACGCCAACCATGACGAGCAATCTCAGGCGGATGGACAGTTTGTCGAACAAGATCATTGGGGAGCCCCGAGTACCAAAATGACCGCAGATTAGCCTTGGAATATTTCATATTGATGTCGATTATCCGGCTTGTTATTCCTTGTTATGAAAATGGAATTCAATAATTGTTGAATTTGTTGAATTTCATTTTTGGCTTTTTTTCCGGTTGACCGTAGCAATCGCTCTCGCCCGGATTCCGGGGTGGACTTCGCCTGATAGTTCGACGATACTCGAACTATGGAAACGTTAAATGCCGCTGAACTTCTCGCCGCCCTCGGTCACGAATCCCGTCTGGCCATCTTCCGTCTGCTGGTCGAAGCCGGGCCGGCGGGCGTCAACGCCAGTGCCATTGGCGAACAACTGGGCATGGCGCCGGCCACGCTGTCCTTTCATCTGGCGCATCTGAGCCGGGTCGGGCTGATCGCCGGCGAACGCGAAAGCCGCTTCATCCACTACTCAGCCAACTTTGGCACGATGGATGAGCTGATCGCCTTCCTGACCAGCAACTGCTGCCAGGGCGAAGCCTGCCTGCCCAAAACTACCTGCTGCGACACCACCGAGAAGCGGCGCGCCAAGACCGGGAAGACCGCCTGATGTCGAATCTCAAAACTGTCCTCGTGCTGTGCACCGGCAACTCCTGTCGCTCGCAGATGGGCGAAGTGATCATCAACCACGATCTGGCCGGCCTCGTCCGCGGCATTTCGGCCGGGACCAAGCCGCAGCCCAAGGTGGCCGATGGTGCCATCGAGGCGCTCAAGCTGGCCGGCCTGCCGACCGAGGGCTTGTACGCCAAGGATGTCGAAGCCGTCATGGACGAGCCCATCGACCTCGTGGTCAGCGTTTGCGATAACGCGCGCGAAACCTGCCCGATCTTCCCGCGCCCGGTGCCGCGCATACACCTGCCGTTCCACGATCCGCATGGCGAACCGCTGGAAAGTTTCATCACCGTCCGGGACGATATCCGCGCCCGCCTGATCCCCGCCGTGCGCGCCGCGCTGGGCCTGTAAGGAGTCATCAATGTCTGCCCAATGTGAAATCACCGCCAAGGCCGCCGCTGGCGCGCCGATGAGCTTCTTCGAGCGTTACCTGACCATCTGGGTCTTCCTCTGCATCGTCACCGGCATCGTCGTCGGCCAGTTCGCGCCGACCCTCTTCCAGGCCATCGGCCGCATGGAGGTCGCCCAGGTCAATCTGCCGGTCGGGCTGCTCATCTGGGTCATGATCATCCCGATGCTGGTCAAGGTCGATTTCGGCGCCCTGGCCGAAATGAAGCAGCACGTCCGCGGCATCGGCGTCACGCTGTTCGTGAACTGGTTGGTCAAGCCGTTCTCGATGGCCTTCCTCGGCTGGCTGTTCATCCGCCAGCTGTTTGCGCCGATGCTGCCGCCCGATCAGCTCGACAGCTACATCGCCGGCCTCATCCTGCTCGCCGCGGCGCCGTGCACGGCCATGGTTTTCGTCTGGAGCCGGCTGACCAACGGCCATCCGCTGTTCACGCTGTCGCAGGTGGCGCTCAACGACACCATCATGGTCTTCGCCTTCGCACCCCTAGTCGCCTTCCTGCTCGGCATCTCGGCGATTACCGTGCCCTGGGACACCTTGCTGACCTCGGTCGTGCTGTACATTGTCATTCCGGTCGTGATCGCCCAGCTTTGGCGCAAAGCCTTGCTCGCCAAGGGGCAGGGTGCCTTCGACGCCGCCATGGAGAAAATCGGCCCGTGGTCGATTACCGCCTTGCTCGCCACGCTGGTGCTGCTCTTCGCCTTTCAGGGCGAAGCCATCTTGCGCCAGCCGCTGATCATCGGCCTGCTCGCCGTGCCCATCCTGATCCAGGTTTTCTTCAACTCGGCGCTGGCCTACTGGCTCAACCGCAAGGTCGGCGAGAAACACAATGTTGCCTGCCCGTCGGCCTTGATCGGTGCCAGCAACTTCTTCGAACTGGCCGTTGCGGCTGCCATCAGCCTGTTCGGCTTCGAGTCGGGGGCGGCGTTGGCCACCGTGGTCGGCGTGCTCATCGAGGTGCCGGCCATGCTGTTGGTCGTCAAGGTCGTCAATGCGTCGAAGGGGTGGTACGAAGCAGGTTAGGGAGCCTTCGCCGCGAGGCGAAGCAAGAAAAGGTCTGAAAAAGAGGCTCATAAAATGGAATGGATGATCACCGCATTACAGGGCGGCCTGGCCAGCCTGGCCTCCTATCTCGCTGCCCACGTTCTGCTCTGCCTGGTGCCCGCCTTCTTCATCGCCGGTGCGCTGTCCGCACTGGTGCCGCAGCAATCGATCATTCGCTTTCTCGGGCCGGATGCCTCGAAATGGGTGTCCTACCCGGCCGCGGCCGGCGCCGGCAGCCTGCTCGCCGTCTGCTCGTGCACCATCCAGCCGCTGTTTGCCGGCATCTACAAAAAGGGCGCCGGGCTCGGGCCGGCCATCACCTTCCTGTTCTTCGCCCCGGCTGCCAACATCCTGGCGCTGGCCTACACCGGCGTGGCGCTCGGCGCCGATTTCGCCATTGCCCGCATCGTGCTCGCCCTGTCCTTCGGCATCGGCATCGGGATGATCATGGCCGCGCTGTTCCGTGAGGGCGATGTGGCCCGGCTGGCCGAAGTCGAGACTTTCTCGGCTGGCGAAGGCATCCCAAAACGCACGCTGCTCTTCCTCGGCGCCCTCGTCGCCTTGCTGATTGCCGGCACGCTCAAACTCAATTTCCTGACCGCCGGCCTGCTGCGCGTCGACATGCCCTGGGCTGGCGCTGCCGCGGTGCAGGCCGGGCTCGACCAACTGGTGCCGATCAACGAAGCAGCCGGCGCCGAAGGGCTGAGCCTGCAGGGCCTGATCCTGATCGGCCTGCTCGGCGCCATCGGTGTCTTTGCCTGGAAAGGGCTGGGCCAGGTCGACAACGGTTTCAATCGCCTGACCCCGGTCGCCCTGGCGCTTACCGCGCTGACCCTGGCCTTTGCCGCCCTCGGCATGCGCGTCACCGAAACCGGCGTGTTGCTCACCGTGACCGGCAGAACGCTCGCCGTGTCTGCCCTCTGTCTCGCCATCTGGCCGCTGGCCCGGCGTTTCGACGCGTGGGACGTGCAGCAATGGCTATGGGAAACCTGGCGCTTCGTGAAGCAGATTTTCCCGCTGCTCGTCGTTGGCGTCTTTCTCGTCGGCATCATCCGGGTCTTCATCCACCTGGTCGAAGTGCCCATCGCCAAGATGTTCCTGTCGCTCGGCATGCACCCCGGGCCGCTGATCGCCTACCTGATGGCCGACCCCGAGCTGTCGCTGCAGAGCATTTTGATTACCACCGCCATCATCGGCAAACTCAAGGCGTGGACCTACGTTGGCTTGGTCGCGCTGTTCTCGACGCTGGCCGGCCTGACCTACGGTGCCTGGGTCGATGGCACATCCTTGCTCATACTGGCGCCGGGCGTGATCGGCTTCGTCGCGCTGATCGTCACCTCGCTGCACCTGATCGAACGTGGCCGCCAGGCCACAAGAAAGGAGTGAATCATGCTGATCAAGATTCTCGGCAGCGGTTGCGCCAAGTGCAACCGCCTCGAACAACTGACCCGCGAAGCGGTGGCCGAACTCGGCATCGAAGCCACCTTCGAACACGTCAAGGACATGGACAAGATCATGGCCTACCCGATCATGACCACGCCGGCGCTCGTCGTCGATGAAGCGGTCAAGGTCTCCGGCCGCATGCCGAGCAAGGATGAACTGCTCGGCTGGCTGAAGGCAGGCTAGTCAGTCCGGAATGTTTGGCTCGACGAGTTTTGCCAGCTGTTCGAGCGATTCCTGCCAGCCGAGGTAGCACATCTCGGTCGGAATGACCGGCGGGATGCCCTCCTGGACGATGCTCAACTCGGTGCCGCAGGAGACGGCTTGCAGGCTCACTGTCGTCTGCATTTCGCCGGGCAGGTTCGGGTCGTCGAATTTGTCGGTGTAGCGGATTTTCTCGTTGGGCAGCAGTTCGAGATAATCACCGCCAAACGAATGGCCGTGGCCCGTCGTAAAGTTGGTGAACGACATCCGGAAAGAGCCGCCGACCCTGGCGTCCAGATGCTGCACCCGGCACGTAAACCCATAGGGTGGCAGCCATTTGGCCAGCGCGTCGGCATCCAGAAAAGCCCGATAAATGCGCTCCGGGCTGGCCCGCAGTATGCGGTGAAGCTTGACGGTTCCTGTGCTCATGGTTCCTTCTCCTTTTATTCGCGGTCAGGCATGGACCGCGGTTAATTCAGAAGGTTGCCGCCAAAGCCGATTTCAAAATTGGCCGTTTTTCCCGGTTGACCGTAGCAAGGTCAAAACCCCAACACCAGGCCATTTAGTCGCCATTGCCAATACCTAAATCCCAAAGCACATCACATTTTTTACAGTATGCACTCCAACTATCCGGGGTTTCCTTTCTTGAACTCTTTGTTATTGTTTTTCCAAGACAGATTGGGCATGGAACATGGAATAGCTTGTAAAAAGTCATGGCAAAAACCAGGCAGCCATATCCAAGAATGAAAATCACAATATATCCAATCAGATAGCTATTGCGCCTTAAAAACTCATCAGCCAGATAGACACCGAGCTGACTGCCAATCAGTAGCAACCCAAGAAAAATAAAGTGCTTTATTGGGAGGGCAAAATTTTCATGATTTTTTACGAGCATAACGAGAAGCTTATATTGAACTAAGCGACAACTTTAACTTCGATGGAATATGAGCAACGCACCAGCCTTGAACTACCTGATAAGTGTAAATGCAGGCGCCAAGTTTTCCGGGGCAGGATTTTCACGCGGGCTCTAACGTTGTAGGTAAGGGGCGCTGCGCGGCGCTTTATCGCGCAGCGTCCAGCGACCGGAGGGAGCGGCCTTGACCGCATTGTTAGCCATGTGCTTTGACATAGCGACCGGTTCTTATCTTCGGGTCATATTCAAAAATGGCGACATTTGGAGGAATAAGGTGCCCGTTAATACGGGTGTAGTACTCCGCGAGCGTTTCGGTTTGCTTGGGGTGTCGTGCTTCAAGGACGAATAGAACCTTGCGATAGTGCTTAGGCGCCAAATGGAAGTAGTACATGGCTTCGTTCCATACCGTAATTTTTGCGCTTGGCATATTTCCGGTGGCAGTCCAGTTGTGAGACTTACACTCAACCAAAATTGCGGGTTCTTCTGCGCCAAGATCGAAACAGTGAAATTTGGTTTTGTCCGCAACACCGAGGGGTACTGAAAGAGACGAGCTTAGCTGTAGCCCCTCTATGCGGGAGAAATACTCAAAAGCATCAGCTTCGAACTCTCGGCCTGCATGAGCATTTGAAATTGCGCCAACGCGCTGGTGGTTTGTCATATATGGCTAACGTTGTAAATCACCGGACGCAGGCAAGCGCAGCTTGCCGGAGGTCCGGTGAATTGCATTGTTGGGCGTCTGTGGCGACGAAAATCTAATCTGCATGGAGGTCCTGAATAAACCGAGCAGAGGGGATTACTTCTTCCGGTTTTACGGCAAGCTGAATAACGATGATATTTCTGAGCAGGTCGTACACGATGTCCTTATTTACATCTGGCCGCTGAAGCCGGTTTAGTTCGGCGACAATGAACTCGTTTAGTGCGCCTACGGTAAATATGTTTGCTGCAACATCGTTCGGAATCTCGATTCCAAAGATTTCTTCGACGGCAAGTACAAGTTCAACTGTATCAAGACCCATGTGATGACCTGCGGTGTCAGAGTTTCACGATGCCCAACGTTAAAGGTCACTGGCGCCTTTTGAGGCTTCAGGTGCAGTGCCTTGTTGGGCATGCTCGAATTCGGCATAGGTCCAGTACGGGACATCCGCAAGCTCTCTCTCGAGTTCGTCCATATCGTCCGGCCCAAGCTCGGTGGAAAACGGCTCTGAGAGGAATTGTCTTACTTTGGCCATTTTTTTGTCGATTTCGTGGGAAAAGAGAAATCGAACCACCTCACGTTCCCAAGCTTCTTTGCCATGATCATAGGCAATACGGTCGAGTTGATCGATCGACACCACGAACTCGTTTATGACCCGGAGCGCCTCTAGAATCGTAGATCGGCTGTATTTGGAATCAGTCGTCATTCTCTGTATGCCCAACGCTGGCAGTAACGGGCCGAGCGCGTAGCGCGAAGGTCCGCGTTGACTGATGGGATGGACTCCCCCGTCTTTTCAGCGCCCAATTGGCGATGCCGGTGCTCATGAGGATGGGGATCGGTCTTCGACGAAAGGAGTCCGAAA
>PHCH01000053.1 GCA_002840785.1 Betaproteobacteria bacterium HGW-Betaproteobacteria-4 | reverse complement strand
GTGGGCGTCGTCCTGGCTGGCCAGGCCTTCGCCAAGACGTTGGGCGACGGCGGCGATGGCGTCGCCGCTGAGGTTGTTGATGCCGACGTGGGTGATGTCGGTGGCGTTATAGCGGTGTTCAAAGCTGGTTTGTTGCGGGTCGATGGGCAGGCAGATGAGATCGAAAGCGGTGCCGGGTCGCAGGCTACGCACGGTGCTGCGGGCAAGCCAGGTGCGTTGGCGGGTTTCTCGGGCTTCCATGGCGAGGCGGCCGTAGCGTTCGGCTTCGCCGGCATTGGCCCAGGCGTAGAGACCGGGGTCGTCGTAGCTTTCGAGGACGGGGGCATGTTCGCCGCCGATGCTTTGGCTGCCCGGTACGTTCAGGCTGACAGTTTTTTTGGCTTTGTAGTCGTAGCTGATGGCGCTGAGCACGCTGCTGGTCAGACGCCGTTGTTCGCCGAAGGCGACGATGGCGTCCTGGGCTTCTTGCGAGTCGGCGCGGTGGTAGCGCAGGCCGCGTCCGCCGTTGGCGGATTGGGAGAGGATGTCTTCCGGGAAACGCCGGCTGTCGGCAAAGAGGCGCAGACGATGGCCGGCCGGGGCTTGGTCGTCTTCTTCGACACACCAGCCGAGCCCTTCTTCGGCGAGCAGGCGGCTGATGAAGGTGTAGTCGGATTCACCGTATTGCACGCAGTAGCTGCGCGGCCGGGTGTCAGCGAGAAATCCGCTGACTTCGTCGCTCCATTGCCAGGCGGCAACGTCGGCGTAGTCTCCAAAAACCGCTTCGGCAATTTGAATGACGGTTTTGTCTTGAAAGACGCGGTTGTGACGGCCGCGGCTGAGTAGCCAGACCCAGGGAACGAGGGTAATGCGGTAACGGGCGAAGCCGCCGTCGCTCCCCAGCTTGCTGGCCGAGCGGACCAGACCGGTGCGGGTGGCTTCGCTGCCGTCGGAGAGGCGGGTCTTGAGACTGGCTGCGCGACCCAGAAACTGCTTGAGTTCGAGGTAGGCGTCGGTTGCCAGAAATCGCCGGCCCGCCTTCTCCACGCCAAGTCAGTTCATAGAGACGCGTGTCAGATTGGAATACAGAGAGCATAGTAGTTCAACAGACCTTAAGCCGAATAAGCGGGAACAGACCCCGAAAGCGATCCAAATAGCATGCGATTTTAAGTCATGACCCATATTGCATGAAATACTTTTGCCGCATGTATGGTGAGTATTTTTTATTTGGATACGCCGTATTGTTCAGTTGAAGGCGAATTTCCTTGTTTTTTAGATGATTCAAGAAAATAGAGAATGCTACGGTCAACCGGAAATTTTGGCCAAAATTGAAATAATGCGCTGCATTTTTCAATCAGCATGGCGATACAGGCGCATGCAAAGCCCCATTGACGGACTATGCGTATAAACTATCCGACTTTACATTTATCTTCGAAATCATGGATATTGCATATCTTGTACAGCCGCTCTCCTCACCGGCGGGGCCATGCGGCGAGGATCTGATTTTTTCGTCCGAGTTCGACGAAATACAGGAAGCGCGGCGTTTCGATGACCCGACGATCTCCCAGGGGGAGTGGGTTACGGACATCAAGGAAGCGGACTGGCCGGCAGTCGTCAGAATTTGTGAACACGTGCTGGCCAACAAAGCCAAGGATTTGCGCCTGGTTGCCTGGCTGACTGAAGCGCGTTGCAAGATCGATGGACTGGCCGGGCTGGCCGATGGCTACACGCTGCTGGGCCAGTTGAGCGAGAGCCAGTGGAGTCACCTTCACCCCCTGCCGGACGACGGCGATATCGAACAACGGGTCGGCGTCCTTGACTGGCTGGTCAACCAAACTGCCCGGCTGATTCGCGAAGTCCCGGTGACCAATTCCAGCAAGGGAAAGTTCTCGTTAACCGACCTTGAGTCGGCTCGCGTCGCCGCCAAGAACCTCGAGCGCGACCCCGGCATGGCGGATGAAATTGCCCGCAACGCGGCGCTCACGGTCGAACGCTTCGAGGCTGCGGCCAAGGACACCCCACGCCAGCAATTTGATGACAAGCTGCATGCGGCCGAGCGCCTGATGATCGCCATGGTTTCGGCCCAGACCATACTGAATGCGCGGATGGGCGAATACGCGCCCTCTTTCGGCCCTTCGCTGGATGCGCTCGATGATGTGAAGCGATTTTTGCAGCGCCGCGCCGGCCCTTCGGCCGCCACCAGCCCACAACTTCCAGGAAAAGCTGCCATGCCCGCCGCCCAAGCCAGTACTGAAATCAACGAACAAGCTTCTGGTTCAGCAGATTTCGGCGGGCCGGTACGCTCCCGCGAACAGGCGATCCAGCAATTGCAGGAAATCGCCATCTTCTTTCGCCGCACCGAACCGCATAGCCCGGTCGCCTACCTGGCCGAAAAGGCCGCCAAGTGGGGCAGCATGCCTCTGCATGAATGGTTGCGCACGGTGGTCAAGGATGACGGCGCCCTGCTCCGCGTCGAGGAACTGCTCGGCGTTGCCCCGAATAACGAGTAAGGCGTCTCGCCTGTCAAAAAAATCCCCGCTTCGCCGGCGGGGATTTTTTATTTCTGGACCAGTTTGAATTCAATCCGCCGATTTCTCGCCCGCCCTTCGACAGTATCGTTCGACGCCACCGGCTGGTCCGGGCCGACCCCCGAGGCGCTGAGGGTTTCGGCAGGAATCCCCTTGCTCGCGAGGTAGGTCCGCACCGTATTGGCGCGCGCCAGGCTAAGCGCGATATTCCCCGGGCGGCCACCTTGACTGTCGGTATGTCCGACCAGCATGACTTTCGGCGTGCCGATCTGCCTGATGGCGCCATACATCTCGTCAAGGACCGCCTTGCCGAGCGGGGTCAGATTGGCCGAGCCGCTTTCGAATTCGACAACCCGATTCGCCAAGGTTTTGTCCAGCACGTGCTGGGCCTCGCCCGAAGGGGCCACCAGAGCGTTATCGATCGAATACGTCGGGTTCAGCGAGGTCGCCATTTGACTGACCACCTGCTGCCGCAGTGCCTCATTGGCGACATTTCCCTTCACGGCGATATGTGTACCGTTAACCTGCATTTGCCCCTTGTGGACCTGCTTGAGGTTGTCGGTCAGCACCTTGGTCATGTTCTCTGTCCAGTTCGGTGGCGGAACGACCCCACCGACCTCCAGCTTGTCGACGACGTTGGCCGCACCGTAGACGCTGCGGAGCCGCTCAAGAATCGCCACCTTGGAAGCCTCGTCGGGAACGGTGCCGGACACGGTGACCCTCTCCCCTTGCTCGCCCGTCTTTTCCTGAGCCAGCACCGAGCCAGCCCCCAAACCCAGCTGCAAAGCCGAGCACATTGCCAAAATCAGTATGCGGATCATCGTGTTCATTCGCCGAGGAAAACTTCGCGGAAAGTATTGATCGCCTGTTCAAGCGAAATGCCGGGTTGCGCCAGGTAAGACGATAGCTTGGCCACTCCGTAATCGCTGGCCAGTTCAGCCTGATCCTCTATCCATTCCGGATCGACCAAGACAATGAGACGTTCGCTCATCGATTCAGGCAAAACGCTGGCAATCAGCGTTTGCGGGGACGACCCGTTGAAGCCGACTATCATTCTTGGATTTTCTGTACGGCGCTCAAAGATCGCTTGCAATTCGACATTCGTCCGCCGCAAGAAAGCGGTTATTAGATACAACCACAAGCCGGCCACCAGGTTCCGGTTGCGCTCGTCGACAGGCAGCGGCAAGACAATTTCCTTGTCGATGGAAACGCTGGCCTGCCCGAGAACCGGGCGCATCAAAAGACCAATGGCCAGAATAATCCTTCGCACCGCATCCGGTTGGGCATTTCCCAACAAGCCCTCAAGCGAACTCAGTGTATTGCGTCGAACAAAATTTCCCAGGGGGTCGGTTTGCGTCGCCAGTTCAAAATCCTCGGCGCAATGCACCGATTCAAATTCATTCAAGACGTCGTTGATCTCCGTGCCAACGATGGCTGCTTCGGACAAACGCGCCAATGAACCAAACGACTGAGCAAGCCCGACCGGGGCACAGCGGAACATCAGTGCATCATCGCGTTCTATCGTAGCCGCTGCGATAAATGGAAAACGACGCCCGGACGAATCGACGCTGGGGCGCAGGTGCCCAACGACAGACAGGCGACTGCGTGCTCCGAGAAAGGCAAAATCGACCGGAGCCGCTGCATCGTAGGCCGTCTTCCATCGCGGATCGTCCGACAGGCGCTCCATGCCTTGGGAAACCCAGCGATCAAGCACACTGATCAACTGGTGCTGCCCTGCCCCCTTGACGAAATCGCCGCGGGAAGGAATCTTGCCGAAGCAGGTGGCGACAGAAGAAAGACCTGTGCTCATTGCACACCTCCTGCCAACTTGTCGGTGCCGCTTCCGGATGCCACGGCTGATGCATCAGCGGTTGAGACTGCGGTTGAGGCGGCCATATCCCGGCCGACGCTGTCAGCCACCACCGTCGCCGGCAGAACGAGCCCGGCCAGGCCGCGACGGCCACCACTTTCACCCCCGCTGGCCTGAACCTGTGCACTGCTAACTACCTTCAGATCGACACCAACCTCGACCCCATCGGCCGTCCAAACCATCCTGAACGACTCGTCGGCCTGGCGTGTCCGCCTGGCTGCATTGATCATTTTTTCCAGGCCGAAACGGCCGGGAACATTGACCACCTCGACGACTTTTCCCTCAAAGGTCGTCGCAACGATTTTTGCCCCGGGGGCACTGCTCGGATTCGGCCAAACAAAGTTTGCCCATTGCGCGAGACCGTTGCGATAACTCAGTTTCTGTCCATCGATTTCAATGACGTAACCAGTCGTTCCCGGCGATGGTTGCGGCCGGACCATGAAGACCGTCTGGGCCTGGCCGCCGCCAGTACCAGCCGCCGCTCCGCCTGCGTCGTTGGCCGCACCGCCTTCAAGCGGAGAGACCCAGTTGGCAAAATCGTTCATGAATTCGGCTTGCAGGGTCAGGCCTAGATCACCCCACGTCCGCGGAGCAATGGTATTGCCACGACGTACCACTAGCGGACCCATGGTTGTTTCCACGAATTTCGAGATCGCGCCTTCCGGGCCGAACATTTGGGCGATTTCCACTGGCGATGCCTCGATATTCGATTTGCCGGCAAATGGATACTTGATCGCCAATTTGCGGTTGAACGGTTCATATACCTGCGCATCCCAGGTTTTGTTCAGTTCAGCGGAAGCTGGCTTGATCACCGAGGCATATGACTGCAACAGCGGACGCACCAGAAGCGGACGAAGAACGGCACGCTGCTTGTCTGGCAAGCCGGTCAACATCTGTTCGTCGACAAAACGCAAGGTTTCCGCCATTTCAGAGTTGCTACCATCCAGCGTCTCACGCATCAGCTTGAGCGCACCGGGGCCGGGATCTCCCTGGTTTTTCAACTGATTCAGACGCGTGCGCAATTTCGAAAGCTGCTTCAGGTACGTATCGACCAGAGGTTCGCCCTTGTCGCGCGGAATGACCAGGCGGCCAAACCCGGCAAACTCCTTGCCGATAGGCCCCATCGGAATTTCCGCCTGTTTGGCCGAAACATTGACATCAAGCTGCACCCGGCTGGGCGACATCTGCAACACCGACCGCTTGAACCACTCGACAAAACCCTTTTGCGCACGCGCCATTTGGAGATTGGCCATGGCCGGGTTATCCCAGGCTGTCTGGTCGAAGGTCACCTTGATCAAGGTCCCTACCGGCGACATCTGGGGATCGCCCAATCGATCCATCGCCGCTACCGCTTCGGGGAATGTCTCGAAAGTGGTGATGCCGATACCTTGGACAAACTGTTTCCATTCCTCGGCGTAGTCGCGCTTGTACATGGCGACGAGCGACTTCTGGATCTGCTCGGGACTCCCCTCGAGGGTCAGGTCATCCTTTGTCGACGTCTTCAGAACCCAGTCGGCGTTACTCTGTTCGTTGGTCGCCGCATCCTTGATGGCATTTTGTACGTACTCACGCCAAGCTTCGACGGTAAAAGCACCGGACACCACATGACTGCCAGCAACCAGTTGCGAATTTTCCGGGCCGACGATATTGGCGACGGTCAGCGGTGCAAAGCGGGTTGAAGCCCTCGCCTTTATTTCCGCATACACCCGTTCGGCGGCAGGCATGCCACGGACAACCTGGCGCAACCGGTCACGAACTTCATCGACCAATACGACGTTGTTCGCAATGGTGGGCCACTCGGGGTCATTGGCGTGCTCAAGATGGAATGTCAAAATCTGTCCTGCGACACGGATCATCTGCTCGCGCGGCATGGTTCCCCGGTTCGACTCCAGCCAGGATCGCCAGAAACGTGCGATCTGGTCGGAGAGGTGACCGACGTCGATATGATCGTGGCTGGAAAGCATGAGATAGGTTTTCAAGGCGTTATAGCCATCCTCGACATCCGAAGGCGATGCCGCCTTGTATTGACTGCCAGTCTGTTTTACCCCTTGCTTGCTTTCGCCTTTTGCCTTCAAGCGATCACCTTGCGCATTCACCTCGTACAGGAAAGCCTCAAGATTATCTTTCACGGGAACCAGCATGACGTTGCCGACCCCCGCGAAATACTCTCGACGCAACACTTCGGCCATGCGCCCGCCCTGGTACAAACCGAGGCCAATCGAAACCGGATGGTCCTCGTTGAATTTCTCCAGTTGCGCCAGCCTGTCCTGGATAATTTCAAGTGCTTCCAGGCGTGATTGCAGATCGATGCGTCCCTCCTGAACCCTGACCGCCTTGGCGACATCCTGCTCGACATTGGCGAGCAGGCTAAGGTTATTGAAATATGACCAACTCCAGCCGCCCAGCCCGAGGCCAAGAAGACACAACGTCCCGAGCACGGCAAATTGGCGAATGCGCGCTTTGTGCTTGGTGGTGTGCTGCCGGACAAGATTCCGGTCCGGGAAAATCACTTTCGAAAAGAGCTCCTTGAGAAAATAGCCATGACTCAAGGTCGTGTGTACCTGACCGTTTCCACCGCCCTGCAACGCAAATTTGCGCAAGATACGGTCGTTGGCGACCGGGGTAACTTCATTGGTCTGAATTGCCGAGGTGACGTAAAAGCCTCGAAACACCGGTTTGAACTGGAATGGATTGTCCTCGAACAGGGTCGCCACAAACGCCCGCAGCGCAGGCTTGATAGCCGCAAATTCCGAGGGGAACGTTAATAGTCCGGGCGGCGTGTTCTCACCTTGCTGACGAGAAATCTGAGCCACACTGAGGGCGCGCAGGCCATCGTACATTTCGTCAAAATGCTGGTCGAACAGGGCAATTAAATCATTTCCACCAGCCCGCTCGTAGGGGATCGTAGCTCCCCAGACTCGATCGCGCTCATTCCAGTCCAGATCGACAAAAAATTCGTGAAACCCAGGAATGAGGTCGACCTTGGTGAACAACACGTATACCGGAGCGAAGACCTCCAGTTTCTCTGTCAGCTCCTGAACCCTTTGGCGCAAGCTTTTCGCCAGGCTGATGGCAAACCCTGGCGCGTTACCGATCAGTTCGCCAATGCTTACCGTAACGATGATGCCGTTAATCGGGGCCCGCGGGCGGTGCTTCTTGAGCAGTTTCAGGAAGCCAAGCCATTCCTCACGATCTTCTTCGTGTATCGAATAACGCCCTGCGGTATCGAGCAGGATGCCTTCGGTCGTAAAAAACCAATCGCAGTTTCGTGTCCCGCCAATCCCTTTGATAATCGCGTTGCCACCGTCGTCGAACGGAAACTTGAGGCCGGAATTGACGATGGCTGTACTCTTGCCGGCCGCGGGATTGCCTATGGTCATGTACCAGGGTAGTTCGTACAGCGCCTCGGCTCCAGACATCTGACCAAGCTTTGATGTCTTTATTGTTTTGACGGCATCGAGCATCCGCTGGCGCAAAGCCTGAATCTCGGCGGACGCATCGGGAGCAGCCTTCTTGAGCGCTTTTTCTCCCTGCTGTTCGAGCATGGATCCGATATCCTCGCCCGCTTTTCGTGCCCTCCGTTTCCGATACAGCCAAACGGCTAGCCAAACCGTGACCACTATTCCGCTGGCAACCGCAGCCCAAACCAGCGCAATTTTTAGCGTATTCGCTCCGAGAAAAAAGAAAGCGGCAATCGCAGCAATACCAATAAAAGAGAGAAAACGAGAATCGGTTAGGTAGTTTCGTAATTGGAGCATTGGCAACTATTTCTGATCAGGTATTGGCAGAATTCAAGGTGGATTTTTGGGCTAACGGCGGTGATACAAGCAAGGCAGCGCGTTCGATTGGGTGCTGGCTACTGATTAGCAGGACATGAGCATCATCAGCCAGTGCTTTGGTATGGGCGCAAGCGAGTGCGACCAAGCCTCCAATCGGCGACAGCGCTCCGCAGGAGGCACCAATCGTGGAACAGTCCTCGATTGGATCCAGATGACCAAATGCAGAGCCGAGGCCATCCAGAATCTCCGTCAGACGGTCGGCGCGGTGGTCTGCATCGGCCACAATCGCAGTGATTGCAGAGTGCTCAACACCAGTGACATCCAGTAAACCGGATATCAGTTGTTCAACAGTCTTTCCACGGATGCGTCCGCCACTACCCAAAGGCTTGTCGCGCGCGCCCAGTGCTACTCGACTGACAACGGTCGCTTGCTCCTGTTCGTCAATCCCCAGCGCCGCCTCATGCCCCAGCAGCAAAGCCACTGCACCTTCGCCAGGAACAGATTGGTCTTGGCGTTTGGCAGAAAAAAGTGCCCCGTTAGCGTCAAGCGTTTCGACGACGTTTCCATCGACTGACGACATCATTCCCAAGATCAGGGTCATGATTGGTCTGCCAGAATCGCGATTGGCATCCAGAATGATTTCATCGAGTTGCTTCAGCGCCAAGGCTTCGTGGCTAACCGGAATGATCTTGATCGACAAGCACGTATCCGACAAATCGGACCAGTAGCGCTTTTTCAACCACGCTTTTAGAACTGCCGCATCAAGATCCCTCCAGTTATTCGGGATGAGCCAAACCACATTGAGCGCTGGTTGGGTTTTCGGTTGATTCAGATGTCCGGAGAGAACATCTCCGGCCTGATCGACCACGCTCGCAAGCAGCGCGAGTGCCCGTTTTATATCTTCCCGAGCCGCCAAGAATTCGACAAATCGACTCTCGCCCTCGAATTCCTCGGCAATCATGCTGTGATCAAGATCTGCGACCTCAGCAAGAAATACGGGAAATCCATCGCTGTCGGTAAAAGATGGGTTTGGGGATGGGCGCACCCCATCTGTAATCGCCGCCAAGATGGACTCGCCGTCACTACCTGCTGCGGTTACAACAAACGCATTGAGTAAGCGAATCGAAAACAATCGCTCGGCCGCTGATGTTTTTGCTGAAGCGATGGCCAAGGGGTCCATATCGTCAAGCGGCGCATCTTTTGGCATTTCCGCTGCTTGAGGTGCTTTCAGGTGTTCGATGAATCCTTTGAGAAGAAAATATCCACCGACTATTGCCAAGGGCAAAGCCCCTAGGTATAGGGCCAGATCAAGACGACTAGGCTCGTAGTCGTTGGATTGCCACCAGCCGAGCACCAGGGCCCAAAGTACGGCTAACGCAACCAGGCTTCCGCCGACTATCTTGAATATGTTAGGCCACATCTTGAATTTCAGTAACCTAGTCTGTTGTTAGCGACTGGCTGGCGATCAGGGTGGCTCCACAGGCCGTCTTGTCGCCATGCCGCGCAGCCGGACGGCCATCGATGATCGCTGTGGCGTCACCGGTCACAATAGTAGTGACGCTCCCATGACCTTTTTTGGGACAAGTAACCTGATCCCCGACTCGAGCGATCCCCTTGCCGCCACAATCAGAGGTTTCGGATGCAGAGACGACAACGCCCCCGTGGTCAGTCTTGTCGCCGAGCAAAATAAATGGCTTTGTCATTTTCAACTCTGATACCCAAAATTTTCACTACCAATGAACTACCGGATACGTGCCAGTACGCCTGCTTTTCTCAGTTCGACATGCCCTAGATCAAGCATCTTCCACCGCCCACCCCAAACGAAACCGACCTGTTCGGCAATTTCTCCGTACAGTTGATAGCCCCGCCTAGCCCATGGGTCGTGCTCTGAAATCACCACTTGTCCGTTACGCAAAAACGCCGAATCTGCAGCCAATCCATGCTGGTGATAACTCAAATTGGCAGCGGCTTGAGTGATGTGGCCACCCTGCGCGAACAACTCAGCCTGACGTTCCGGGCTGCGGTAACCTTCGATCAATACCATCTCATAGCCGTGGCGTTCCTTCATCAACTTGAAAACCACCAATAGGCGTTGCACGAAATCCGGCTGCAGCAAAGACCAATTGCGACTGGCATATATCGCATCCGGCCGGATCATTTCCACTTCTTTTGTGGCAAAAATCTCCGGAGGCAACGGCAGAGGTGGAGCAATCTGTTCGCCGGTCAGCAATACTGCAATTTGTCGATCTTCTGAAACGCGAATTTCGGAATATTCAAAAATTGCAGGCCGGTGGACGATAAATGCCATACCACTGGGCGCAAGAATTACGACCGATGCTCCAATCACCGCCATAGGGTTTCGCACAACGAATGATCTGGCAAGAACGTACTTTGTTGACGCGGTACGTGCAGTTGAAGACATCCATCCTGAAACCAGAGAGCTGCCGCCAACGATGCGGGTAATGCCACCCAGAAGAAAGCTGACAACCCCGCCATAGAGTCGCCCCCGTAGCGCAGGAAAGGCCACCAGCGATATGGCAGCCACGATCAGCAAAAAATAGGCAAATACGGTAACAAAAACCACAGCAGATTCCCAAATACAGCAATGCACCCATGCAGCAGAAGGCATGGCAACGTAATATTCTAATACGATCTAATGTTTGAAATGGTAGATTTTTGATGTTGAACGTATAATTTTGCATGTAAAGTACACATGACTGCCAATTGCATATTCAATACGAAAATTTTGACGACACATCCATGAGCATTCTGAGAGACCTCGACCCGAATTACGGAAAAACAAACGTTGGCGACCAACACGTGGCGAGTGGATGGAAGGCTGCAACATTGACATTAGGGGTTGCCAGCATCGCTTTTTTTGGCTGGACCGCCGCTCAGAATTTGGATGCAAAAATACCTGACGACATATCGGTGCCGTCAAAAATAGCTGCCAAACCAGGGATAGAAACCCGCGTCGAGAGCGCGATTGCTCAAGCCGAGCCAAAAGGCGCGACAATAGACGAGTTGAAGACCGCTACGCCGTCTCAGCTCGGCAATACGCCGTTGCCAGAGCTATCATCGACGTCAATTCCCAGTGCCTCACACCAGAAAGACGGCAGCAAGGAAATACGAAATGCAAAGGTTACTGTGGCGAAACCCCAAAAAAGCCCCGCCCAGAAAAGCCGGAAAATCGAAAAGCCACAATCCAGAACAAACAAATCACTTGCCGACAGAGATGTCGCAATTATTCGCAGTCTGGTGAAATAGTCTTCGAATATTGTGGCTGCCTTTGATTATTCCCACTCGATCGTGGCCGGCGGTTTGCCGCTCACGTCGTAAACGACCCGGTTCAGGCCGCGAACTTCGTTGATAATCCGGTTTGAAACACGACCAAGCAGTTCATAGGGCAGATGCGCCCAGTGGGCGGTCATGAAATCACTGGTCACGACGGCGCGTAGGGCAACCACGTTTTCGTAAGTGCGGCCGTCGCCCATCACGCCAACACTCTTGACCGGAAGGAAGACGGCAAAGGCCTGGCTGGTGAGGTCGTACCAGGTTTTGCCAATATCGGCAGAGGTACAGGCGCCGGCCGCCACATCCTGCTCGGTTGCTACGGTCGACCGTAATTCTTCGATAAAAATGGCATCGGCCCGTTGCAGCAGATGGGCTGAATGCAGCTTGACCTCGCCAAGAATACGCACACCCAGGCCCGGCCCAGGAAATGGGTGGCGATAGACCATTTCGCGCGGCAGGCCGAGGGCCACACCTAGTTCGCGGACCTCATCCTTGAACAGTTCGCGTAACGGCTCAAGCAACTTGAGATGCATGTCTTCCGGCAGACCACCGACGTTGTGGTGGCTCTTGATGGTGTGGGCACCCTTCTTGTTTTTGCCAGCCGATTCGATCACATCAGGATAGATGGTGCCCTGGGCCAGCCACTTGGCAGAAACCAGCTTTTTGGATTCCGCCTGGAATACTTCGACAAACTCCTTGCCGATAATCTTGCGCTTCTGCTCCGGATCGGAGACGCCGGCCAGTTTGCCCATGAAGTCGTCAACTGCATCGACGCGGATAACCTTGACGCCGAGGTTGCGGGCGAACATTTCCATGACCATGTCGCCCTCGTTAAGACGTAGCAGGCCGTGATCAACAAAAACGCAGGTTAGCTGTTCCCCAATGGCGCGATGGATCAGCGCGGCTGCGACGCTTGAATCGACGCCACCGGACAGGCCGAGAATGACGTCATCGGAACCGACCTGGGCACGAATTGAAGCAACCGCTTCGGCAATGTAATCGCCCATGATCCAGTCGGTGCCGCAGCCACAGATGCCATGCACAAAGCGTTCAAGAATGGCGCGCCCTTGTAGCGTGTGCGTCACTTCCGGATGGAACTGGACGGCGTAGAACTTGCGGTCCTCGTCGGCCATCGCAGCGATCGGGCAGGACGGTGTCGAGGCCATTTTCTTGAAGCCCGCCGGCAATTCCATCACCGAATCGCCATGGCTCATCCAGACCTTGAGCATGCCGTGGCCTTCGGCCGTCGTGAAGTCGGCGATGTCGTTGAGCAAGGCGGTATGGCCATGAGCGCGGACTTCGGAATAGCCGAATTCACGCGCTTTGCCGGCTGCCTCGGCCGTCATAACCTTGCCACCCAGCTGCTGGGCCATGGTCTGCATGCCGTAGCAGATGCCAAGCACCGGAACGCCGAGCTGGAAAACGATTTCCGGAGCGCGCGGCGTATCACCTTCGGTCACCGAACTTGGGCCACCGGACAGAATGATGCCCTGGGCGCCGTAACTACGGATGAATTCGTCCGAAACATCGTAAGGATGGATTTCGCAGAAGACCTTGGCTTCGCGCACGCGGCGGGCGATCAACTGGGTAACCTGAGAACCGAAATCGAGGATGAGGATTTTCTGGTGAGCCATTTTCAAAACCTTGAATAAAAAGGGCGGCTCCCGGAGCCGCCCTCAGTAACACGGAAAAGATCAGTCGAGGTGGTAGTTCGGCGCTTCCTTGGTGATCTGCACGTCGTGGACGTGAGACTCGCGGATACCGGCCGAGGTGATTTCGACGAAACAGGCATTGTCATGCATGTGGGCAATCGTCGGACTGCCCAGGTAACCCATGGACGAACGCAGGCCACCCATCAACTGGTGAATCACGGCGAGCACGGAGCCCTTGTAGGGAACGCGGCCTTCGATACCTTCCGGCACGAACTTGTCGACATTGGAAGTGGTTTCCTGGAAGTAGCGATCTGATGAGCCGGCCTGCATGGCCCCCAGCGATCCCATGCCACGATAAGACTTGTAGGAACGCCCTTGGAACAGTTCGACCTCGCCCGGCGCCTCTTCGGTGCCGGCAAACAGGCCGCCAAGCATGACCGTATCGGCTCCAGCTGCAATCGCCTTGGCGATGTCGCCGGAATAGCGAATGCCGCCGTCAGCAATCATTGGCACGCCTGTGCCCTTCAGCGAATCAGAGACGTTCTGGATGGCGGTGATCTGCGGTACGCCGACACCGGCAACGATACGCGTCGTGCAGATGGAGCCGGGACCGATACCGACCTTGACCCCGTCAGCCCCCATGTCAACCAGGGCGCGTGCAGCGTCGGCAGTCGCGATGTTGCCGCCGATAACTTCGATTTGCGGGAAGTTCTTCTTGACCCACTGGACACGATCCAGAACGCCTTGCGAGTGGCCATGGGCGGTATCGACCACGATCACGTCAACACCGGCTTCGGCCAGCAGTTCGACACGCTCTTCGGTGCCAGCTCCAACACCGACAGCCGCACCGGCACGCAGGCGTCCGGAGGAATCCTTGTTGGCCAGCGGATGTTCCGTAGACTTCAGAATATCCTTGACGGTGATCAGGCCACGCATGTGCCATTCATCATCGATAACCAGCACGCGCTCCAGGCGATGCTTGCGGATCAGTTCCTTGGCGTCCTCGACACTGGCACCTTCCCGGACGGTCACCAGGCGCTTGCGTGGCGTCATGATGGCCTTGACCGGCTGATCGAGATTGGTCTCGAAACGCATGTCGCGATTGGTAACGATGCCAACGACCTTGCCGGCACGATCAATTACCGGCAAACCGGAAATCCGGTATTGGCGGGTGATCTCGATTACATCGCGCACCGTCATGGTCGGTGAAACGGTAATCGGATCCTTGAGGATGCCGGATTCAAAACGCTTCACCTTGGCCACCTCGGCTGCTTGGGCCTTGGGTGACAAATTCTTGTGAATGATGCCGATGCCGCCTTCCTGCGCCATCGCAATTGCCAGGCGGCCTTCCGTCACGGTATCCATGGCGGCAGAAAGCAGAGGCAGGTTCAGGGTAATGTTGCGGGTCAGCCGGGTGAGTCGCATGGCCTTTAGCCTTTAATCCAAGGTCACAAAATCGTATTATACAGAAAAGCCAAGGAAACCCAGATGACCTCGAAATCCGCTTTCATTTTTGCCCTGTTTTTCCCGTTGACCGTGGGATCGCTTTCCAGTCATGCAGAAACCTACCAATGGAAGGACATCAACGGTCAGACTGTCGTTTCCGACGTTCCTCCCCCGGCAACGGCCAAGGAGCGGCGTTCCATCGGTGGCTCGAAACCGGCAGTCGTTTCCGAGGCTATTCCCGAAAAAGCCCCTGACGCACCCAAGTCTGTGGAGTCCCCCAAAACCATCGCGGAAAAAAATCTGGAATTCAAAAAGCGGCAGCAGGAAGCCAGGGAAAAAGCCGACAAACTGGCCAAGGAACAAGCAGCCGAAAAGGAAAAAAGCGAAAATTGCGAGCGCGCCCGGCGCAACCTTGCTGCCCTTGAGTCCAGTCAGCCGATCAACGCCATTGGCGACAACGGTGAGCGCAATCTGATGGATGCCTCTCAGCGTGCGCAGGAGCCCTCGGCGTCGGAATCCCCGGCGCCTTTTTTCATGACCTTGCCTTCAGCGGCTCGCTGCTTGCGAACCTCCTTGGGGTCGGCGATCAGCGGCCGGTAAATTTCAACGCGATCCAGATTGCGCAAGACGGAATCCGGCTTGGAAAGCTTATTCCAAATACCGAACTTGTTCTTTTTCAGGTCGATTTCCGGGTATTTCTCGAGTAGCCCGGAAGCCTCAAGTGCCTGCTGCAGCGTTGCCCCTTCATCCACTTTGATACGGACCAACTCCTGCTTGTTTGACAAGGCGTAGCAAACTTCGACACTCAACATTTCAGCCATGGCTGACTCCATAAACCTGCGCGGCACGGCGCACGAAGGCGTCGACGAATGTGTTGGCAATATGACTGAACACCGGGCCGATCACCTTCTCGAACAATTTGCTGGAAAACTCGTAGTGCAACTGGAATTCAATCTTGCAGGCATTTTCGGCCAGCGCCTTGAAATGCCATGAACCCTCCAGATGACGGAAAGGACCATCGACCAGGCGAATTTTCATCAGCCGGGGAAATTCCTTGTCGTTTTCCGTCGTAAAACTCGACTTAACCGAATGGTAATTGATGTGCAAGGTTGCAACCGTTTTCGCCGCATCACGATATTTCACCTCGGTATGACTGCACCAGGGCAGGAAGGCGGGGTAATCCTCGCAGTGGTCCACTAATTCGAACATGCGTTCGGCGGATTGCTCGATCAAGACGGTCTTTTCAACAAGGGCCATGCAGCGGCAGTATTCCTGTTTCCTGTAGAATCGCGATTTTAAAGGAACAGCCGGCAGCATGAGCATTACGGTCAACAAAAAAGCCTTTCACGACTATTTTGTCGAAGACAAATATGAGGCAGGCATTGTCCTTGAAGGTTGGGAGGTCAAGGCCATTCGTGCCGGCCGAATGAACATCAAGGAATCCTACGTCATCATCAAGGGTGGAGAGATCTACCTGATCGGGATGCACATCAGCCCGCTGGCGACCGCCTCGACCCACAACCAGCATGACCCGATACGCACGCGAAAGCTGCTTTTGCACACCAACGAAATTGGCAAACTGATCGGCAAGGTCGAGCGCGCCGGTTATACACTGGTGCCCATCGACCTGCACTTCGTGCGTGGTCGCATCAAACTTGAAATCGGACTGGCCAAAGGCAAGAAGCAGCACGACAAACGTGCCGATGCCCTGGACAAGGACTCGAAACGGGAAGCCCAGCGCGCCATGAAGGAACGCCTGCACTAAAGCCAACCGGCTTTCTCCGTATCATTTTTGTTCGTCGTATTGCCATACTCACAAATGACTATGTCGTTTAGTAACCCTGATTGTGGCTCTTTGGAATATCCTTGTGATAACCATGAAAACGATACGAATTGTTCTCGCGGACGACCAATTACTGATTCGAGCCGGTATCCGCGCCATTATCGACACGCTTCCCGGATATTCGATCGAAGCTGAGTGCGCCGATGGTCATGAAGCCATTGCCGCGATTCGCAGTCGTCAACCCGACGTTGTCCTGCTCGACATTGCCATGCCGGGCCCATCAGGCATCGAGGTGGCGCGCACCATTCGCCAGTTCGATCAGGCAACCAGAATTCTTGTGTTGTCCAGCATTGACCGCCAGGAAATTGTCGAGCAGGCGCTTGCTGCCGGGGTCAATGGCTATTTGCTCAAGGACTTCGTTCTTGCCGAGCTGGTGCAGGCCTTGGCCATGGTGCTCGACGGCGGAAGTTTCCTGTCGCCGAAACTCAGTGCAATGAGCTTGCGCTCGGAGGCTGAATCCGACTCAGGTCAGGTGTCTCGGTTGACCACGCGACAAACCGAAATTCTCCGCCACGTGGCGTCAGGCAGAACGACCAAGGAAATTGCCCGCGAACTGGGCATCAGTCCAAAAACAGTTGAGTTCCACCGCAGCCGCTTGATGGAAAAAATCGGCGTCCACGACGTTACTGGCCTTACCCGTTTTGCGCTTCACACGGGCATCGTCAGTTGCCCTTGAACGGATAGCGAATCAGCCTTCCCTGTCGCTCAGGAAGTCGGCCAGTTCTGTGGCCATGCACTGTATGCACAGGATCAACGGGGCCGACATTGATGGCCAGTTGGGGGCTGCCTTGCCACTTGAGGCTTCGAGCAGTTGCTCGCGAACAAGCTCCTCGATCTTGCGCGCCTGATCAAGGCAACGATGACCGGAGAACAGGACGCAACTGCTTCGAATATCGTGAAGTGCGTCTTTCAGTGCGGGCAAATCACCTTGTGCAGCCGCCGTTTCCAGTCTCGCACAAAGGGTTGGGGCGCCCTCCAGAAACAGGTGTATCAGCCGCTCTGCAGCTGCCTGATTTCGCCCCAGATTGACCAGCAAATACTCCAGATTGCAAAAGTCGCTACGCTTCCGATTGATGCTGCTCTCAGACATTACCGAATACCTTGGCTTATTTGTATTATTCGGTCATAGCTTATGCTGGCGGGAAATGACAGGGAACCCGGTGTTACCCTAGGGCGACCATCCAGAAAACAGAAAAGCCCGAAAAGCAGAAGCTTTCGGGCTTGACGGTAGTTGGCGGAGTGGACGGGACTCGAACCCGCGACCCCCGGCGTGACAGGCCGGTATTCTAACCAACTGAACTACCACTCCGCATCATGGGCGCCCGGTTTTGGCGGGCGGCAACGAGCGGCGAATAATAGCACGCGGCTATAGTTCCGGGGGCCGGGCTGCGACTACAATTTGACGTTTTCAGCCGTGCAACGAAAACGATGACCGATACCGGTACGCTCAACTTCAACTGGTCGCAGGCCATGGTCGCCGGTTTCATCGCGGCTGGCGTCAGCGATGCCGTGATTTCCCCCGGCGCGCGCTCGACGCCGCTGGCGCTCGCCATGTTGCGCCAGCCCCGGCTGCGCTGCCATGTTGCGATAGACGAGCGAAGCGCAGCTTTTTTTGCGCTTGGCATCGCCAAAGCCAGCCGACGACCGGCGCTTGTCTTGGCTACGTCGGGAACGGCGCCGGCCAACTGGTTGCCGACTGTCATCGAGGCAAGCCAGTCCGGCGTACCGCTGCTCCTGATCTCGGCTGATCGCCCACCGGAGCTTCAGGGGTGCGGCGCAAATCAGTCTATCGACCAGATTGGGCTCTTCGGCTCGCACGTCCGCGCCAGCCACGCACTTGGCACCCCGCATGACGAATTTGATCCGGCTTACTTGCATCGCTTCGCAGCCCGCGCCTACGAACAGGCGATCTGGCCGGAGCCCGGGCCGGTCCATATCAACCAGCCCTTCCGCGAGCCGCTGCTTCCTTTGGCCGATACCATCGAGGCGGAAATTCCGGAATCTGTCCGCGTTGCCTTCCCAACACTACAGCCAGCCCGGGAGGCTATTGGCGATTTCGCCAACCGCATCAGCGGTCGCCCCGGCATCATTGTCTGCGGGGAAATGCTGGCCGGTCACGAACACACCCATGCCATTGCCGCCCTGGCCGAGCGACTCGACGTCCCGATCCTTGCCGAGCCGCTATCCGGCCTGCGCTACGGGAGGCATGATCGCTCGCATCTGTGCGTTCGTTACAATCAATGGCTGGTCGATCAGCGCTTTGTGGAAATGCATCAGCCGGAGTGGGTATTGCGCTTCGGGACCTTTCCGATCAGCCGCAACCTGCAAAACTACGTCGGTGGAATCCGGACAACTCACGCCGTGGTCGAGCCATGGCCGCGCTGGAGTGATCCCGCCCATCGGCTGACCCATCTGTTCCGCGCCGAGCCAGCCGATGTTTGCGCTGCACTGTTGGCAGAATCGCTCGTTGCCGCGCCCGGAGGCTGGCAACAGGACTTTGCCGCGCGGGAAAGCCTGGCCTCGGAGACAGCCGACGGCGGCCACATAGCTGCCATGCTCGCTGAAACTCCGGATGCCACGCCGCTCTTCATCGGCAATTCGCTGGCCAGCCGCCAACTGGACAGCCTGTCGGGCAGCAGCGAAAAAGCCATCCACTTCTATGACAATCGCGGCGCCAGTGGTATCGAAGGCAACATCTCGACTGCCCTGGGGATTGCTGCGGTGCATGGCAATGTCGTCGCCCTGCTCGGCGACCTGACCACCCAGCACGACCTGGGCGGATTGGCGCTGGCTCAGGGTCGAAATGCCGTGATTGTTACGGTCAACAATGGCGGAGGCGGCATTTTCGATCACCTGCCCCAGCGCCAGCTGCCTGAATTCGAGCGAGGCTGGCGCACCCCGCAGCAAATCAGTTTCGAGCACGCGGCGCTGACTTTCGGCCTTGGCTTTGCCCACGCTGACTCGACTGCTGACTTCAGAAAGGCGCTGCGCGCGGCGCTCGACGCTGGCGGTCCGCATCTGATCGAACTGCAGATGCCTTGAGGCCTTGCGGTAAAATCGCGCCCCATGAATTCGTCCATCAATGCTACCGATCCGAGCAGCGCCTCGCCCTTGGGCAAGGCCACGGAATACCAGAGTCACTACGCGCCCGAGTTGCTCTACCCCATTCCGCGCCAGCTCAAGCGCAGCGAGCTCGGCATTGCCGATGGCGCCCTGCCCTTTGTCGGCGAGGATTTGTGGAATGCCTATGAACTGTCGTGGCTCAATCCGAAGGGCAAACCGGTCGTTGCCGTCGGCACCTTCCGCGTGCCGGCTGACAGCCCCAACCTGATCGAATCCAAGTCCTTCAAGCTTTACCTGAATTCCTTCAACCAGAGCACTTTCGCTGATGCTGAAACCGTCGCGCAGACGCTAGCACGCGACCTCTCGGCTGCCGCCGGCAAGCCGCTCGGCGTCACGCTCGAACCGCTCGCCGACCGCCCGCAAGCCGTCATCGCCATCCCGGAAGGCATCTGTCTCGACGATCTGGATATTGCCTGCGACCACTACCAGCCGGCCCCCGAACTGCTGACCACACAAGCCGGCGAAGTCGTCGAAGAAACGCTGTTCTCCCACCTGCTCAAATCGAACTGTCTGGTCACCGGCCAGCCGGACTGGGCGATGGTCGTCATCCGCTACCGCGGCCAACCCATCGACCGGGCCGGGCTGCTGCGCTACATCGTTTCCTTCCGCAATCACAACGAATTCCACGAACAGTGCGTCGAGCGGATATTCACCGACATCCAGAAACATTGCGCGCCCGAAGTGCTGGCCGTGCACGCCCGCTACACCCGGCGCGGCGGCCTCGACATCAATCCCTTCCGCAGCAGTGGCGATTGCTACGGTCAACCGGAAAATATCCGCGAAATCAGACAGTAATTTTCGCCACTGACAAAAATAACAAACGATAAGCCCATGACTAAAGACGCCGCGCCCGACCTTTCCAAACACACGCCGATGATGCGCCAGTATCTGGCGCTCAAGGCCAGCCACCCGAACACCTTGCTGTTCTACCGGATGGGCGATTTCTATGAGCTTTTTCATGAAGACGCAGAAAAGGCAGCACGCCTGCTCGACATCACGCTGACCACGCGCGGCCAGTCGGCCGGTGTGCCGATCAAGATGTGCGGCATCCCCTTCCATTCGCTGGAGCCTTACCTCGCCCGTCTGGTCAAGCTTGGTGAATCGGCGGTGATCTGCGAGCAAATCGGCGATCCGGCGACCAGCAAGGGGCCGGTCGAGCGGGCAGTAGCGCGCATCGTCACCCCCGGTACGCTGACCGATGCGGCGCTGATCGATGACAAGCAGGACATCTGGCTGCTGGCAGTGACCACGCTGCGCAACACGGCCGGTCTGGCCCGGCTCAATCTGGCCAGCGGCGAATTCGTGCTGCTCGAAGTGCCGGCCGAGCAGATTCCGGCTGCTTTGGAACGCATCCGCCCGGCCGAAATCCTTTACCCGGAGAGCTGGACGCCCAATTTCGGCCTCGACGTCGCCCGCACCCGGCAGCCGGACTGGTATTTCGAATTCGACTCGGCGCGCCGCCTGCTCTGCGATCAGTTTGAAGTCGCTTCGCTAGCCGGATTCGGCGCCGAAGGGCTGAAGCCAGCCGTCGCCGCCGCCGGCGCCCTGCTCCAGTACGCCCAGGCAACGCAGGCCGGAAAATTGACCCACTTGCGCGGGGTGACCGTGGAAATCGAAGGCGCCTACCTCGGTCTCGATCTCGCTACCCGGCGCAATCTGGAACTGACTGAAACCCTGCGCGGCCAGCCGTCGCCGACGCTGTTCTCGCTGCTCGACAACTGCGTGACCAGCATGGGTTCGCGCCTGCTCCGTCACACGCTGCATCACCCGTTGCGCGAACGCGACCTGCCTGCCGCTCGGCATGGTGCGGTCGAATTCCTGCTCGACGACTATGGCCGCATCGCTGGTGAAATCCGGCGCGGCTTGCGCGGCATTGCCGACATCGAACGCATCGCCGGCCGTATCGCCCTGCGCAACGCCCGGCCGCGTGACCTGGCCAGCCTACGCGAATCGCTTGCCCGCCTCGATGGCCTGCGGGCCCCGCTGGCCGGCGCCATATCGCCGCTGGTTGGGCAACTATTCAGCGATCTCGACACACCATTCGCCACGCTCGATCTGCTGGTCCGTTGCATCGGCAGCGAACCGGCCGCGCAGATTCGCGACGGTGGCGTCATCGCCCCGGGCTTCGACGCCGATCTCGACGAATACCGCTCGCTCAACGACAACTGCGGCGCCTATCTGGTCGACATGGAAGCCCGCGAACGCGAGCGCACCGGCATCAGCAGCCTCAAGGTCGAGTACAACAAGGTGCATGGCTTCTACATCGAAGTCACGCACGCCAATACCGAGAAAATCCCGGAAGACTACCGTCGCCGGCAAACGCTGAAGAATGCCGAGCGCTACATCACGCCGGAACTCAAGGCTTTCGAGGACAAGGCACTGTCGGCGCAAGAGCGCGCACTGGCTCGAGAAAAGCTGTTGTACGAGGCCATTCTCGACGAACTCCAAGCGGTGATTCCGACGCTGCAAGTCATCGCCCGTTGACCGTGGAAGGCGGCCGTCACCCGGTGGTCGAGGGCGAACTGGCCAACAATGCCGAAACCTTCATCGCCAACGACTGCCTGCTCGCCGAAAACCGCCGCCTGCTCCTCATCACCGGCCCGAACATGGGCGGTAAATCGACCTACATGCGGCAGGTCGCGCTGATCGCCCTGCTCGCCCACATCGGCTGCTACACGCCAGCCGACCGCTGCGTGCTCGGCCCGCTCGACCGGATCTTCACCCGCATCGGCGCCTCCGACGATCTGGCTTCCGGCCGTTCGACCTTCATGGTCGAAATGACCGAAGCCGCCGCCATCCTGCACCACGCCACGGCCAACAGCCTCGTGCTGATGGACGAAATCGGCCGCGGCACCTCGACCTTCGACGGCATGGCGTTGGCCTTCGCCATCCTGCGCCATCTGATCGACAAGAACCGCTGCCTGACGCTGTTCGCCACGCACTATTTCGAGATGACCCGGCTGTCGCACGAATACACCGAACTGGCCAACGTCCATCTCGGCGCCGTCGAGCACAACGACCGCATCGTCTTCATGCACGCGGTTGAAGAAGGCCCGGCCAACCAGAGCTACGGGATTCAGGTCGCGGCGCTGGCCGGCATCCCGACCGCCGTCGTCCGCGCCGCCCGCAAGCAGCTGCGAGAATTCGAGCAACGCGCCACGGTCGATCCGCTGCAACCCGACCTTTTCGCCCAGGATTTTTCGCCAGAAGCGCCCGAGCCAGCCGAAGCGGAACAGCACCCGGCCCTCGACCACCTCGCCGCCATCGACCCGGACGCATTGACACCACGCGAAGCGCTCGATGCGCTCTATGCCCTGAAGGGTTTGCTCCGGTGAAGCGCTTTCGCCGCATTGCTACGGTCAACCGGAAATTTTGGCCAAAATTGAAATGGGCTCTGCTGTTGATCGGCGCGATCACCCAGGCGCACGCCGACGTCTGGCGCTTCGCCGTCATCGGCGACACGCCCTATTCCGACTACGAGCGGGCCGAACTGCCCAAAATGCTCGAAGCCATCGCCGACAGCCAGGTCGAATTTGTCGCCCACATCGGCGACATCAAGTCCGGCAAGGATCGCTGCGACGACAGCCTTTTCGCTGATCGCCATGGCCTCTTCAACAGCTCGCGCGTGCCCTTTGTTTTTGTGCCTGGCGACAATGAGTGGTCCGACTGCGATCGCATGTCGAATGGGAGCTACGCCCCTCTCGAACGCCTCAACAAATTGCGCAGCCTGTTCTGGCGCGATGGCCTGTCGCTCGGCCAGAAAAAAATCACCCTTGAACGCCAACCCGGCAACTATCCGGAACACGCCCGCTTTCGTCTTGGTCCTGTCTTGTTCGTAACGCTCAACCTGCCCGGCGGCAACAACAATTGGGGCCTGACCGGCCAACCGAGCGCGGAATTCCTCGCCCGCAACCCCGTCGTCATCGACTGGCTCAAGGAAAATTTCGCCCTGGCCCGGCGCGACAACCTGGCTGGTATTGTCCTGCTATTCCAGGCCGACCCCGAGTTCAAGCATTTTAGCCAGGGCTTTGGTCACCATGGCTACCGCGACTTTCTCGAACAGCTACGTCATGAAACGTCCCAATTTACCGGCCGGGTCCTTGCCGTTCATGGTGATTCGCACATCAGCCGGATAGATCATCCCCTTCGCGACAAGCAAGGCCGGCCGATGAACAACTTCACCCGGGTCGAAACCCATGGTTATCCGATCATGGGCTGGGAGCTCATTGTTATCGATACCGGGAGCACCGAGCTGTTCCGCATCGAGGCACGGCAATGGCCGCCAGCCGAAGGCTGAAACCAAGGTGAAATAACGAATTGTTCAATCGATTCACTATTAAGTAGTTTCCCCAATATTCCAAAGCCACCAAATTTGAGGACAATCGGGCTCCAAAAAATATAACGAACCATCACCAAGGAGGGAGCCCAATGATCATCCTGTTTGAGCCTGCTGTTCAACTCATGAACCGCATGCGTTTTGCGTCCCGTTTCGTGGCCATCGGTGCCGCCTCCGGCGTACTGGTCGCCGGCCTGCTCGCCCAATTCCTATGGTCTGTCGGCAGCCAGTTGTCGAGCACCCGCGACAGTATTGTCGGCGCCCAGGCCATTATCCCCATCCGCCAGATGGCCGACGCCTTCCACCATCAGGTGACTGCCCTGACCTTGCTTTCAGCGGGGTCCTCAGAGGCCGGACTGGAGGAAAAAGCCGGCAAATCCGCCCAAACCGTCGATCAACTGATCGCCGCCGGCCGCCAGGCCACACCGGAAGATTGGGCGCTCCAGGCGGACTGGGACCAGCTGGCCAAGGAATGGGCGACCGCCCGCGAAGCACTCGCTACCGCCCCTACGCCGGAAATCCGCAAGATCACCGAGCGCATGGAACAGAGCTTCGGCGCCCAGGCGCGCAATATTGCCGACCGGGCAGGCTTGACGTTGAACGGCGAAGTCGCCACTTATTATCTGAACGATGCGCAGGTTTCCGAACTGCCGCAACTGCTCGCCATCATCACCCAGATCCGCCTGAAAGCCAGCCACGTCGCAGAGGTGCAAATCGTCGATGCGGGCGACAAGGGGCGCCTCGACAAACTATTGAGCGACCTCGAACTGCAACTACTGCGCACCGGCGAAACACTCAAGCGCGCCGCCTCGAATGGCGACGACGCCGCGGCCATCGAGCAAGCCCGGAGCAATCTGGAAAAAAATATCGATGAATTGAGCAAGTTCATCAGCAACGAAATCATTTTCAAGATCGACGTTGATGTCCCGCCAGCTGACGTACTGGCCAAGGCCGAAGCGGCCGTGAACAGTTCTGCCGAGATGTTCGCCACGGTTGAAACAGCTCTGCGCCAAGCCCTGGAAAAAAGGGAATCACGACTGCAGACCGAACGCTTCATCAACATCCTGATCGCCGCCCTTGGCGTGCTGATCGCCACCTATTTCTCGATTGGCTTCTACCTTTCACTGGCCCGGGGCAGCCAGGACATCATCGGCGGCAGCCGCCGCCTGGCCGATGGCGATCTCCGCCACGAAATCAGCATCGACTCCCGCGACGAGTTTTCGGAGATTGCCGAAAGCTTCAACCGCATGGCCAGTTCCTTCCGGCAAGTCATCCGCACCCTGCAACACAACGCCGGCAATGTTCGCGATGCGGCCCACACCCTGGCCGCGGCAACCAGCCAGATTGCCGACAGTTCGAGCTCCCAGGAAACCCTGTCGCAACAAGCCACCGACGCCGTTTCATCGATTTCCGGCAACATCCAGGAAGTCGCCGCCAGTGCCGCCGAGGTCGACGCCGTCGCCCGCCAGAGCCGGGAACAGACCGAACTAGGTCACAACAGCCTGACCACCATGCTGCGCGACATCAACATCGCCGAGCAGGCGGTCGGCGAGATCGCAGCAACGGTCAACGAGTTCGTCAAGGTCACCCTGGATATTTGCCAGATGACGGCACAAGTGCGCGATATTGCCGACCAGACCAATTTGCTTGCCCTCAATGCCGCCATCGAGGCCGCGCGGGCCGGCGATGCCGGACGCGGTTTCGCGGTGGTGGCCGACGAAGTGCGCAAACTCGCCGAGAAATCGGCCCAGTCGGCCAACGAAATCGACCGCCTGACCCAAGCCGTGAGCAGCCGGATCGGCAGCGTCGAAACAGCCATCCGCAGTGGCACGAACGCCTTGCAGGAAAGCACGGAACAAGCGCGCAATGTCTCGCGTATACTGGCCAGTGCCACTGAGTCGGTGCATTCGACGACCGATGGCGTCAAGCTGATTTCGCAAGCGGTGCAAGCCCAGATTTCGGCCAGCCGGCAGATCTCCGGCCACGTCGCCGAAATTCTCAAGGCAGCCTCCGGCAACAGCAGCGCCGTTTCCCGGGCGGCGACCGAAGCCAGGAACCTGGAAGATCTGGCCAGTAGCGTCAGCAGTGAAATCAGCCGTTTCAAGATTGCCGATTAACGCGTCATAACACGAGAGGGCCACCATGACGTTCCGACAGATTTTTGCCCGACT
This sequence comes from Betaproteobacteria bacterium HGW-Betaproteobacteria-4, assembly GCA_002840785.1. Lineage (GTDB taxonomy): Bacteria > Pseudomonadota > Gammaproteobacteria > Burkholderiales > Rhodocyclaceae > Azonexus. The sequence goes on along the minus strand of PHCH01000053.1, from coordinate 1,300 downwards.
AGCCATCACCGGCGCCACCCTGCTTCCCGGAGTCGCCGCGGCCGACATTGTCATCGCTCAAGTCGCGCCGTTCTCCGGGCCGCTCGCGCCGACCGGTAACAACATGAAAGCCGGGGCTCAGCTCTGTTTCGATGCGGTGAATGCGGCCGGGGGTATCAACGGCGAAAAAATTCGGCTGATAACAACCGACGACGGCTACAAAACCAGCGAAACCGTTCGCCTCGTCCAGGAAATGACCCGAGAGCATCATCCGGTCGCTTTCTTCGGCATTGTCGGCACCGGCAACGTCGAGGGCCTGATCAAGGGAAACATCCTCGCTCGCGCCGGTATCCCGCTCGTCGCCGCGCGTACCGGGGCAACCAGTGTCAATACCCCGGTCCACCCCTGGCTGTTTCTGACCAGAGCCAGTTACGCGCAGGAAATTCGCAAGACCGTCGAGCAGTTCGTCCCGCTCGGCTACCGCCGCGTCGCCGTTTTCTACCAGAACGACCCATTCGGACTGGATGGCCTGCAGGGCCTCGAAAATGCGCTACAACAAAGCGGTGGTGAGTTGGTCGCCAAGGGCAGCTACGAAAAAAACACTGTGCAAGTGGAAAATGCCGTCAAAACCATCGCCGGAGCCTCGCCGCAATTGGTCGTCATGGTCTCCAACACGGCGGCGAGCAGCGAATTCGTCAAGCAGTTCCGTGCCACCGGAAACCACGCACAGCTCAGCACCATATCGGTCACCGATGGCGGTCAAGTCATTCAGAAGATCGGCGTAGATACCGCCCGCGGACTCGCCATCTCGCAAGTCGTCCCCGACCCGGCCAACATGTCCGTGCTCCTCATCCGGGAAATTCAGGACCGCCTGAAAAAATATCCTCAGGGCAACGTTACGCTGAACCATACGCTGGTCGAAGGCTACCTTGGTGCCAAGGTCCTGGTTGAAGCACTACGCTTGGCTGGCCCCAAGCCAACAGCAAAAAAACTGCGCGACACCCTTGAAGGAATCGGGCAGTTCGACGCAGGTGGACTCAATATCGGATTTTCGCCGAACAATCATCGGGGTTCGGCATACACCGACATCACGATCATCGGCCGTAACGGCAAGCTTCTCCGTTAAACGAACTTGCCCGGCGGAAGGCGTTGCGCCTTCCGCCGCAAGCAATTTTAGTGGCAGCCTTCCTCGTCGTCATCCCCGCCATGTACATGGCCATGCTCGATTTCTTCGGCACTGGCCGGACGAATCGCCGTGACCGTGCAGGTAAAAACCAGGGCCATGCCGGCCAGCGGATGATTGCCATCGAGCACGACCTTG
>PHCH01000052.1 GCA_002840785.1 Betaproteobacteria bacterium HGW-Betaproteobacteria-4 | reverse complement strand
TTGAAGAAATAGAATTTCACTTCCGGGAAAATTCGGCGAATGACGGCTTCCATTTATCAGTAATGGCTGCTCAGGTTAGAGAGCGCTCAGTGGCGACTGGCCGCTTCCGGGAGTCGGAATTTCACTGGCCGCTTTCCGGCTGGCAATTTGAAGAGAGGCCTGTCGCAAGCCGACCCATTGCAGCCGGTTACAGTTCTCAGGCAGCACGGCTGCAATCAAGCACAGACCAGTCATTCAAGCTTGGCTAGACGGCTACAATTAGTGCGATGTATCGACGTAGCCTAATTCTCTTTTCGATATCAATTGTCCTTGCGTTTAGGACGCTTGCTGCGTCTGCTTCACAAGAGCGCGCAGACTGGTCCAGTTTCTTTACTACAGCCGAGGCGCACGGCACCATCGTTGTCGTAGACAACCGCAATGGGAAGGAAGTGGCTTTCGTTTACGACTCGGAGCGCGCGGGGCGTCGCTACTCGCCGGCTTCAACCTTCAAAATTCCTCATAGCTTGTTTGCTCTTGACGCGGGAATTCTCCGTGATGAGTTCCAGGTAATTCCCTGGGATGGCATCAAGCGTTCGATAGAGGCGTGGAATGAGGACCAAAACCTACGCTCCGCGATGCGTAATTCGACTGTCTGGGTCTACGAACGATTTGCTCGGCAGCTTGGCGATGCACGTGAAGCTGCCTACATGCGAAAGATTGCGTATGGCAACGCAGTTGCGGGAGGCGGCAAACCTTTCTGGGTCGAAGGCGACCTAGCAATTTCGGCAAATGAACAAATATCGTTCCTGCGTCATCTCTATCGTAATGAACTGCCATTCCCGGTCGAGCATCAGCGGCTCATCAAGGACGTGATGGTGAATGAGGCAGGTCGTGATTGGATATTGCGGGCCAAGACCGGCTGGAGTGGAAAGGTTGGCTGGTGGGTAGGCTGGGTCGAGTGGCCAACCGGACCGGTATTTTTTGCGCTGAACATCGATACGCCCAACAGACTGAATGACCTCTCAAAGCGGCAAGAAATTACGCGCAACATACTTCGTTCTATCAGTGCTCTGCCACCGTATTAACTGTGAAGGACGATGTCGGTTGTTTGCTTAAGGCAGCCAGCCCACCGTACATAGCTCACCGGCAGTTCCTGGCCGGCTCCTAGCCGATACCAACTAGTTGCCGTAACGAAGAACAGCCCTCGACCCTGAACAGCCTTCAGTGGTTACTAGCGATGCTCTCACCGCTACGGGTTGTCTTGAGTTTTGAGGAGTTTGGACACGCTTGGAATCCGAATTTTCTTGCCATGCACCTCAAGCAGCCCGCTATCCGACAGGTCGTGCAAAACCCTGGAGAAGTGTTCCTGAGTGATGTTGAGGCGTGAGGCAATGACCCCTTTGCCTGCAGTGAGCTCAAACTCCAGTTTGTCTGTGTCTATTGCTGCCTGAGGCACATCAGTCATCAGATATCCGATAATTCGCTGCTTGGCCGACTGCAACGAGTAGGCTTCGACGTCCGTCATCAAGTCGTGTGTGCGTTTTGCCAACCCGGCTAGCATCTTCTTGGTAAAGCCGTAGTCGTGTTCCAACTCATTCAGTATGGCTTCCTTGGGGACATGAATCAGCATCGAATCCTGCAACGCTTGAGCAAAGACAATATAGGTCCGGTCCAAAAACATAATGGCTTCGCCAAAACTTTGACCCTGCTGAATTATTTCCACAATCTTCTCGTTGCCCTGAGATGATGTGAATGCTAGTTTGACCTGGCCGAAAACCAGAAGATGAAAGCCCGTACAAGCATCTCCGGCACGAAAGAGTACATCGCCTTTTTGCGCGTGGATAAGCTTGGAGCAACTGGCAATGCGTTCGATATCGCTGGTAGCCATGCCAGCAAACAGGGGCAAGTGAGCCAGGTGGTTTTCGATGCTGATTAACTTGTGGTCGCGCATATTCGTCCCGAGGCAAATGACAATGCGCCCATCATAGTTTGATTTGAATCAAAACTGGAACTGGCGCACGATTTTCTGGTAACACTTTGACGTGCACTCTTGAATTAGCTTGATGCGCTGGTGCCATGTCAACAAATCCAGGTAAGCGATAGGTCACCTTGGGTTGCACGCTACGTGAAGCATATTAGGAAAATATGAATTAGACGCTTATACTGGTAAGTCATTTAATACTTACAAGTGCCCATGTCTATCAACCCTCGTCAATCCACCGAGTCACGCCAGGCAGAAATCATCGCGACCATGGTTCGGCTCTCGGCCGAGCGCAGCCCTGCCGAAATAACGACTACGGACATTGCCAAAGCCATGGGGGTTACTCAAGGGGCGCTTTTTCGGCACTTCGCCACCAAGGAGGCCATCCGCCTGGCCGTGGTCGAATGGATAGATGAGCATTTGATGTTCGAACTCCTAGCTGCCAAGGAGCGCTCCCCTGATGCGCTGACTGCCCTCAAGGCCATGTTCATGGCTCATGTCGGCTTTGCCAAAGCACACCCCGGAGCGCCTCGCCTGATTTTTGGCGACCTTCAGCAACCCGCCGAATCCCCGGTCAAGCAGCGGGTGCAGCTAATCATGGAGCGCTATCGGCAAACCCTGTCCCAAACCCTGGCCGCGGCAATTCAGGCAAGGCTTATTCGCGCCGATGTCGATTGCCCATCGGCAGCAGCCCTGTTTCTTGGGGCCATCCAGGGCTTGGTCATTCAATCCATGCTGAGTGGAAGCACTGGGCAGATGGAGCAACAGGCGGTCGGCGTTCTGGAACTTTATCTTGCCGCCCTCGGGGTCAAGTCATGAAACTGAATGGGTTTCTCAGTCGCAAGTTTGGCTTGGTGGCTTTTGCCGTGCTTCTTCTGCTCGGATTTGGCTTTGTGGTTGCCCGGTCAGGCCCGCTGGCGCCAACCAAGGTTACCGTCACTCGGGTCGAAACCGGCAGTCTGTCGTCATCCCTGTTCGGCATTGGCACGGTCGAAGCGCGACGCAGCTATTTTATTGGCCCAACTGCGGCTGGTCGCGTCAAAGCAGTTCATGTCGATGTTGGTGAGCAGGTAAAGGCAGGACAACTGCTGGCAGAAATCGATCCCGTCGACCTGGACGAACGACTTCGTTCGCTTGACGCCTCCTACGCCCGGGCATCCAGCGCGGTTTTGGCGGCGGCAGCGCAGCGCAAGGATGTTCTGGCACGGCAGACGGTTGCCGGCTTGAATGCCAGGCGCTATCGCGACCTCGGCGATAGGCATTTCGTCAGCACGAGCGCGGTCGAGAGCAAACAACAGGAACTGACGTCGGCCCAAGCCGCCGTCGATGCGAGCGAAGCCAACCTGCAAAGCGCCCGGCAGGAAGTCGTCCGCCTGAAGGCTGATCAGGATGGCGTGCGCCAACAAAGGAACAACCTGCGCCTGGTGGCGCCGGTTGACGGGGTGGTGACCAGCCGTGACGTTGAAGCTGGCTCGACCGTCATTGCCGGCCAGTCGGTAGTCAAGTTGATAGAGCCCAACAGTCTCTGGGTCAAGGTTCGACTGGATCAGGGGCGGTCCCGCGGGCTGGCACTGGAGCAAGCTGCAAGCATTGCCCTGCGCAGCAATCCGGGAATGCCTTTAACCGGGAAAGTGGTCAGGATTGAACCGGTCAGTGACAGCGTGACCGAGGAGCGCATCACCCTGGTTACCTTCGACCAGATTCCTCTTGGCCTGAGCATTGGCGAAATGGCTGAGGTGACTGTGCACACCGCTGCCAATCAATCTGGCCTGATACTGCCCAATGCAGCCATCAAACAGACACCTGAAGGTTCTGGCGTCTGGACGCTACGCGATGGCAAGCCAGCATTTGTCGCCATCAAACTCGGCAGCAGTAGTCTGGATGGCTTGGTGCAGGTACTGGAAGGCCTTAGCGCTGGTGACGAAATCATCGTTCACAGCGAGCGCGAGCTGTCTGAAGGTGGCCGCGTCAAAGTTGTCGAACAACTGGCGGGACAAGGCAAGTGATCAGTCTGGCCGGGCGCGACATCCTGCATTCCTGGTCGAAGTTCGTGTTGACCGGAATCGGTCTTGGCTTGCTGATTGGCGTCACGCTGACCATGGCCGGGGTGTATCGCGGCATGGTCGATGATGCCAAGGCGCTGCTCAACAACAGTGGCGCTGACTTGTGGGTCGTTCAGCAGGATACGCAGGGACCGTATGCGGAGTCGTCGAGCATCAAGGATGACGTGTACCGCTCATTGCTTAGTCTTTCTGGCGTGGCTCGCGCCGCCAACGTGACTTATCTGACCATGCAGGTTCGTCTGGGCAATACCGATGTGCGTGCCATGGTCGTTGGCTTCGAACCGGGGCAGCCGGGAGAGCCGGGATATTTGGTGGCTGGCCACCACATTACCCGCAACCATTACGAAGCAGTGGCTGACGTAAAAACCGGGTTTCAGCTGGGCGATACCATTCGAATTCGCCGGCACGACTACCGGGTCGTCGGCCTGACCAAGCGCATGGTTTCGTCCGGCGGCGACCCCATGGTCTTCATTCCGCTGAAGGATGCCCAGGAAGCCCAGTTCCTGAAGGACAACGATGCCATCCTCAACGAGCGGGCAAGAACAGCGGCCAATCCCACACTCAATCGCCCAGGGGTACCGGGTCTGCTCGAGGCCATCCAGGCATCGCAGAACGCCAACCGAAACGTGAATGCCGTGCTGGTTCAGGTATCACCGGGAAGTCAACCCGACACTGTGGCAAATGAAGTCAGGCGCTGGAAGCACCTGCAGGCTTTCACCAGGGTGCAAATGGAAGAGATTCTGGTGGCCAAGCTGATCGCCACCTCGGCCAAGCAAATCGCGATGTTTCTGGTCATTCTCGCGGTGGTCAGCGCTGCCATTGTCGCTTTCATCATTTACACGATGACTTTGGGCAAGATTCGTGAGATTGCCGTGTTGAAGTTGATAGGCACGCGTAACCGGACCATTGCCGGGATGATTCTTCAGCAGGCCCTGGGTTTGGGGCTGATCGGTTTTCTGGTCGGCAAGGTTTCGGCAACGGTCTGGGCGCCATTCTTTCCCAAGTATGTTCTGCTCGAGCCAGGCGATGCAGTGCGCGGCTTTGTCGTGGTGATGGTCATTTGTGCGCTGGCCAGCACGCTGGCGATTCGGGCTGCCCTGCGCGTAGACCCTGCCACCGCCATTGGAGGATGAGATGGACGGTTTCGGAATTCGCATCGAAGGTTTGAGCAAGCGCTATGGCGAGGGCGATACCGCGGTCGACGCCTTGAAGGACGTCAATATGATCGTCGCCCCCGGGGAGGTGGTTGGCTTGATTGGCCCCTCAGGTTCCGGAAAAAGTACCCTGCTCAAGTGCCTGGGCGCGGTGATAGAACCGACTACCGGCAAGATGACCTTGGGTGATGAGGTCATCTACGACAATGGCTGGAAAATTCCTGACCTGCGCGCCTTGCGCCGCGACCGGATCGGGTTTGTATTTCAGGCCCCCTACCTGATTCCATTCCTCGATGTCATCGACAACGTAGCCTTGTTACCCATGCTGGCGGGCAGACCGAATGGTGAATCGAGAAAGCGTGCGCTGGAGTTGCTTGAAGCGCTGGATGTCGGGCACCGCGCCAAGGCCCAACCATCGCAACTCTCGGGCGGGGAGCAACAACGCGTCGCCATTGCCCGAGCCCTGGCCAATCAGCCGCCCGTTATCCTCGCCGATGAGCCGACCGCTCCCTTGGATAGCGAACGCGCCTTGAGTGTCGTGCGCATCCTCAACCAGATGGCGCAGCAGTTCAATACGGCCATCATCGTGGTGACCCACGATGAGAAAATCATTCCTACCTTCAAGCGGATTTACCACATACGAGATGGCAAAACCTTTGAAGAAAAAGGTCTGGCTCTGAACTGAGGCTCAAATAGGCGGGCAGACAATGCCCTATTTCAAGCGAAAATCAGATGTGGTGTCCGTTATGCCAGCCTCTCCTGGCTACAAGTATTGGTGGCTAACCATTTGCAGATGACTAATTAATCAGAGTTCATCCCTGGCGCATCATGATTCTTCAGCCTTTGGCGGCTTTCCAACCCGTATGCTGGAAATACTTCCCATATGCCTTCAGAGCTTCAAGTGCTTGCACCGCGCCATCGTGGCGGGACTTTGAAGTTTTTCCTCTCATGGTCTCGGCGCCTTCCATCAGGTCTGCAATAACCAAGTGAAGCATCGCATCAGCCTGGGGCTCGAGTTTGCAATTCTGTATTGCATAAGTCACCTTCTCACTGATTGTCGTCGCTAATGCTTGATAGTCGTCGTTGCCATATTGATTCTTGTGAATCGCCGGTATTGCCTTCGCCATCGCTTGATTGATGTCGTTCATAGCCTGACGCAGCGGCTCATCAGTTGCCCATTTTTTTCCAGCGTCAAGGTGGAGCTTTGTCGGTTCGACACTCCCATGGCTATGGTTGTGTGCGGCACTTTCAGCTGCGAGGATATTGGGCGAAGCTCCAAGCGCAATGGCAGTCAGAACTACAGCGAATATGGTTTTCATCGGGTCTCCTATTTCATGGGTGCAATACCCAACCAATATAGTCAACTAATCTTAACGCAAGCTTAAGGCCAAGACGGGTTTCCGTGGCTTGTTGAGTCCGCCAGCCGAAGATATTTTCAGCCCAAGTTCAAGCATCATTGGCGCAACCCATATTGGTTATTCTTTCGATTTTTGTTATGCACTGAGCGATACTTAAAGAACTGATGTATCAGAGTTTATCGTGTAGGCGTTGCGGCGGGTAAGCCTACTCACCCAATCGGCCAGGAGCGGAAACACTCTCTCACCACATAGCTGACATTCAAAGGGCCGCTTTGCTCTGAATACCGTCCTTCCGGATTGGGCGCTGACCTTGCGAGCTTAAGTAGCTGCAATTTCAGCAACGTGCAAGCATTTCATGGCTTACAAAAATTGATTTTCTAACTAATGGCATGAAGCACTTCTCATCGCCACCGTCTCGTAGTTCCTGAATCAGCGTCATGTCCAATATTACGATCCGCTTGCCGCGAACGGCAATCAATTCGCTCTCGGCCAGTTCGTGGAGAATTCTGGAGAAATGCTCTGGCGTGATCCCAAGGTGGGAGGCGATGGTCCCCTTGCTGGCGGGCAGAATAACGACTGGAAACATTTCGTCGGCATCGCCGGGGTCTATCTGACGCAGGATGTAATCGGCGAAACGCTGCTTGCTGGCGCGGTTGCCGGTAAATTCCTGATTCTTGAAAAACTGGTAGAGGCTTGTCGACAAGTTGTTGATCAGTTTTCGGGCCAGAACCGGATTGGACTCAAGCGCCTGTAGCACCGCGCCTCTGGTCACGTAGATCAATCTTGACTCGTTCAAGGCCTGGGCGTCGAGCGGGTAGGGCTGCTCCATGAACATTACCGATTCGCCGAAGGTTTGGCCGGCTGTCAATATTTCAACAACTTTCTCGGTGCCGCCCGGCGAATTGAAGAGGAGTTTGATCTTGCCCGAAACAATGACATAAAAGCCGTGGCACGGGTCTCCTTTGTGAAACAGAACTTCTCCCTTCTTGACTCGAATATTGCGTGCAGTAGCTGCAAGTTGCTCGATTTCAGTGGTCGAAAGTATATTGAACAAGGGCTGTGCAGAGAGTTGGGCCGCGATGCTAACTGGTTTGTCTGCTTCTCGTTGTCGGCACACATAACGATGGCTTGAAGGGGGCATGTCGAAAATATCCTGATTTCTGCTCGCCACAAGGCGTGGCTGGAGTGTGAAATCAGTTTAGATTTGGCGGTCCGCTCCATATAGGGGAGATTCACTGAATCTTGCTTAGGACACTGCCTGATTGCGGGTAGGAATATTCCTAGGGCAGCGCAGTTCTCCCGTCAATGAGCATCCAAGGTGCCGAGACCGTCAGGGCTGCCAATCAATTGATTGTGAATGGCATAGTGGATGAGGTCGGCGGTGTTGCTCAAATTCATTTTTTCCAAAATTCTCGTCTTGTGGGTGCTGATTGTCTTGACGCTCAGATTGAGTTCCCTGGCGATCTCTGTGACCCCGTGCCCCCGGGCAATGAGGATGAACACCTGATATTCACGGTCGGTCAACCGGCTATGAGCAGGGCCATTTCCTGGTCCCGCTAGCATGTCCAGTGCTAGTTTTTCGGCAACTGCCTGGTTGACGAACAAGCCCCCGCTGACCACTTTGCGTATTGCCTGGGCGAGCAGCGCCTCGGCGCTGTCCTTGCACAGATAGCCCGAAGCGCCGGCCTTCAAGGAGCGAACCGCGTAAAGATCTTCCTTGTGCATGCTGAGAATCAGGATAGGCAGCCTGGGGTATTCGCCCTTGATCTGGCGGATCAGCTCAATGCCACTCTTGCCTGGCATGGTCAGATCCAGGACCAGCGCATCCCATTGACCTGAGCGAACCAGATCGAGCACTTGGAAACCGTCGCTGGCTTCGCCCGCAACGACGATGTCGCCTGTCTCGTGAAGGATGTGTTTGAGACCCGCGCGCAGGATGTCATGGTCGTCGGCAATCAGGACATGGATCATTTTCTTGAGTATCCCGGTAAGGAAAAGTGGCAAAAATCCGGCTCCCTTGACCCGGCTGGCTGGTTATTTCAATCTTTCCGTCCAACATTTTGACTCGTTCCTGCATACCGAGCAGGCCGAAGGTTTTTTTGCCTTGGTTGGGCTGGAACCCTTGGCCGTCGTCTTCGATGCAGACCCGTATGTTACCTGCGTCGTCGTTGATGAAGATACTCACGTGGCTGGCAGCGGCATGGCGTAGCACGTTAGTCAGCGCTTCTTGAATCAGGCGAAAAATGCTGGTGGCCAGTTCGCCGTCGATCTTGAATTCCTCGCGATTCATCGCTAGCGAGCATGCTATCCCACTACGTTCTTCAAACTGGTTCACGTGGTGTTCGACGGCCGCTGCCAGCCCGAGCACATCGAGCATGCCGGGGCGAAGACCTTCCGAGATGCGACGCAGCGCCTCGATTGTCCGTTCGACCAGGGCATAGGCTCCACTTACGCGGTCGACCGTTGCCTCACCGCTGTTTTGAAACTTGCCGCGAAGCCAGCCGAGATCGATGCGCAATGAGGTTAGAGCCTGGCCCAGTTCATCATGCAACTCGCGGGCTATGCGGGTGCGCTCTTCCTCGCGCACGTTCTGTAGAAATCCAGTCAGTTCCTGCAGCCTGCTCTGCGAATCGAACAGGCTAGCCTGAGCTTCCAGCAATTGGCCAGTGCGCTCCCGGACCCGCTCTTCGAGGCCATTTTGCAATCGGTGTAGTTCGGCATGGGTGCGGACACGGGCAAGAACCTCCTCAGGTCGGTAGGGTTTTGCAATGAAATCGACCGCACCCAACTCGAAGCCGTGCAAGGTGTCGGCTTCATCGCGTAGGGCGGAAAGGAAGATCACCGGGATGTCCCTGGTTCGTGCATCATTCTTCAGGCGGCGGCAGACCTCGTAGCCGTCAATGCCGGGCATCCGTATATCGAGCAGGATCAGATCGGGGGGGCTTGCCTGCGCTGAACGCAGGGCCATGGCGCCACCAGGTGCTGGACGAACGGTGTAGCCAGCTTGAGTCAGCAGTTCGCTGAGCAATGCTAGCGAAGCTGCCGTGTCTTCGACAACCATGACTTCGGTACGCCTAATCAAGCTGTCGGTCATGCTTATTCCTCTCTGTCGAGAATGCCCAAGACCTGCCATAGACGCTGGTAGCGGCTTGGATCCGAGAATTCGGCCAGACCTTGTGCCAGTTCGGGGTGGGCCTGGGCCAGATAATGCAGGGCGTCGGCAATTTTTTGGGGGTTCAGGGAGAGTGCAGCGTGTGCCAATTGTGCCCTGGTTTCTGGTGGCAGTCCGAGCAGGTCGGCGGCTGAAATTCCTCCTGCCACCGAGGGTGACGCCGGCACATTCCGGATCAGCTGACGGGTAAATCGAATCGCTAACTGCTTTTCGACGATTGAGTAAAGCTCGTCTTCCTCGTAGGGCTTGCTCAGGAAATCGTCGGCACCTGCGGCCAGTGCTTCCTGGCGGCTTTCCTCGAGCGCGTTTGCGGTCAGCATGACGATGCGCGGTTGCCATGTTTGATCTTGGCTGCGTATCTGTCGAATGAGTGACAGGCCGCTTCCATCAGGCAAAAACCAGTCTAGGAAAATAAGATCAGGTAGATCTGAGTTGAAGGCCAGTTCGGCCTCGGCCTCAGCGACGCCGGCAGCCTCGCAGATCCTGAAGCCATACGGTTCCAACAGGGAGCGGACGAGCAAGCGTGCTTCGGGCATGTCGTCCACTACCAGAACCAGGCGGCCTTGTTGCTCCGCGTCAAGGGCGACGACTTGCCCTGGTGGTGCGACTGTCAGGTTGCCGCTACCGACCGGAACGTCGATCATGAAACTGAACGACGAGCCGATGCCCGGGTTCGACTCGAGAGTCAGGCGCCCGCCCATCATGCCAACATATTGTGCGGAGATACTCAGGCCTAGCCCGGTGCCGCCTTGCTGAGGCGGGCCGGCCTGTTCGAACGGGCGAAAGATGCGTACCTGGTCTTCCGGCCGGATGCCGATACCGGTGTCAAGGACGGAGAAAGTCAAGCGAACGATGTCGTGCCCCTGATCCGCCCCGAACACCCTCAATGATACCTTTCCTTCTGTCGTGAACTTGATCGCGTTGGAGAGTAGGTTAAGGAGGATCTGCCGCAACATCAGGGGGTCGAGGACGGCGGTCGTCGGGAGACTTTCGCTTTCTAGATCCAGCGCCAGCCCGGCTTGTTCGGCACGCAGTTGCACCATATCGACGACTTGTTCGAGCAGGCGTGTGAGATCGACGTCCTCACGGCGCATTTCAACTTTGCCTGATTCGATTTTTGAGAGTTCCAGAACATCGTTGATCAAGGTCAGCAGATGATTGCCCGAGTGATTGATGATCTCAATGTGACGCCGTTGCGTATCCACCAGAGCGGGGTCTTTTTCCATCAGTTGAGAAAAACCGATGACGGCGTTGAGCGGAGTTCGCAACTCGTGGCTCATGTTTGCCAGGAAAGTAGATTTCGAGCGGTTGGCCGCCTCGGCAGCATCGCGTGCCTCGGTTAATTCCTCGGTGCGCTGGCGCACCAGTTTTTCCAGGCCTTCCCGATAATCCTGTAATTCCTTCTCAATGCGTTTGCGCTCGGTGATATCGGAAAAGATCGATATGTAGCGTCGGATCCGACCATCGGCCCCTTTCAGCGCCTGGATCGAGATTTCCTCGGGAAATACTTCGCCGGATTTGCGCCTGTTCCACATTTCTCCGCGCCAGTGCCCGCTCTCCGTTAACTGTGTCCAGAGCCTCTGATAGAACTCGGCATCGTGGCGGCCCGACTTGAGCACGCGGGGGTTCTGGCGAATCACTTCGTCGCGTGGGTAGCCGCTGATTCGGCAGAAGGCATCGTTGACCCAGAGTATTGTTCCTCCAGCATCTGTGATGACTGCACCCTCGGCCATGGCACCGAAGGCCATCTCGTTTTCATTGCGCTCCTCATCAAGCCGGGCCTTTTCGATATCGCGACGACGCGCAAAGTAGCTAAAACGCATAAAACCGATCAGCCCGATGGTCCAGATACCTAGGTGCCAGAATTGGATTGCCCGCCAGGTCGGATCTTGGGCGGTCCGATAGGCGTTGAGATTGATCGATATGGTCGCGCCGCCGCGCAGACCGCCCACTGGGACCAGTGTGTCGCGATGGCATTCCAGGCATTCCTTTTCCATGCGCATCGGAATCATCGCGCGCATGAGCCCATGTGAACCTTTCTTTGGGACGGATTCCGTAATCATTTCGGAGCCTTTGCTCAGTGCATCCAGTGCACTTGCTTCCCAGTCGTCGGGCGCGTTCTCGACGTTACGCAACTGCTTCGAGGTCAGGCGTTCGCGCCCGCCGAACGCTTTATTGCTGGTTTCCTGGATGGCGAGAAGCAGGTGTATCGGCGTAACCGAAATCAGGCGCAGAACTTCACCATTTCCCCGTTCAACAGTAATACGCTCGGCTTCCTCAAGCGAATTGAATGAGGGGACTTTTTCCTCTCGAATGAAAACGCCGCCGACGCTGGATGCCCACTTGCGAATTGACATGTCTTTTTTCAGATTGGCAATCGCGTCGATTCGGGCCAGGGCGCTGGCCGTCCGGTTCAGCTGTTCGCGCTGGGCCAGCAGGGACGAGAGTACAAGGATCGTCCACACGACAACAAGCATCACGAGCGTTTTACCGCCAGGCCGTGAGAGAAAAGGTCTTCGGTCCCACATCCCCTATCCTTGATGCCGCCAGATATCGGGCAAGGCGGCACTCCAATGAAAAGACGATGTGCTCCGAACTCTGTAGCAGAGTAGATCGCCCTGAATAATCGGTAAATTCTCGTTGTGTTGGAAACGGTTTGTCAATGAAATCCAGCCAATTGTCAGTCTGTAGCGCTACTGGCCGTGCTCTTGCTCCCGATCAGCCGGTGCAGGGTAGCGTCGCTCATCACAGATAGTAGTTCGCACGGCAGGGGGGGCAGATAGTCAGCGAGCGTGACAACTGGCATCAGCGAGCATCTGCGGCCGAGGTCCGATAAGAACTAGAAACCAAGCGCTCTGCACGGCTTAGTTAAGCGGCAGCAATGGTAAGCCCAATGTGATTTTATAATCGCACTGATCGACTGATCGACTCTGATAGCAGCCGTGGGGCCTACGCAGGCGTGAATGTCCGGAATGGGCTGCGGATTCGGCCGAAGCGTGAAGGGCAAAGCTGCCTTTCAGTGAAGCTCCTTGCGTATTCCACCCCAAAGCAGCCACCCATTCCGATGCCAACCCTGCCACTGATTCCGATCCAAAGTCGGCCAGGCGTTCCTCTCAATACCCGCCAATGGGCGTTCGCCGTGGCAGGGTGGTTAGTTGTGGGCTACAATGTAGCTCACTAACAATGAGGAATGAATCATGGCTACCAATGCTGTTGTTCGTGCGCGCATCGACGAGCACATAAAGGAAGAGGCAAGCGTCGTTCTTGCGGCAATGGGGCTGACCGTCTCCGACGCCTTCCGCATCATGCTGACCCGGGTCGCCCGCGAGAAGGCATTGCCGTTCGAGCCTTTGATCCCGAACGAAACCACCATCGCAGCCATGCGCGAGGCACGCGCTGGCAACCTCAAGAGCTTCGACAGCGTTGGAGCGTTGATGACGGACCTGCATGCGGAAGATTGACCCGACCGGCCAATTCAGGCGCGACTACAAACGCGAGGCCAAGGGCCGGCATCGGGCAACGCTCGATGCCGACTTGGAGCCGGTCTTGGAGGCTCTGGCAAGTGATCAGCCGCTAGAGCCTCGGCACCATGACCATGCCCTTACGGGCGAGTGGAAGGATCATCGGGATTGTCACGTCAAGCCTGACCTGGTGCTGATCTATCGAAAGCCAGATGATGCGACGTTACAACTCGTTCGGCTTGGCTCGCACAGCGAGCTTGGCCTGTAGAAACTAAGTTACTGGCTGCTGGCCATCGGAAACCGTGGCCGACTTTGCATCGGAACGGGTGGCGGGTTTCATCGGAATTCGCAAGCTCCTGGACCACTGACCGGTAAGCAGCCTCATACCGGCCGCTGAAGTACTAGCCCCCCACCGGCGGCTATGGCCGATTGGACTAAACCGCTGGCGCGGTAGGTGCCCGGTTTGACCGCCGGCGGGGGGGCTGGCTTGGGCAGATAGACTGGAGGACGACAGGCCGGGTT
>PHCH01000162.1 GCA_002840785.1 Betaproteobacteria bacterium HGW-Betaproteobacteria-4 | reverse complement strand
GCCGACATTGACGCCAAGATGGGCGCCGACGCCGGTTTCGCTGTCGCGGTACTGGGCGATGCGCTTGTCGTCTTCGTAGATGTTGAGCCGCGTCTGACCTGCCCCGGCGGTGCCTTCGAAGAAGAACCGCTGACGGGCGTCGAGCGGCTGGTAATAGTTGATGCCGAGACGGTTGGCCGTGCCGATCTCGCCGTGATAGATCAGCTCGCCACCGAGGGGGTTGAGCCAGGTCTGGTGGTAGGCGGCGCGCAGGCCGAAGGTCGATCCCTGGCTATTGTCGGCCTGCAGGTTGATGGAGAAACGGGCGTAGTCCGGCCCCCAGCGCTTTTCGAGCGGCATGATGCGCAGGACGTTGCGGTCGCGCTGGCTGAGCACGGTGTAATCGACGCTCTCGTAATAGCCGTCGCCATACATGCGCAACAGGTCGCGGCCGATGACCGTCGGCCGGATGGTCTCGCCGGGCTGCACGCTGAGGTGACGCTCGATGGCCTGCGGACTGACCCGGTTGAGCCCGACGATCTCGATGTCATCGATGCGCGGCGAGGTCCGCCGGCTGACTTCGATGCCCTGCCACCAGGCGGCGTAAGCCGTCTCGCTGGCGGCCAGACGGGCCAGTTTCGGCGTCGCGGCCTGGGTGGCGGCACGGCCGCTGGCGGCGGCCTCGGCATGTTTCGAGAAATCGGCGGCAGTGATGCCGTTGAGTTCGGGCTGGATGTAGATATCGGCCGCCTTGAGCGTCGCCAGCGAGCGCTGCACGTTCTGCTCGGTCAGGATGCCGACCATCTGCGCCGAGACGGTGAGCAGCGAACCGACCTCCTCGGCCTTGAGCAGCGGCGAGCCGACATTGACGGCGATCACCACGTCGGCCCGGCAGCGTTCGCGGACTTCGGCAATCGGCAGGTTGTCGACGAGGCCGCCATCGACCAGCTTGCGGCCCTGATGATCGACCGGGGCGAGCAGGCCGGGCACCGACATGCTGGCACGCATCGCCGTGGTCAGCGCGCCGTCGCGGAAAACCACGCGCTCGCCGGTGCCGATGTCGGTGGCGACGATGGACAGCGGCAGCGGCAAATCCTCGATATTGCGTTCGCCCTGGTTGGCCCGCACCAGCTGGTTGAAGAACAGCTTGATCTTCTGGCCGGCCACGACGCCGCCCTGATAGGCCACGCCGTTGGCCGAGACGCCGCTCTCCGAACCGGGCAGGTAGCTGCGCGAAACCAGTTTGTTGCGGTAGCTCATCTCGGCGTATTCGGGGTTGTCGACGAACATGTCTGACCAGTCCGCCGCGGCCAGCGCCTCACGCATTTTTTCCGGCGACATGCCGGCCGCCCAGGCCCCGGCGACCAGCGCCCCCATGCTTGTCCCGGCCACGCAATCGATCGGCACGCGCAACTTCTGCAAAACCTCGAGCACGCCGATATGCGCCGCCCCGCGCGCCCCGCCGCCGCCCAAAACCAGGCCGATGCGCGGCCGGGCGGCATCGCCGGCGAATGCTACGGTCGACTGGAAAAACAGGGCAAAAATGAAAACGGCAAACCGGCGGCGCATCGGCATCGTCATTCCTTGTGCGAAAAAAAACCCTGCCGAAGCAGGGCTTTCATTGAAGCGACGGCGAATTACTTGGTGCCGATGACTTCGATATCAACGCGACGATCCGGCTGCAGGCAGTCGATCAGGGCCTTGGTCTTGG
>PHCH01000051.1 GCA_002840785.1 Betaproteobacteria bacterium HGW-Betaproteobacteria-4 | reverse complement strand
CGGACGGGATTCGTTCGAGCAGTCATACTTGCGGTTGCAGTAATTGCACTGGATGTTGCAGGCCGGGGCCACGGCAACGTGCATGCGGGCGAAGTAGTGATGCGCTTCTTCCGAATAGCACGGGTGGTCCTGAACTTTGGCGCGAATGTGATCGGGCAGATGGCCCAAAGCGTCCGGGGCCGTACCGCAGCCGCTGGATGCACAACCGCCGCCTTCGGCGGCAGGGGCAGAATTGCTGATAACTGGTAGTTCCACGATGTCGGCTCCTCGAATGCAGTCGAAGCCTATTCAGCAATCGCTGTGCCAGAGCGGTTTTCCCAATTAAATCAGCAAGATGTGGGTTTCTGCGAAACAGCGTGTTGGCCGCCTTGTCGCATTTGCGACAGCGCTGCAGTGCACAAGCCACAGCGACCATTGCCGGGAAAATAGCTCGTCAGTTGCGGCACAGCATTTCAATTCCCGGCGCCGGTCGGTACACTGCGCCCATCTATCCCACGACCATTTGGAGAACGAAGCATGCGAGCCTGGATGCAGTCAGCGCCAATGCCCTGGTTCGACTTGATCGCTACATCAGCTGGACCGACATCCTCAAGCTGACCGAGAACGACCCGGAGGCCGCCTACGCCGCCGAACGCCTGCACACCGTCTTGCAGCACATGGGCAAATAAGCCCGGGTAAGGAATCTTCGGCCGGGGTTAAGTAAACCCGCCGGAAAAGAAGGAGCCAGGGCTTATGCCTTGTGCTCCTTTTTTGTTGGCGCGAAGTCAGTGCTGAATCGGAAATAAGCCGAGCCGGGCTTTGGTATCAGGCAGCAGGTGGTCAGAAGCGGCTAGTCGATATGCGATATGATTGACAATATGCCTCTGGCGAGGCTATGGCTATTTACCGTATGAAAATCCCATGTCACCTTGGTTATTGCTGATTCTCACCTTCGTTTTTGCCTACCTAACCTACGACGCCTTATCACTCGTAGCACCTTCGTTGCCATATTCCGAAATAGCTAAAGGTGTGGGGCAGGATTTGTCGCATATGCCGCTTAGCGAACAGAAGAAACTCAACCGGTACCCTAATCGTTATCGACTAGGCGATATAAACCAAACTGGTTGGGCCTTCGGAGTACTTACCATAGGCTTTGCTCTAGCTACTATTCGCGCGTTTATTGAATAACTTGGTAAGGTCCGCAAAGGGCACAACTGAGCTGTTCCCCCATCGCTTTTAATACGATTAGGCACCGCTCAGCGTCATTTCAATTTTGGTCGTTTTTTCCGGTTGACCGTAGCAATCGTGGGTTGATGCTGTGCGTGATTCCCCGAATTCACTTTCTCCACTTCGCCCATGGGTCCGAATCGCTCGCCGGGGTGTTTGAACGGTCTGGCGTTCTCTTGCCCGGTGCGGCGCGACGGCTTTTTTCCTGGTCGTGCTGGGCGGCTTTCTTGATGCGTTTTTCTCGCAACCGCTCGGCGTCTTCCAAGCTCAATTCGGCGGGCGGGCCGGGGATTTGGTTCGGCGGCACGATGCGGTCCCGAGGCGGCAGTTCAAACTGCTCATCTGAAGCGCGGGGAAGGCTTTTGAACTTGTACAGATAGAAGGCTTCAACCTTCTCGCGCGCCCAATCGGTCTTTTTGAGGTACTTGACGGCGGAATCGATGCTCGGGTTTTTGTTGAAACAATTGATATTGAGATAGGCAAACAGGATCTCGAAGCCGTAGTGATCGACGATTTCAATGAGCAGGCTTTTTAAACTGAGCCCATGCAGCGGGTTGTTCTGGTAGTTGATCTCGTCGTTCATGCTGTTGCCTGGTCAGGAATAAGGCCGGGATTATACCGATCACTGTCGCTGCGCCGGCCTTCTTGTCGCATTGATGACAGTCGCGATGCATTGATTTTAAAGACTATTGCCGTGGCGCCGGTTTTGCTTCATGTCCGGCATGAAAACCTTTCTCGACTGGTCGGCCTACGACACCTACGGCATGGGCGACGCCTATGCCGGCATTCCGGCGACGGGCGGCAATTACGCCAAGGCGGTTGCCGTCTGCATGAACAATCACCAGTGCCAGCGCGACGGCAAGGGCGTCATGTGTCCGAGCTACCGCATCACCGGCGATCCGGCGCATTCGACCGGGGCGCGGGTCAAGGCCTTCAAAGCGGCGCTGAACGGCGAATTCGGCGAGCAGCCCTTCATCCATCCCGATCTGGCCGCGGCGATGGATCTTTGCGTGTCGTGCAAGGGCTGCAAGAAGGAGTGCCCGAGCTCGGTCGACATGACGCTTATCAAGACCGAATACCTGGCGCATCGCAACGACGAACTCGGCGTGCCGCGTCGGGCGAAGCTGTTCGGCGGTCTGCCGGAATGGCTACATCGCTATCGTCGGCCGCTGGCGGCGCTGGTTCGCCTGCGCAATGCATCGCCTTGGCTGGCCGGGCTGGTCGAGCGCCGGCTGGGCATTTCGGCCAAACGGCCGATTCCCGAGATCGTCAGTCAGCCGGTTTTCGCCGAAAGCACGGAATCCCACACCCCAGGAGTGCTTCCTTCGGGGCGCGGTCAACGGGGAAAAGTGGCCCTTTTTGTCGACACCTTCACCCACTACTACACGCCGGAAGTGGCCGAGGCGGCCATCGCCGTGCTGACTGCCGGCGGCTATGCCGTCGAGGTGCTGCGCCCGGCCGCCGACGATGCCGAGCCGGAACGCCCCTTGTGCTGTGGCCGCACCTATCTGTCGCAAGGCATGGTCGATGCCGCCAAGCTCGAAGGCAAACGCGTGATGGCCGCGCTGGCCCCGGCCCTGGCTGCCGGAACGCCGATTGTCGGGCTCGAACCGTCGTGCCTGCTGGCCTTGCGCGACGAGTTCTACAGCTTGTCGCTCGGGCCGGATGTCGGGCAACTCGGCAAGCAGGCTTTCCTGTTTGAGGAATTCCTCATGCGCGAGGGCAACAAGGGGCTGAAGCTCGATCTGAAGCCGATTCCCGGCGGCAAGGCGGTGGTCCATGGCCATTGTCACCAGAAGGCGTTCGGCGCCATGAAGTCGATGAAAAAAGTGCTCGGCTGGATTCCGGAATTCGAGTTCGAGATCGTCGACGCCAGTTGCTGCGGCATGTCCGGCAGCTTCGGGCTGGAGGCCGAGCATTACGAGGCGTCGGTGAAGATGGGCGAACTGGCCTTGCTGCCGGCGGTGCGCTCAGCCCCGGCCGATGCGACGATTGTGGCGGATGGTTTTTCGTGTCGGCATCAGATCAAGGATGGGACGGGGCGGGATGCGGTGCATGTGGCCGTGTTGCTGGCGCGGGCGCTGGTTTAACGTTTCATGCAAAGCAAACCCCACCCCAACCCTCCCCTTGTCAGGGGAGGGGGCTTGATCGCGCGCGCTCTGGGTTTGCTCCTCCCCTGACAAGGGGAGGCCGGGATAAGCAGAGACTTGGCCGCCGTTTTTTGGCGGCTTAGTCGGTTGCTTAGTAGTTTCATCAGGGGTTGGGTTTTACGGTTCTCGAAAGTTCGACCGTCTCTCAATGCCTTGAGAAGAGATCCCGCACCTTGCACAGCGCCGTCGTGATGTCGAAGCGCGGGTCGGGCAGGGCTTCGCCGGCCAGGATGCGGGTGATGGCGAGGGCCGGATCGGTTTCGCCGGTGAGCAGCACTTCGGTGCCGCGCTTTTTCATGTGGCGGATGAAACCGTCGCCGGCGCTGGCCGCCACCATGAGGTCGATGCCATCGAGCGGGTGCGGCTCCTTGTCCTCGAAGACATGGAGCACCTGTTCCTTCTCCAGATTGACCCGGCGCGGGGCGGGCAGCAACTGGTTGGAACGGTGATCGGTCAGGTCGTAAACCAGCCATTGTCGGGTTTGCCCCGCATGGCTGCTGACGGTTTCGAAGTCCTTGGTGGCGATGGCGATTTTCATGGCGAGCGGCGTCTTTACAGGGCTGTCAGCGTGACCGCCACGTCGCGTGGCGGGGCGAAATACGGGGCGGAGGTGACCAGAATGTCGGCCCCGGCCCGCGCATAATCTTCTGCATTAGCAGAATTTATGCCGCCTGCTGCGGCGATGCGCGTGGGCGAGGATTTCGGAATCAGCCCTTTTATCCGGTTGACCGTGGCAACCGGCATTTTTTCAAGTTGCAGGATGTCGGCGCCGGCCTCTTGCCAACTCAAGGCCTCCGCCTCGTCGCCGACCTCGACGACGATGGCGCGTTCCGGCCAGGCGCGGCGCAGGCGTTGCACTGTTGCCCGCGGCGCTTCGCCAACGAGAAAGGCCCGGTGCTCGGCAAAGATGAGCAGGGTTTCCGACAGGCTCAGGCGATGCGGGCTGGCGCCGCCTGCCAGAATGGCCTTGATCGCGGCGGCCTTGGTGCCGGGGAAATTCTTGCGCGTGCAGGCAATGCCGATATCCGGATTCACACTGCGGGCGGCGGCGACGATGTCGGCCGTGCTGCTGGCGATGCCCGACAGGTATTCCATGAAGGTCTGCGCCGTTTTCCACACCTTGTGCAGGCCGGTGGCGTGGCCTTCAAGGGTCAGGATGGTCTCGCCGGCAGCGAGCCGGCTGCCGCTGGTGACTACGCTGCCGATGCAGCGCAGGCCGCGCAGTTCGCCCATGCGCCGGGCTTCTTCGCTGGCGCAGACGACCATGGCCTGCCGCGCGCGAAAGACGAGGCGGCCGGGCTGGTCGCCGATGCCAAGCGAAAAGGTCGTCGCGTCGCCGCAGGGGACGTCTTCGTCGAGCAGGCGTTCGAGCTCGCTGTCGGGCAGGGAGTAAGGGTTGCCTGTCATCAGCGCGGCGCCTCGGTGGAAAAACTGTAGAAGGCGCGTTTTGGCGACGTGCAGTCGTCGGTGATCGGCTGACGAAGTATCAGCCAGCGCTCGTCGCGCAAGCGCCAGGCGCGCATGGTTTCGCCGCCGTCGATGGCGCGGTAGAAGTCCTCGTCGTCATCCGAACGGCAAGTTTCAATCAGGTATTGGTGCGCGTAGTAGCACAGCTTGTCGTCGGCGTCGTAGCCGAGGCAGCGGCTGGCCGGCATTTCGTATTCCCGGTATTCGACAAAATGCAGGGGTGTTTCGGCCATGTCGCGCCACGCAACCGGCAGGCCTGCAGCCCAGTCGGGTGCACCATCATCGCGGTAGCCGGAACGGCGTTCGGGCGAACATGAGCGGATTGTTGCCAACATCGTCGACTCCTTATTCCATCAAGGCCACGGATTTGATTTGGACACTGACCGGCAAACCCTGCGCGATGCCGAGCTGGGCGGCCGAACGGCGGGTCAGGCGGGCGACCAGCTGGCTGGCGCCGATCTGGACGCGGACCAGCAGCAGGCCGGGATGGTCGTCGGCAGCCATCGATTCGACCGTGCCGTCGAGCACGTTCTGGATGCTGCTCGGCTCCGGGTGATGCACGGCCAGACTGACGTCGCGAGCCAGCACACGGACGCGCACGTGCTTGCCGGTCGGCACGCCGCGATCCCGCGTCCACAGGCTGCCGCCGGCGAAATCGACGCGGGCCAGATGCCATTCGCTATCGACTGAGCCAACCGTCGCGTCGAGCACGACGCCGACGTCTTCGCCGAGGCGGATCGGCAGATCGAGGCGGGCCAGCGTTTCGACCAGCGGTCCGTCGGCGACGACCCGGCCGCCGTCCATGGCGACGATGTGATCGGCCAGCCGGGCGACTTCGTCGGGCGAGTGGCTGACGTAAATGACCGGGATGGCCAGCTCGTCGTGCAGGCGTTCGAGATAGGGCAGGATTTCCTGTTTGCGCTTGAGGTCGAGCGCCGCCAGCGGTTCGTCCATGAGCAGGATTTCCGGGCCGACGGCCAGCGCCCGGGCGATGCCGACGCGCTGGCGTTCGCCGCCGGACAACGTGTCTGGCTTGCGCTCAAGCAGGTGGCCGATGCCGAGCAGTTCGATGGCCTGCTCAAGCCCGACACGTTGCGCCGTGGCGCTGCGTTTGAGGCCGAAATTCAGGTTGCCGAGGACATTGAGGTGGGCGAACAGGCTGGCTTCCTGAAAGACGTAGCCGATCGGCCGCTGGTGCGTGGGTAGCCAGGTCTTGTCGTCCTGCCAGATTTTGCCCTTGAATTCGAGTCGACCGTGGGAAGGCCTTTCCAGCCCGGCCAGGCAGCGCAACAGGGTCGTTTTGCCCGAGCCGGAATGGCCGAATAGCGCGGTGACGCCGCGGCCGGGCAGGGCGAGGTCGACATCGAGTGTGAAGCCCGGCCAGTCGAGCTTGAAGCGGGCGTTGATGCTGTCCATGTCAGTCTCCCCTCGACGGTTTCGGGCGGCGGACGTACATGGCGAGCAGCACCGTGAAGGAGAAAATCAGCATGACGGCGGCCAGACGGTGGGCGTCGGCGTATTCCATGGCCTCGACGTGGTCGTAGATCTGCACCGAGGCAACGCGGGTGACGCCCGGAATGTTGCCGCCGATCATCAGCACGACGCCGAATTCGCCGACCGTGTGGGCAAAGGTCAGCACGCCGGCGGTGATGAAACCCGGTTTGGCCAGCGGCAGGACCACCGAAAAGAAGGTGTCGACCGGCGAAGCGCGCAAGGTCGCGGCGACTTCGAGCGGCCGCTCGCCGATGCTTTCAAAGGCGTTTTGCAGCGGCTGCACCATGAAGGGCAACGAATAGAACGACGAGGCGACGACCAGGCCCCAGAAGGTGAAGGGCAGGGTACCGAGGCCGAGCGCGGTGGTCAGCTGGCCAACCGGCCCGAACGGCCCCATGGCCAGCAGCAGGTAAAAGCCGAGCACCGAGGGCGGCAGGACCAGCGGCAGGGCGACGACGGCGCCGAGCGGCCCCTTCCACCACGAACGGCTGCACGCCAGCCGCCAGGCGATGGGGGTGCCGATCAGGAGCAGGATCAGGGTGGTGATCCCGGCCAGTCGGATGGTCAGCCAGATGGCCTGGAGGTCGCTGTCGGTGAGCATGGTGCGGGTTGGATTAGCGCAGTTCGTAGCCGAAGGACTTTATCACCGCCTGGGCCTTCTCGCCCTTGAGGTAGTTCATCAACGCAATGGCCGCCGGCTTGTCCTTGCCCTTGGCGAGAATGACCGCATTCTGGCGGATCGGGTCGTAGAGATTGGCCGGAACGAGCCAGCCCGAACCGGAGCCGATGGCGCCGTTCTTGATGACCTGCGAGTAGGCGACGAAGCCGAGTTCAGCGGCGCCCGTCGAAATGAACTGCTGTGTCTGCGAAATGTTCTCGCCCTGGACGATCAGCGGCTTGATGCTGTCGGCGATGCCGAGCTTGTTCATGACCTGCAGGCCGGCTGCGCCGTAGGGTGCGGTTTTCGGGTTGGCCAGCGAGAGGTGCTTGAAGCCGCCCTTTTTCAAAACATCGCCCTTGGCGTCGACCAGCTTGGCGTCGGCCGACCACAGGACGAGCGTGCCGATGGCGTAGGTGAAAGCGGTGCCGGCGACGGCGTGGCCTTCCTTGAGTAGTTTGGCCGGTGTCTTGTCATCGGCGGCGAGAAAAACCTCGAAGGGCGCGCCATTGGCGATCTGGGCGTAGAACTTGCCGGTCGAGCCGAAGGACAGGTTAGCCTTGTG
Source organism: Betaproteobacteria bacterium HGW-Betaproteobacteria-4 (assembly GCA_002840785.1). Lineage (GTDB taxonomy): Bacteria > Pseudomonadota > Gammaproteobacteria > Burkholderiales > Rhodocyclaceae > Azonexus. Next base: position 8,033 of record PHCH01000051.1, on the reverse strand, counting down.
GCCGGTGTCGCGCGCGAAAAGCACGGAAATGACCTGCATCGGGCCGGTGAAATTGGCGGCGACGGCGACCTGGACTTCGTCGGCGTGGGCTGTGGCGACGGCGAGCAGCGAGAGGATGAGGGTGCTCAGACGTTTCATGGCGGATTCTCCGGTGGGGTCAGGAATATTTGCAAAGAATGACCGACGAGGCCTTGAAGACGGCGCAGGCCTGTTCGCCGACGGCCAGGCCGAGTTTGTCGACGCTGTCGTGGGTGACGACGGCGCAGACCGATTTGCCGCTCTTCATGGAGAGCGTTATTTCGGCATTGACCGGGCCGTCGTGGATGCGGGTGATTTCGCCCCACAGGTGGTTGCGGGCGCTGGTTTTGGTGTTCGGGTCATTGAGCAGGAGCACCGACGACGACTTGACCAGGGCATTGATCTCCATGCCGATGCTCAGGCCGAGACTCTCGGCCGAATCGCCGGTGATGACGGCGACGATTTCGTTTTCGTCGTCGAGCTTGATGCGCACTTCGAAATCGACATGACCCTCGCGCAGCGCAACGATATGGCCGGCGAACTGGTTGCGGGCGCTGGTTTTCATCGACATGCGCTTGAGCAGTTTGCTGAACTGCTTGAAGTCGCTGGCTTCGCCGTCGTTCATGCTGGCCGACAGGCGTTCCAGCGCCGCCTGGTATTCGGCTTCAAGCGCCCGGTAGAGGGCAATGGTCTTGCGGCCGTGCTCGGTCAGCAGCGTGCCACCACCGTTCTTGCCGCCGGTCGAGCGCACCACCAGCGGCTGGTCGGCCAGGTTGTTCATGGCATCGACGGCATCCCAGGCGGCCTTGTACGAAATGGGTACGGCTTTTGCTGCCTGGGAAATCGAGCCATGCTGGTCGATGGCCTCAAGCAGGCGGATGCGGGTGTCGCCGAGAAAGGTGCCGAACTCGGTATCGACTTCCAGTTTGCCACGCAGGCGGTGCACGATGGTATCCATGATTTCGTGATGTTCAAGTTTATACAGCGGTTACTATAACCCAGGTTGTTGTGCTCGAAATATCCGTAAAATAGCCCGTCGTTGTGGTTGTAATGACAAGACGGCAGCGGCTAGAGTGTAGGCAACCCGACGAAAAAGCGTTAGTCATGTAGGTATATAGCGAAAAGCGGGCCAGCCCCTCAATCTCAGCAAGGAGAACAGCATGAATGTCAGTGCCCGCAATGGTTTCAAGGGAAAGATCAGCGCTTTGGTCGACGGCGCAGTCAACGCCGAAGTCGAACTCACCCTGCCCGGGGGCGACAAAATTGTCGCAATCGTCACAGAAGGCAGCGTGAAATCGCTCGGCCTGGCCGTCGGCAAGGAGGCCATCGCCTACGTCAAGGCGCCGTGGGTAATGCTGCTGGCCGGCCCGGCCAACGCGAAATTCTCGGCCCGCAACCAGCTGGCCGGAAAAGTCAGCAAGCTGCAAAAAGGCGCCGTGAATACCGAAGTCGCGATCACCCTGCCCGGCGGCACGACGGTCTACTCCGTGGTCACCAACGAGGCAGTCATGGAGCTTGGCCTGAAAGAAGGCAGCGAAGCCTCGGCGCTGATCAAGGCTAGCCACGTCATTCTGGGCATTCCGGACTGATTGCCTGACTCAGACAGCAAAAAAGGCGGTCGTTTGACCGCCTTTTTCATGGCTCGCGCCCGGACCAGCGATTTCAATTTTGGCCATTTTTTCCGGTTGACCGTAGGAATCGGAAAGGGGCGGCATATGGCACTTGGCGGCATTACCCCGAAACAGAAATCAGCGCAATTAACCGACTCTACTTCTGACGGCTGCTAAAAATGAGGGATTGCCGTACAAAAGCCATTCCCTAGTCAGATTTTGGTGCAATTCAATAGTGGTGGCGTAGCGGGAATCGCATTTTGAGGTGTGGGCATGATTCCTCTTCATTGATTTTATTCCTCAAGAAGGAAATCGCTTAGCGTGCTCATCGATCACGGCTGTCAGGTTAGCCAGGATTTCTTTGAACCCACTGAAGTCGATGGTGTCTGCATTTGTTCGTATTACTTTGTGAGCAAATATTACTTTCCCGTAATGAGTCTCTGTGTCCGCATCGCTGTCTGGATGAAATGTCTTCCCGCTAACTACTGAGCTCTTTATGCCACTATCGAAAAAATCCTCAATCATGGATTGCCCTCCTCCGGGGAGCAGCGGCGTAGGAACAACGTACAGGTTTCCAAATACGTGCACAAACGGGTCGTTTCTGGAGGGGGGAGGTTTTACAATTTGTTTAAGGGTGGAGTAAATTTCATTTGCGCCGCTATCGTTATCGACCAGCAGAATGACAGGGTGAAAGCGGCCAGGTGCAGTAAATTGCTTTATCTCAGCCCGATATAAATTGATGAAATTTTTTAAGCATGGGCCGCCGCCAGTAATGCCAAGAATCTTCCCTGTGCTGGTATCTGAATACCTGAAAATTCTGGTCATCAACTTGATCGCCCCATCTTTTTCAATGGCCGCAAGCTTCGGAAAGTCAGATGCCAGCCGTCGAATGGCATGTACCAGATAGACGTTATCAGTTTTCCCTTCGCAAATAATCACAGGGGCTGAGGCAGCGTAAAATTCTTTGAAAAGAAGGAAGCGACGATAAATTGTTTCTTTGCTTCTTGGTAGTTTGCTGTGTTGGTGATCGTAATGTGGGGTGTGCAGCCGATCTTTGTTGTAGACATCGATTCCGTGGATGAAGCCAAGCATTCCATGTAATTGACTTAAAGTACCGGGGGTCTTCGTCTTTGTGGAATTGCCTTTTTCATCCACTACTGTCTGCTCAAAGTCAAAATTACCCGTTGAAAACAGTCGATGGACCATAGCGCGAACATGATGTCTGTATTCGTTTCGAATATTAACTTTTCTGTTCACTACCAAGCCAGTTACTTCCTGGCGCGAGTCTCGGTATTGCATGCGTGTTTTTTGAGGGTTTAATTCGAATCCGCAATGTTTGATTAACCTTGCCAACTCCTTCCCAGGAATCCAAGAATGATTTTCTCCATCAACATTTGTGGCAATGGCTTTGGGGAATGTTTTAAGATTTGTGGAAAATGTGAGGTCATCTGCATATCGGGTGTAATAACACCCCGAACGTGCGGCTAGCTTGACGAAATGCACATCAAGTACATGCCCGATCAAATTGGAAATTACGGGAGAGCAAGGGCTTCCTTGGGGAAGCGAATTATCATGACAAACTATTTGCGCAAGAATGGTGGCAACTGTTTCATGCAGTTCGAAATTCTTGTCTTTTAAGAAAAAACCGCGAACTCGGCCAAAATTTATCGTGCCGAAAAAGTCTTTTATATCCGCGTTGAAAACATATCGTCGGTTGCGATGGCACTCTGCATTTGTGACGATTGATTTGTCCGGTTCAAACCCATGTGAGATTTGATTTTTCAAGCCATCGTGAGCCTTAATCTCGCTGTTGTAGTCGAGCAACAGATCAGATAAGCGCCGCTGCATGAGCTTAAGCTCATCGCTGGGAGCCAATATTTTCCGTATACCACCGTGTTTTTTTGGAATCTCAAAACTTTTGTATTTGCTCGCACCATCCTTTTTGTAGAGGATATAAGCGAGCGCTGATGCCTTGAAACCGAGAAGGTCTGCAACGTCTTTCAGCGAGGTTGCTGACTTAAGGCTATGAAGAAAAAACATGAGATGCCCTTGGGTAATCGAAGGGCCTACAGACACTCTTACGCGACGCTATGGGAACCCCAAGGTTACCCACATGGATAGGACCGCCGAGAGCATAGCCCCCAACATTTTTTTCAAATGCCACGAAACAATGGCACAAGGTCTGTCTGTAGGCCCAACGCGACTTTAGCACAGCGTCCTGCACCAAAATGAATCGCCCCGACTTTCGTGGACACGTTCAAGGACTGCTTTGCCGCTATAAATAGACGGCTTTTGCGATGGGGTTGTATGTCAGCAAAGGCCAAAGACCAGCCCGATCTCCGCCAATTCACTCGGCGCCAGACACCTCAAAGCGATCCAAGAAAGGCCAGCACCGCCTTGCGCGTATCCGGTGCGGCGTTGGCGTAGCGCTGGCGGGATGCGCGGCCTTCGCCGCCGTGCCAGAGGATGGCTTCTTGCAGGTTGCGGGCGCGGCCGTCGTGGAGGTACTGGTTGTGTTCGTTGATGAGCGGCACGAGGCCGATGCCCCACAGCGGCGGGGTGCGCCATTGGCTGCCGGTGGCCTGGTAGTCTGGGCGGTGGTCGGACAGGCCGGGGCCCATGTCGTGCAGCAGGAGGTCGGAATAGGGGGCGATCTGGCGTTCGGCGGTGACCACGGTGCGGGTGGCCGGGCCGGTGGGCAGGGTCGGGCGGTGGCAGATGGCGCAGCCGAGGTCGGTGAAGGCGCGCTCGCCCTGGCGGACCAGCGGGTCGTCCTTTTTGCGCCAGGGCGGCGCATCGATGTTGGCGAGGTAGAGTTCCAGTGCTTCAAGATCGGCCTGGCTCATTTCGGGTTGGCCGCCGGACGGCGCTTTGCGGCAGGCGGTCTGGCTCGGCGTGCAGTTTTCTTCGGGGTAGAGCGGCGAGGTGATGCCGAGGTTGCCGTGCATTTCGCCGGCGACTTGCTGGCGCAGGTTGGGCTGGCTGGCTTTGTAGCCGAATCGGCCGATTGCGACGCTTTGGGCGGCGATGTCCCAGACCCGGTTGACGCTGCCCTTGACACCGTCCGGCTTGGCTTCGGCGGCCATGGCCAGGATGCTTTCTTCCGGCACGGCTTCGAGCAGGCCGAGGCCAAAGACGGCTTGGCCGACGCGCGGGGAGTAGAGCAGCGTTCCCGGTTTGCCGTAGGCCATGTCGGTGAAGCTGAGCAGCGGCCGGCGCAGCCAGGCTTTTTCGCCGCCGGCCAGCGTTTCGGCGGGGAGTTCGGCCCAGGCGAGCATGGCCCGTCCTTCGCCGGGGACGCCGGGGATGCCGTCTTCGTTCAGTTGGGTGCCGTATACCGGGTGGGGTTTGGCACCGCCTTGTTCGTCGCTGCCGGGGAGCGAGAGGCGGACGAGCATGGTTTGCATGTTTTCGCTGGCCAGGCGCGGCGAGCTGCCGCGTCCGTTGTTCGGGTGGCAGGAAAGGCAGCTTTGACGGTTGTGGAGCGGCCCGAGGCCGGCGATGCCGCCGGTGCTCGGGGCGGCGACGCGGTTCTGGCGAAACAGGGTGCGGCCGCGCAGGAAGGCGCTTTTGTCGCGCGCTGCCAGCCAGGGGAGCGTTTGCATGTAGGACTGGCGCAGAGCGGTCAGGTCGAGCGGGCTGTCAGCGAAGCTGAGGCTGGCGCCAAGGGCAATGAGGAGGGCGGTGGCGGCGTGTTTGATGCGCATGGTTTGGCTTCGATTTGCTTTCACCGAAGTTTAACCTTCCGCCGAGGGGGCGCGCCGGTGGAAACCAGTCGCGGCCAGCGGTTTCCTGGTTCAGAGCATGCCGGCGCAGCCCGGATCCTTGTCTTCCCTGAGCTTGATGGCTTTGAACATTTTTCCGCCCATGCAGTCGCCCACGGCCTCGCCACGGTCGCCGGCCTCGGTCCTGTTCAACAAGGGCGGAATGGTCTGGTCTAATTTGGCCAGACATTCGGTCGCCGCCGCCGAGGCTATTTTTCGGCATTGGATCGGGCTGACGTCGGCGCATTTCACGAACGGGGAGTCGACGTCGCAGAACAAAAAGGGCAAGTTGTCCTGGATGTATTCAACCCATTCCCTTTTGCCTGCGTCACAGCCTTTTGTGCCTTCCGTGCCGGCGAAGGCCGGGCCGAAGGTGAGGGTCAGGACGACACCGAACAGGGTTTTGAGAAGGGGATGCATGAGTGACGCTACCTTTGTCTGGATTTATTGGCGTTGCCGGGCGAATCGGAGGAAGGGCCGGGGTTGTGACGAGGCGCTTGAGGCCATCGTCATATTGGCCGGGGTTGGATGCTACTCAACGCGAATTGATCCTGCAATGCGGGCGTGTCATGTCAATCAACTATTTTTCCGAGGCAGGTGGGGATCCGTCCTTGCTTGATGCTCGGGCCGCGAGCAGCGCGGTGCCTCAGCGCGGCATGGTGCTGCTGAAGGCGTAGAAGCTGGCCGGTTCGCTGCCGTGGTTGGCGCTGTTGCGGCGGAAGACCAGCCAGCGCTCGTCGCGCAGGCGCCAGGCCGCCATCCGCTCGCTGAAGGTGACCACCGGCTGGGTTGTCTCGCCAACGCTGCTGTGGGTGAGCAGGAAACGGTGGCAGGTGAAGCTCGGTTTGTCGTCGGCATCGTAGCCAACGGTGCGCTCGGCGCTGATTTCGTATTCGCGGTAGTGGGCGTAATAAAGCGGCGGGTCGATGGCGTTCAGCCATTCGGCGGGAAGGTCTTCCTGCCAGATCCGGGCGTCCGGAGTGCTCCCTTTGCAGCCGGGTTCTTTGACCAAATTGCTGGTGCTGGGGCTGGCGTTTCCGGGCAAGGAGTTCATGGTGGATCAGGCGTCGAAATGGAGGGCGAGGCTGGCCAGGACCTTGGGCAGCGGCAGGTTTTCTTCGCTTTCCAGGATGCCCGGCACCGGGTGCGGGTATTCGTAGAAGATGCCGTAGGTGCCGCTGCGCTGGCCGTGCAGGTAAACATGGGCGCGCAGCGTGGCGATTTCGGCGTATTTGGGGGAGGCCCAGGGGTTGGCGTTCATGGCAGTAGCTCCGCTTGGATTTGCGCCAGCCAGGTGTCGATGCGCTCTTCGGTGAGCAGGGGCTGGTGATGCTGGTCGAGGGCCAGGCCGAGGAAGTCGTCGCCATCGACGGCCTGCGAGGCGGTGAAGTCGTAGCCGGCGGTTGGCCAGCGGCCGACGACACGGGCGCCGCGGGCGACCACGGCGTCGTGGATGAGGCCGATGGCGTCGACGAATTCTTCGGCGTATTTCTTCTGGTCGCCTCTGCTTGGCGATCAGCCGGGTGCGGCCGGTGTCGGTGCCGAAGAAGATTCCGATTTTGGCCATTTTTACCGGTTGACCGTAGCAGTCCCGATTTCCTGTGTCAGTTCGTCGGGCAGGCAGCCGATGGGGGCGCCGAGGCTGCCATCCGGGCCGTTTTCAAACTGGACCAGATAGATTTCCTTGGTTTCGTCCATTTCGGCGACGCCAAAATGGACGACGACGCCGCGCAGGCCGGACGGCACGATCAAGGCTTCTTCATCGTCGAAGCCGGGCATGCCGCCATCGTTGAAGATGTCTTCCGCTGCGAAGACCATGTCGCCGATGTGATATTGCTGGGCGGTTTCCATGATCTCAGGCCCAGACGTCAGGCGGCGCCAGCAGGCGCTCGACCGGCTGATCGAACATCAGGTGTTCGTCGATGATGACGCCGACGTCTTCCGGCTTGACGCCGGTGTACATGATGCCTTCCGGGTAGACGAGGACGCTGGGGCCGAGGTGGCAGGGGCCGAGGCAGCCGGTGTTGGTCAGCGCGAAGCCCGAGGCCCACAGGTTGCGCGTCGTGAATTCATCGGAAAAGGCCTGCCAGGTGGCGGCGCAGCCCTTCTCCTGGCAAGAGCCGCGCGGGTGGCCGGCCGGGCGTCCCTGGACGCAGACGAGTACGTGTTTCTTCGGTTTTGGCATGGAGCTCTCCTAGTTGATGCTTAAGCTATTGCAAGGGGAGTGCCAGCCATGAAGTCAATTAAATCAGTTGGTTATCTTCGCTGTGCGTTGTCTGCTTTGCGACAATCGCGCCGCCTCGGGGTTTTGTCGGGAAAATTGGTGCCATGCACAAAAAATGGACCTGAACGGTGCCGGATGCACCATGAGGAGTCGGCTGAAAACTCCTGTAGCCTGGGTTAATGGTCTAGTCGATTGAATTCATTGGAATATTTGTGCGCCGCCGCATCCGGCACGATTTTCGCTGAAATCCGCTACCCGATTCCAAGGAGAAAGCACGTGTCGATGGATAAAAAACTGGAAATGGCCCAGTTGCTGGCTCGATTCAAATTGCAGGTCAAGCGCAGCCTGGGGGAGTCGGTCGATCTCGAGAGCCTGGTCCGGAATCCGGCCTATGCCCGGCAGCGCCTGGCCGAAATC
>PHCH01000050.1 GCA_002840785.1 Betaproteobacteria bacterium HGW-Betaproteobacteria-4 | reverse complement strand
CCGAAGGGGCGCCGACCTTGGGGTCGCCTTTTCTTTGGCTACTTTCTTTTGGCGAAGCAAAAGAAAGTACGCCCGCCAGCAAGGCGGAACCCCAAGCCCGACAACGGGAAAACGAAAAGCCTCAGCGCCCAAGATAAACCTCAATCACCCGCTGATCATTCTGCACAGTAGCCAGATCGCCCTCAGCCAGCACCGACCCTTCGTGCAGCACGGTAACCAGCCCCCCAAGCTTCTCGACAAAAGCCATGTCATGTTCAACAACAACGAGCGAATGCTTCCCCGCCAGCGAAACAAACAACTCCGCCGTCCGCATGGTTTCATCGTCGGTCATGCCGGCCACCGGTTCGTCGAGCAGCAGCAGCTTCGGTTCCTGCATCAACAACATGCCAATCTCCAGCCATTGCTTCTGGCCATGAGACAAAAGGCCGGCCGGCCGATCCGCCTCCTTGTCGAGCCGAATCATCCGCAGCGTCTCGGCAATGCGATCCCGCTCGTCGCCAGCCAGCCAGGCCATCAGGCTTTTCCACACCCGCTTGTCGGTCTTCATGGCCAGTTCGAGGTTTTCGAACACCGTGTGCTGTTCAAAAATCGTCGGTTTCTGGAACTTGCGGCCGATGCCAACGTGGGCGATTTCCGGTTCGGTCAGGCGGGTCAGGTCGATCGACTGGCCGAAGTAGGCCTTGCCGGAATCGGGCCGCGTCTTGCCGGTGATGACGTCCATCATGGTCGTCTTGCCTGCCCCATTCGGGCCGATGATGCAGCGCAGTTCGCCGGCGTTGATCGACAGGTTGAGGTTGTTCAGCGCCTTGAAGCCGTCGAAGCTGACGGTGATGTCTTCGAGGTAGAGCGCGACGCCGTGCGACAGGTCGAGCTCGCCGGTGACGAGGTGGCCCATCTGGTCGGCGCCGTCGCTGCCCTCGGGGCGGTCGTCTTGCCAGGTTTCCAGGGTGTTCATGCGGCGGCTCCTTTGCGGCTTTCGTACTTTTCCATCAATTTCTTCCACAGACCGACCAGGCCTTGCGGCAGCATCAGCGTCACGACGATGAACAAGAGGCCGAGGAAGAACAGCCAGTATTCCGGGAAGCTGACGGTGAACCAGCTCTTGGCCAGATTGACGACAAAGGCGCCGATGATCGGGCCGATCAGCGTGCCACGCCCGCCGACCGCGACCCAGATGGCGATTTCGATGGAGTTGCCGGGGCTCATTTCGCTCGGGTTGATGATGCCGACCTGCGGCACGTAGAGCGCGCCAGCTATGCCACAGAGCACGGCCGAGATGACCCAGATGGTCAGCTTGTACCAGAGCGGGTTGTAGCCGATGAACATGACGCGGTTTTCGGCGTCGCGGATGGCGGTCAACACGCGGCCGAACTTGGATTTGACCAGCCAGGCGGCGAAGACCAGCGTGGCGGCCAGCGCGATGGCGGTCAGGCCGAACAGCACCAGCCGCGTTTCCGACGAGGTGATGCTGTAGCCGAGCACGCGCTTGAAATCGGTGAAGCCGTTGTTGCCACCGAAGCCCGTTTCGTTGCGGAAGAAAAGCAGCATCGCGGCGTAGGTCAGGGCCTGGGTGATGATCGAGAAATAGACACCCTTGATCCGCGAGCGGAAGGCGAAGTAGCCGAAGACGAAGGCGACGACGGCCGGTACGGCCATGACCAGGAAGGCGACCCAGCCGAAGCTGTCGCTGCCGAGCCAGAACCAGGGCAGTTCCTTCCAGTCGAGGAAAACCATGAAGTCGGGCAGGTCGGCGCCGTAGGAACCATCGCGGCCGATCTGGCGCATCAGGTACATGCCGAAGGCGTAGCCACCGAGGGCGAAGAACAGCCCGTGGCCGAGCGACAGGATGCCGCCGTAGCCCCAGATCAGGTCCATCGCCACGGCAACCAGCGCGTAGCACATGATCTTGCCGATCAGCGTGATGGCGTAGGTCGAGACGTGGAACGCGCTGTCTTCCGGGAAGTTGAGGTGGAGGACCGGGACGACGATTAGCGCCAGGGCGAGGAAGATGCCCAGCGCCAGCCAGCTTTTCTTGTCGAGGGAGGACAGGATGCGAATGGTGAGAGGACGAGGATGCTGATCTTGGCGATGACCGCCCCGGCCCAGCCTTCGAGCAGCTTGCTGAAGATGCCCAGGCCGAGCGCCGCCCAGACCGCGCCGGCAAGTTGCCCGACGCCACCGACGACGACGACCATGAAGGAATCGACGATGTAGCCCTGGCCCATGTCCGGCCCGACGTTGGAAATCTGCGACAGCGCCACGCCGCCCAGCCCGGCGATGCCGGCGCCCAGCGCGAAGGCCATGGTATCGATGCGCGAAGTCGGGACGCCGACACAGCCGGCCATCGGGCGGTTCTGCGTGACAGCGCGGACGAACATGCCGAGGCGCGTCTTGTTCATGAGCAGCCAGACGAGGAGCAGGACGAATACGGCGAAGCCGACGATGATGATGCGGTTCCACGGCAGGATCAGGTTGGGCAGGACTTCGATGCCGCCCGACATCCAGCTCGGGTTGGCGACTTCGACGTTCTGCGCCCCGAACAGCACGCGCGCCGACTGGATGAGCACCAGCGACAGACCCCAGGTGGCGAGCAGGGTTTCCAGCGTGCGGCCGTAGAGCCAGCGGATGACGGTGCGTTCCATGACGACGCCGACCATTGCGGCGGCGAAGAAGGCGACCGGGATGGCGGCCGGCAGGTACCAGTCGATGGCACGACAGGCCGGAAAAGGCCTGGCCGACGTTCTCGGCCAGGGCCAGCCGGCCGTCGATGGCTTTCACCGCGGCGATGGCTTCGTAGCGCACCTTGTCGTCCGGCTCATTGGCCTTGTCGGTGAGCGGCAGCAGGACGCTCTTGATGACCGGCGACGACGTTTCAGCCAGCGCCTTGACGGCAGCCAGACGGGCCGCCGGGTCGGCGTTGCCGAGGTTGGCCTGGGCGTAGGCCAGCGTCAGCAGCGCCTTGATCCGGACGTCGGTTTCCTGCGCCAGCGCCTTCTTGAGCAGCGGCGCCATGCCGGCGCTGACCTTGCTCTGCAATTCCTCGGCCGAGGCCAGGCGGACCTCGCGGTCGGCATCGAACAGCTTGAGCGCGGCCAGCGCGCTGGCCAGTTCGCCGCGAATGCGGTTGTTGACCGTGATGCTCTCCGGGTTGGCCGGCATCTTGATCGCTTCGCCCGTCGCCGCGTCGAAGGCGCTGTCGTCGGTGATGATCACCGCCTTGTCGCCAGCCAGGTAAAGACTGTCCTCGGCCATCGCGGTCAGGACGCGCACGGCATCCGGGTCGGCGTTCTCGGTGATTTGCTGTATGGCCGCCACCTTGTCGCTGGAGTCCTCGGCCGCCAGCTGGCGCACCCGTCCCGGATCAAGCGCGGCCTGCGTCGACAGGCTGCCGAGGCTGAGCAATAAAGCAATCAATATTTTTTTCATGAAGGGTCCGTCCGCAATTTGTGCAGTGCCAGGACAGGTTACGGGCCGGGCCGGCGATCCGGAATACGATGAATTGCGTAGTGGCTGGCAGCAGGCCTTGGCGCCGCCGGGCGCGCCTTGGTCCTGAATTTGCTAGATCAGTCCCTGACCTGCTTTTTTAGCGGGTTTTTGTGGTCTATCCGACAAACCCGAACCAGCCATGACCTCCTCCGACCTGACCATCCGCTACTTCACGAGCTACAGCGGCGCCCGCCTGCCACTCAACCTGGTCGGCGAACTCGCCGCTGACGACATGCGCAACCGCAACACTTTCTACCGCGGGGCGTTTGACGCCGGCGGCTTGCTCAAGCGCTGCGAAAAGGTGGTTTATGGCGAGATCGAGGTTTGTCACGATTACCACTATCACCCGGACGGCAGGCTGGCCCAGGCCGTGATTCAAAACGCCGGGGACGATCCGGAAAGGCTCGACTACCCGGCCTGATCAGGCCGCCCAGGCACTGCCCATTTTGTTTTAACCCAAGGAGAAAACATGTCCGTTGCACCGATCAAGGCCTTTTCTGAAAAAGCCAAGGCCAATCCCGAACTGGGCGCCCAGTTGAAGGCCTGCCTGAAAATCAAGGAACTCCGTGCCCTGTCCGCCGCCGAGGGCTTCGAGATCGAGGAAAACTCCCTCTACCCGCCAAATGAGCCGCAATTCACCGAAGACCAGTTGTCGGAACGCCTGGTCAAGGCGCTGTTGCGGGTTTGAGGCACCGCCCGGAGGCCGTGGATCGCCAAAAACGGCGATCCTGCGGTCAACCGGAAAAAACAGCCAAAATCAAAAACGGGGGCCGCGGCCCCCGTTCAAAAATACTTGCGATTAGCGCAACTAACTTCACTTTGCTTTGCGGCGACTTCCAAACAGGCCAACAAGGCCGATACCTAGAAGCGCAAGACTAGCTGGCTCCGGAACGTTCGACGAAGCATCGCGCCAGGCAAAAACACCAACTGCCGAATGGATGGAGTCATACGTCCAATAGGTTCCGTTGGTGCCAGTATCAAAAGTGGCGGTGCCGTTAGTATCAATAAATCTCGCAATTGTCAGGTTGGTTCCGCTTCCGTAGTTCTCGTAACCGTGAATCCATTGGTTGCCGCCACTATCAGCATAGGGACTGGTGTGCTCCATCAAGGCATTCAGCAGAACAGCCGCATTGTGGCTGGCTGATAGCAGATTCATCCCACCATTCGAATTGACGGCAGCGGCACCTGCATTAAGGAAAAAGCTGGTGATATCAGCCGTTGTTCCGAGATGAAATCCCTTACCGGCGTAGATGGAACTGTTAAAAAACTGATTAACAGACATGTTGGTCGTATGTGACACGTCTACCCACTGACGATTCGATATCGTGTCGAGAATAAGCAACCCGTCGCCAGCAGTTGCGAAATCCTGTTCTACCAATGTTGCATGAGCGGCACCAATGACCAGAAAGCTGGCGCAGATACCTAAAGCAAACTTGTTAGTTTTATAAATAGCCATTTTTGCAATCCATGGAAAGTTTGAAATTTGCGAATCGAATATCTGTGCTCAAACGTGCAGTACATGTCATGCCGGCACACAAAAAACTCAACGAGCCAGCGCATAATTTCATGTATCCATTTGCGAGCTTGTGGTGGATTTCACGGAAAGCGGAGAATTCATCTGGCAGGAAATCCCGCCCCCATTCCCACGGTCAACCGGAAAAAACAGCCAAAATCAAAAACGGGGGCCGCGGCCCCCGTTCGTTCGCCTGGCAATCGATCCGGATTACTTCACGCCCGGCCAGGCCGGGACGGCGCCCGTCATCGCGGGTGCACTCGCCAACGCCGTCGGCGTGGCCGGCGTGGTGCAGACAACGCGGTTGCGCCCCTGTGTCTTGGCTTCGTACATCGCCAGGTCGGCCCGGTGCATGAGGTCGGACAGGCTGAGCTCGTCTTTTTCCAGCAAGGCGATGCCGATGCTGACGGTCGGCTGCACAGGGTGGCCCTGGATGTCGAGGTGCAGCGCCGCTGTCGCCTGGCGCAGGCGCTCGGCCGTTTCGATGGCTTCGGCTGGCGTCGTTTCGGGCAGGAGCAGGGCGAACTCTTCGCCGCCCAGCCGGCCCAGGCAATCGCCCGTGCGCAGGTGCCCGGACAAGGCATCGACAACGGCGACCAGCACTTCGTCGCCGCCCAGGTGGCCGTACTGGTCATTGACCTGCTTGAAGTGGTCGAGATCGATGATCATCAGGGCCAGTGCCTGCGGCGAAGCTTGTGCTGCCCGGATTTGCTGGTTGGCTTCGGCGAGGAAATAGCGGCGATTGACCAGGCCGGTCAGCGAATCGCGTGAGGCTTGCGATTCGAGTTCGCGGATGAGGATGTCGTTACGCTGGCGGAGTTGCAGGGCCTCGGTCGAATAGGCGTTGATCTGCCGGGCGACGAGGATCATCAAGGCGCTGAAACCGGCGCCGAGCAGGCAGAGGCCGACGTTGAACCAGCTGAAGTCGAGCAGCGGCGGGCCGAGCAGGGCCAGGATGGGAAAAATCATGTCGAGGGCGAGGATGCGCAGATGGGCATTGCTCATCGAGGTGGTCAGCGAAATCAGGCCGATGTGCACCAGCATGATGAAGACCAGGCTGGGAAAACTGCCCGGTTGCCAGGCCCAGAAAACCAGCGACGACCAGGCCAGCATGTGGGCGCCATGGGCCATGGCAATGCGTCGGGCCCAGCGCGGCTCGTCGCGCGGCGTGGCGTTGCTGCGCTTGAAGGCGCGGTAAACGCGGATGTAGTTGGCGATGATCAGCAGTTCGACGACAGCCCAGCCGGCGGCCCAGGCGACCGGCACCCAGTTGGTGAGCAGCGCGGCGACGACCAGGGTCAGCGGCGGTGCCAGGTAGCGATCGTGAAGATGGATGTCCACATAAAGGTGGAGCTGGGCCAGACGGATGTTTGCCCGCGTGTCGGTCGTCATGGGAACTGCTTTTCGTGGGGAATGCGCAAGGGGCCGACTATGCCTGATCGGCTTCTCCCTGTCATCGCCGGAACGGCTCAAAGGGGGCTGGCGCGGACGTTAAAACGGGGGCCGAAGCCCCCGTTTCTGCGACTGACAGTCGATCCGGATTACTTCATTTCCGGCTCGTCCTTCTTCTTGTCGTTGCCGGCGATGAACGGGCTCCATGGCTGGGCCTTGACCGGGCCGGGCGTTTTCCAGACGACGTTGAACTGGCCGTCGGCCTTCACTTCGCCGATGAATACCGACTTGTGCAGGTGGTGGTTCTTCTCGTCCATCTTCGACATGATGCCGCTCGGTGCCTTGAAGGTCTGGCCGGCCATGGCGGCGATGACCTTGTCGGTGTCGGTCGACTTGGCCTTCTCGACGGCCTGCTTCCACATGTGGATGCCGATGTAGGTGGCTTCCATCGGGTCGTTGGTGACGACCTTGTCGGCGTTCGGCAACTTGGCCTTCTTGGCCCAGGCACGGTAGAGCTTCACGAACTTGTCGTTTTCCGGGTTCTTGAGCGACATGAAGTAGTTCCACGAGGCCAGGTGGCCGACCAGCGGCTTGGTATCGACGCCGCGCAGTTCTTCTTCGCCGACCGAGAAGGCGACGACCGGCACATCGGTGGCCTTCAGGCCGGCATTGCCGAGTTCCTTGTAGAACGGCACGTTGGAGTCGCCGTTGATGGTCGACACGACCGCCGTCTTCTTGCCTTCGGAGGCGAACTTCTTGATCTTGGCGATGATGGTCTGGTAATCGCTGTGGCCGAACGGTGTGTAGTCTTCCATGATGTCGGCGTCAGCCACACCCTTGGACTTCAGGAAAGCGCGCAGGATCTTGTTGGTGGTGCGCGGGTAGACGTAGTCGGTGCCGAGCAGCACGAAGCGCTTGGCTTCGCCGCCGTCCTTGGACATCAGGTATTCGACGGCCGGAATGGCTTGCTGGTTGGGCGCAGCGCCGGTGTAGAAGACGTTCTTTTCCAGCTCTTCGCCTTCGTACTGGACGGGATAGAAGAGCAGGCCGTTCAGTTCCTTGTACACCGGCAGGACCGACTTGCGGGAAACCGAAGTCCAGCAGCCGAAGGTGACGGCGACCTTGTCCTTGGTCAGCAACTGGCGGGCTTTTTCGGCGAACAGCGGCCAGTTGGAAGCGGGGTCGACGACGACCGGCTCGAGCTTCTTGCCCATCACGCCGCCGGCCTTGTTGATTTCGTCGATGGTCATCAGGAAAGCTCCTCGGAAGTTGGGAAATCTGGTCTGCGTTGTTGCAGTGCAGCGCCAGATTACGGCCGGGGTTATTCCAGAGAAATACGTTAGATTGCGTAGGGCTGCGTAGCGACCGCTTTGCTACGGTCAACCCGAAAAATTGACCAAAATGGACATGTCGACACGCAGAGGAGAGAAGGTGGCCGGTATTAGCCATCGAATGCCGTGGAGCTTGTGATAAGCGGCAATCGGCCAGAAGCCGCCAGTCAGAATTTCATCTCCAAAGCGGTCGTTCGCAAAGAGCTAGTACGCCAAGCCGACTCAAAAAACTCGTCAGGCATATTGGAGTTGTTATACTGGCAGCAAAAATACCAAGTGACTGACCTGTATGAAATTAAAGCCCTATTCAGTGTCATCAATATCAATTGTTATGCGGCCCCCTGTGTCCGTGTAAACACTGTTAGCCGCCTCAATCCACCGCACAGAATTCCCGCATATGAAGATCTTTGTCAGCTACTCGCATCAAGACCGCCCCCGCGTGAACCTTATTGTGGATAGGCTGCAACAAGCAGGTCACGAAGTCTGGATAGACAACATCAGAATCAAGCTAGGCGACAACATTGCCGAACGGATCAACGAAGGGATTTCTACTGCGGAGGTTGTTTTAGTCGTTGTCAGCAAGAACTCAATGAGTTCAAAGTGGGTTCAGCAAGAGTTCTCATCAATCGCACTCAGCGAAATATCCAAGCGCCAGCCGAAGGTAATCCCACTTCTCATAGACGCTGGCCCAGTACCGAGCTACTTGGCCAATTACTATTTTGTAGATCTAACACGAGACTTTGAAGGAGGGCTGAACTTACTGGTTGATAGCTTGGCGCCCACCAAACGTAGTAAAGAGACGGTTCAAGTTCGGAGAACCGAGGAGTCTCGAAAGGAAAGTCAATCAACGCAGCATACGGCGCTCTCAAATGCGCTTCGAATGGGTCGCCTGACCGTCGTTGCCGGTGCAGGTGTCTCCGTTGGAGCCGGAGTACCCGTATGGACCGAGCTACTGCTGAGGCTTCTTGAGTCCATGATTGACCGTCTTTCAGAGAATAAGGCAATCAAATTAGGAAATAATGCAGCAAAGGAGTTCAGCGAACGACAAGGCGCGAGTTCCCTTATTCTTGGGAAGTACCTTAAGAATAATCTTGGGAAGGACTTCTCAAAATATGTGCGCGACGCGTTGTATGCCAAGAACCCCACGACATGTGACGTCATCGATGCCATCGTCGAGCTAGCTCGTCCGCAGAGAGACGGAAAGCCTCTTGACTCAATCATTACTTTCAATTTTGACGCACTGATTGAAGAGAATCTTGCAGCCTCTCGGATTCCGGCCCGCGCCATCTACACTGAGGCGATAAGACACTCCTCGGATGAACTCCCTATCTATCATGTGCATGGCTACCTGCCCCGCAGTGGGAAGGTTTCGGCGGAGTCCGAAATCGTGTTCAGTGAAGATGCCTACCACGGCCAATTCATTGATCCGTTTTCGTGGTCGAATCTTATTCAGTTGAACAAGCTCACACACAATACCTGCTTGTTTGTTGGCATAAGCCTTACTGATCCGAATCTGAGAAGATTGCTCGACGTGGCTTGGCGCAAGAACCCGGACAAAACTCTGAGTCACTTTGTCTTCAAGAGACGACCAAAGTGGGGATCCAAGAATGACGCACTCGATGATTTGACCACATTGCTGGAGGAGCAGGATGCAAACGCACTTGGTCTCAATGTCGTGTGGGTTGATGAATATGCAGAAATCCCTGAGATTCTTCGCTCCGTTCGCAGAGGCGGCTAACCCCTCCATCGAGCTGACGTCAAAGCAGCTGCGCCTTTTTGTCGCCGCTCATGTCGAACGTTAGTGCGCACCACACACCACCTTCCATACACGGGTCATGTCAAACGACAACTGTCCTTTCTGTGCGGCACCGACGACGGTTGATGCAGAAGCCTGCTCAACCTGTGGGAAGCCCTTCCCTTGGGTAAAGGCAGAGGCTCGGCTTACGAATCTTGTAAAGGAGCGCGAAGTTAGCCGTGTGCGCGCCACACTTACCCTTCTGGAGGATCTCAGCAGTTGGGCGGCAAAGAAGAAGCCATTTCCTATTGCCGCGGTCAAGGGTCTTGCCTTTTCTCTTTTGCTACCCAGCGCAATCATCGTCGTTGGTTCGCTGCTTGGCGCAGCCGCTTTAGGTGCACAAACATACCTGTTCTTCAAGCAACTACAGCTACAACAAGTTCAGAATCAAATCCTCGCCCGCCAGTCGGCACTCGAGGTCTTCGAGAAAACAGGAAGATTCAAGGAGATGCTCGCGGCCGGTCGAATTGATGATTCCTGCATGAGCGTATCAAATGATGCTCCTACAACGCGGTTTCCTGCGTGGTCCCGTTCGAACAAAGCGGCGATGCGCCAAATTTCCAAACTGGCCTTAGCGGCCCCCAACGAGATAATTCCAGTTGTTGAGACGCTACTTGTGGACAACTCGGGAGCAGTGGCAGCAGGTGCGTTTGCTGTTCTTGAAGAGCTCCAACGAGTAGGCTTGTACAGACCGGTAGGCATGCACGCACGGTTTGGCGGCGCAACGATGGCTGACAGCCAAATGGAAGGCTTCAAGTTTCCACACACCGACTTCACTCACACTGACTTGACATTAGCCAGTCTGCGAGATGGGAATTTCATATCGTCAATTTTCAGAAATGCCAATCTATCAGGTGCATACCTTAACGACGCCTCATTCATCGACGCCGACTTCAGTTGCAGCAACCTCGAAAATGCCGATTTGTCTGGTGCAGACCTCGCTAAGGCGTCGTTTGATGGAGCGAATCTACGTGGTGCAAACCTCAAAGGCGTGAAGAATTGGGAGTCGATCGATAGCATGTCAGCTGCTAACTTGGCTGATGTTCGGAATGCGCCTGATGGGTTCGTCGAATGGGCAAGGCTAAAGAAGGGGGCTCGGATTTTTATCGCTTCAATGAATTCCGAGACGGCTCCCCCTTGTAAAACTCGCAAGTCATGCGAATGAATGCTCGAGTGCGCCCTAACCCTTTCCATCGATCGTTCCTAAGCGCCCGCTTTCCAAAGCCAGCTACGGCAGCAAAGGGCACACAACAGCCATCCACGGTCAACCGGGAAAAACGGCCAAAATTGAAATCGCTCAGCTACCGCGCATCTTGCTCATGGCCAGATTGGCTGCGGCCGTGCGCGTTTCGACGCCAAGCTTCTCGAAGACGTGTTCGAGGTGTTTGTTGACCGTGCGCGGGCTGTTGCCAAGGATTTCGCCGATGTCGTTGCTGGTCTTGCCTTGCACCACCCAGTAAAGCACCTCGGCTTCGCGCTGGGTCAGGCGGAAGGCGGCGATCAGCGATTCGACGGCTGAGGCGTCGTTTTCTTCGCGCAGCACGACCAGCCATTCGTCGTCGCCGGTCTGGTCGTGGAAGGAGGCGAGCAGGCGTTTGTTGCCTTCGGCGATGAGCAGGGCAGGCGCATCGCGGCCGTCGGCGCGGGCGCGCAGGGCGGCGGCGATCCAGCTCAGCAGTTCTTCCGGGGCGACGGTTTCCGGGTTGGCGAAATAGGCGTTGAGCAGGCCGCGGGCCAGCGGTGTTTGCCAGACGATTTTGCTGTCGGCCGCGCGCACGGCGACGGTGGCCTGGCCGAAGGCATCGAGCGCGCTACGCGCCTGCTTCATCTGCCGGGCGTTGGCCATGTGGGCGGCGATGCGGGCGAGCACTTCGGCCGGGCGGATCGGCTTGGTGACGTAGTCCGCACCGCCGGCGGCGAAGGCGGCGACGACGTGCTCGGTTTCGGTCAGGCCGGTCATGAAGACGATGGGGATGTGCTGGGTCGTGAAGTCGGCCTTCAGGCGACGGGCCACTTCGAAGCCGTCCATGCCGGGCATCAGGGCGTCGAGCAGGATGACGTCGGGCAGGCTTTGGCGGGCGCGTTGCAGCGCCGCTTCGCCGTGCGTCGCGACGAGCACGGTGTAGCCGGCTTCGTCGAGCGCATCGTGCAGCAGGGAGAGGTTTTCCGGTACATCGTCCACGATCAGGACAATGTCCGAAATGCTGCGGTCAACGGCTGGCATCACGCATTTTCCTGAGAATTTCCTTCATCGCATCGAACTGGAATTGTCGCGCAAGATCGCGCAGGACGCGGACGAATTCGGCGTGCGAGGCGTCCTGCCGCTCGATTTCGGCGAGCTTGTTGAGAATGCCGCGCAGGTAGCCGAGGGTGATCAATTCGTCGAGGGCAGCCATTTCGGTTTCGTCGGGCGGCATTAGCGGCAGGGGTTCGGCCGGCGTGGGCTGTGCCACTGCGGCCGGCGCGTCGGCGGTGACCCATTCGAGGTCGAGCTTGCGGCCGAGCCAGGCGAGCAGTTCGTCGACCTTGAGCGGTTTGACGATGAAATCCTCGGGCGTCACGCCGACATCGTTGTCCAGCCCCTTGTCGTAGGCGTTGGCTGAGAGGATGGCGATGGCGGCCTCGTTGTGGCCTTGCTGGCGCAGGCGGCGGATGGTTTCCCAGCCGTCGATGCCGGGCATGCCGAGGTCCATGAAAATGAGGTGCGGCGCGAAACGCGGCACGGCGGCAAGGCATTCGTAACCGCTTGCCGCTTGCTCGACAACGAAGCCGAGCGGTTCGAGGACATTTTGCAGCAGGTCGCGGTCGACCTTTTCGTTATCAACGACCAGGATGCGCCGCCGCACGCCGACGTAGCCGATGCGGTTGAGTTTCGGCAACTCCTTCGCCGCCTGCGCCGAATGCACGGAGGGCAGGAAGAGGCGGATGCGGAACAGCGTGCCCTCGCCCGGCGGGCTCGACACCTGCATCTCGCCGCCCATGAGGTCAGTCAGCATGCGGGCGATGGTCAGGCCGACGCCGCTGCCACCGGCCTGCACGCTGCTGCCGCGCGTGAAGGGCTCGAAGATGCGCTCCATGTCGGCGGCCGGGATGCCGGGGCCGGTGTCGCGGATTTCGAAGATCGCCATGTCGCGCCGGCATTCGACGCCGAAGGTGACGCCGCCGCGCACGGTGAATTTGACGGCGTTACCCAATACGTTGATCAGAATCTGGCGCAGGCGTTTCTCGTCAGCGCGGACGACGGCCGGCACCTCGCCGACCGGCCGGTACTCGAAAGACAAGCCCTTGTTGCGCGCCTGCAGCTCGAACATGCCGACGATCTGCTGCATGAGTTCAGGAAAATCCATGGCCCGGACGTCGAGCGTCAGCTTGCCGCCCTCGATGCGGGCGATGTCGAGCGTGCCTTCGATGACCGACAGCAGATGGTCTCCGGATTTGCGAATGACGCTGACGGCCTGCGCGCGATTGGGCGGCACGTCCTCGTCGGCGGCGAGAATCTGGGCGTAACCGAGGATGCTGTTGAGCGGCGTCCGGAGTTCGTGGCTGATCGCCGTGATGTAGCGGCTCTTGGCCTGGTTGGCGTGCTCGGCGACGACGCGGGCTTTTTGCAATGCCTCGTCGGTGCGCTGGTGCGATTCGATTTCCTGCATGAGCAGCTGCGTCTGGCGGTTCGACTCCTCCTGCGCGACACGCCGGCTTTCCTGGGTCAGCACCATCCACCAGGCGATGACGCCGCTCAGCATGAGCAGCGCGGCGAAAGTCTTGATGAAACTGTCCTGCAGGCGGGCAATGACGGCTGGTTCGGGCGCACCGAGGGCGAGTAGTTCGTGGGTATAGAGGACGCCGAGGATGAGCGCCAGAATCGGCACGATGCCGGTCATCAGCAGCAAATAGTGGCCGAGGCCTGTTTCGAGATAAGGCAGCGCGGCCTTGGGCAGGATGCGCCGCAACACGGCATTCCATTGCGCGCCGAGATGGCCGGCCGGTTTGCACTGGTCATGGCAGCGGGCGTCGAGTGTGCAGCACAGCGAGCAGATCGCGCCCTGATAGGCCGGGCAGTAAGCCATGTCCTCGCCTTCATAGTCGCGTTCGCAAATTGAGCATTTTTTCCGGTTGACCGTAGCAATCTCTTTGGGGCGGACCAGATAGTAGCGGCCGCCGGTTGCCCAGGCGATCAGTGGCGAAACCACGAAGGCCGCGACCAGCGCGACGAAGGGCGCATAAGGCTGAAGCGCCTCGCCGAACAGTCCAACGAAGGTGCCGACCGACAGCGCCGAGGCGATGGCCATGGCGCCGACGCCAACCGGATTGATGTCGTAAAGGTGGCTGCGCTTGAACTCCAGCCCCGGCGGCGACAGGCCGAGCGGCTTGTTGATGACGAGGTCGGCAACGACGGCGGCCATCCACGAAATGGCGATGTTCGAGTAGAGCCCGAGCACCTGACCGAGCGCCTGGAAGACATCAAGTTCCATGAGCAACAGCGCGATCAGGGTGTTGAAGACAACCCACACCACGCGACCCGGATGACTGTGGGTCAGCCGCGAAAAGAAATTCGACCAGGCCAGCGAGCCGGCGTAGGCGTTCGTCACATTGATCTTGAGCTGCGAAATGACGACGAACAGCGCCGTCGCGGCGATGGCCAGCGCCGTGTTGTCGAAGACGTGCGAGAAGCCGATCAGGTACATCTGATTCGGGTCGACGGCCTTCTCGGCCGGGATGCCATTGCGCAGCACGAGCCAGGCGAGCAGCGCCCCGCCGAGCATTTTGAGGACGCCAGGCACGACCCAGCCCGGCCCGCCGATGATGACAGCCAGCCACCAGCGCCGGGTGTTGGCCGGCGTCTTTTCCGGCATGAAACGCAGGTAATCGACCTGCTCGGCCATCTGCGTAACCAGCGCGATGCCGACGGTCAGCGCCGCGGCAAACAGATGCGGGTTGAAACTGGCATCGCCACCGCGTTCGCCACCGTACTGCCAGAGGCCGGACAGTGCCTGCGGGTCTTCAAGGAAGAGGAAGGCGTAGGGCAGGACGAGCAGGAAAATCCACAGCGGCTGCGTCCACGCCTGCAATTTGCTGATCGCCGTGACGCCATGAGTGACCAGCGGAATGACGACCAGCGCGCAGATCAGATAGCCCCAGACCGGCGGAATGCCGAAGGCGAGTTCGAGCGCATAGGCCATGATGGCCGCTTCGAGGGCGAAGAAAATGAAGGTGAAACTGGCGTAGATCAGCGAGGTGATCGTCGAGCCGATGTAGCCGAAACCGGCGCCGCGCGTCAGCAGGTCCATGTCCAGCCCGTGCCGGGCGGCCATGACGCTGATCGGCAGGCCGATCAGGAAAATGATCAGGCCGGTGGCGAGAATGGCCCAGAAGGCGTTGAGAAAACCGGCCTGGACGAGCATGGTCGCACCAACCGCTTCAAGGACGAGAAACGAGGCCGCGCCAAAGGCCGTGTTGGCGACGCGCAGTTCCGACCATTTGCGAAAGCTGCGCGGCGTAAACCGCAGCGCGTAGTCTTCCAGGGTTTCGTTGGCAACCCAGGTGTTGTAGTCGCGCCGGATTTTGATGATGCGCTGGGTGGCCGTCGTGAGCTGTGGATCCATGCGGCGATTAAACCATGAATCGACAGCTCGGAAAGGACGGAGAACCGGTGCCGAGACGCTGACCGGGCGGCGGACAGCCGGGCTGTCCGTCGCCCGGTCAGTGCGTTACTTCTTCGCTGACTTGGCCGGCGTTTCGCCGACGCTGAGTTCCTTGCGCAACTTGGCGATGTTCTTTTCGCCGAAGCCCTTGACGGCGTTCAGGTCATCGACCGACTTGAAGGGGCCGTTCTTGGTCCGGTAGTCGACGATAGCCTTCGCCTTGCCCGGGCCAATGCCCTTGACCGCATCGAGTTCGTCGACCGAAGCGGTGTTGATATTGACTGCGGCACAGGCAAACCCCACCCCGGCCACAAACAGCGCGATCACTGCCAATAAGCGTTTCATCCTGGTCTCCATAGAAAAAAGCGCGGCGGGCAAATTGCCCGTCGCGCCGTTATTCTATTTCAATATGCCATCAGGGTAACCGGCCTGCCGACACCTCAGCCGTTGTAGACAAGGCGCCCGCCAACCAGCGTGGACTTCACCTTGCCGGTCATCATGTAGCCGGTCCATGGCGAATTCTTGCCGCGGCTCTTGAGGGCTTCCGGCGTCAATTGCCAGGTCGCTTCCGGGTCGAAGATGCAGATGTCGGCTGCCGCGCCGACGCCCAGTTGACCGCCGGGCAAGCCGAGAACGGCGGCCGGTGCCGAGGTGATGCGGGCCAGCGCGTCAGGCAGGCTGACGCCGGCTTCTTCGGCCCATTTCAGGGTGAGCGGCAACAACACCTCGAGCCCGGTCGCCCCGGGTTTGGCTTCGCCGAACGGCAGCAACTTGTCGTCGGCACCGACCGGCGTGTGGTCGGAACAGATGGCGGCCAGCCCGGCAGCGGCGGCCTTCGACAGTGCCTGACGATCGCTTTGGGCACGCAGCGGCGGGCAGAAACGGGCATGCGGATTGAAGAAGCCGATGTCGTTCTCGGTGAGCAGCAGGTGATGGACGCCAATGTCGAAAGTCACCGGCAGGCCTTCATGCTGGGCGCGCTGGACGAGGGCCACGCCGGCCGCCGACGACAGGCGGGTCAGATGCACTCGGCAGCCGGTATCGCGCACGAGCTGGACGATGGTACCGACAGCGATGGTTTCGGCGGCGACCGGAATGCCGGCCAGGCCGAGCCGACTCGACACCTCGCCCTCATGGGCGATGCCGTTGCGCGACAGCCAGTGATCCTGCGGCTGCAGCCAGATGGCGAAGTCGAAGGTCGCGGCGTATTCCATGGCGCGGAGCAGCGCCTCGGTATCGATCACCGTCCGGTTGGCCTGCGAGAAGGCGACGCAGCCAGCCTTCTTGAGGCCGGCCAGTTCAGCCAGGCGCTCGCCCTGCAAGCCGAGGGTCAGGGCGCCAAGCGGCAGGACGCGGGCCTTGCCGATTTCGGCGCCGCGATGAACGAGGCGGTCGGCCAGTTCCGGCTCGTCGAGCGGCGGATCGGCGTCGGGCGGGACGACGACCGAAGTGACGCCACCGGCGACGGCGGCGGCCAGTTCGGCCTCGATGGAGTTGAGTCGGGCGCCGAGGTCAATGAGGCCCGGGCAGACGACGCAGCCCGCGGCATCGATACTTCTGTCGGCAGCAAAGCCGGCCGGCGCTTCGCCCAGCCCGGCCACCTTGCCGTTGGCGACAAATAGCGAAGTGCTACGGTCAACGCCGTTTTTCGGGTCAATTACGCGGCCATTCTTGATTTCGATGTTCATCTCAATTCCCCGCAACGATGCTCATGACGGCCATGCGCACCGCGATACCAAAGGTGACTTGCGGCAGGATCACGGCCTGCGCGCCGTCGGCCACCGCCGAGTGGATTTCGACGCCGCGGTTCATCGGCCCCGGATGCATGACGATGGCGTCCGGCTTGGCCAGCGCGAGCTTTTGCGGCGTCAGGCCGTAGTGGCGGAAGTATTCGCCGGCCGAGGGCAGCAGGGCGCCGTTCATGCGCTCGTTCTGCAGGCGCAGCATGATGACCACGTCGACGTCTTTCAAACCTTCGTTCATGTCGTGGAAGACATGCACGCCGAGCTTGTCGAGATGCTTGGGCAGCAGGGTTTCCGGCCCGATGGCGCGGACTTCCGGGACGCCCAGCGTGGTCAGCGCGTGAATGTCGGAACGGGCGACGCGCGAGTGCAGGATGTCGCCGACGATGGCCACGCGCAGTTGCGTGAAATCCTTCTTGTAGTGGCGGATGGTGTACATGTCGAGCAGGCCCTGCGTCGGGTGGGCGTGGCGGCCGTCACCGGCGTTGACGACATGGACGTCGTTGCGGCCGATACGCTGCAGGTGCTCGGCGATCAGGTAGGGCGCGCCGCTCGAGGCATGGCGCACGACAAACAGGTTGGCGTGCATGGCGACGAGGTTGTCGATGGTGTCGAGCAGGGTTTCGCCCTTGGCCGTGGACGACTTGTTGATGTCGAGGTTGATGACGTCGGCGCTCAAACGCTTGGCGGCGATTTCGAAGGTCGTCCGCGTCCGCGTCGAGTTCTCGAAGAACAGGTTGAAGACGCTCTTGCCGCGCAGCAGCGGCACTTTCTTGACTTCACGGGCCGAGACTTCCATGAACGACTCGGCGGTGTCGAGTATCTGCGTCAGGATGCGCTGCGGCAGGCCTTCGATCGACAGCAGGTGAGTCAGTTCGCCATCCTTGTTCAACTGCGGGTTATGCATTTTCCATCCTCCAGGCCAGACGACCGTCATCCTGTTTGGCGAGCACCAGATTCTGGTGGTCATTGAGCTCCACCGCCCAGGCGCCATAGGTGGCGGCGACCGGCAACTCGCGGCCACCGCGGTCGGCCAGCACAGCCAGTTCGATGGAAGCCGGGCGACCGTAGTCGAACAGCTCGTTGATCGCCGCCCGCGTCGTGCGTCCGGTGTACAGCACGTCATCGACGAGGATCAGGTGGCGGCCTTCGACATCAAAGGGGATGACCGTCGGCTTGCATTGCGGGTGCAGGCCTTTTTCGGCGAAATCGTCGCGATAGAAGGAGACGTCGATGAGGCCGATGTCTTCCGGCAGGTCGAGCAGTTCGCGCAGCCGCTCGGCGATCCAGGCGCCACCGCTGTAGATGCCGACCAGGGCAGGCTTGCGCGACAAATTCGGACGAATGAGCTCGGCCAACTGGCGACATTGCGCCTCGGCGTCGGGTAGTACTTCAGGCTGGGGTGACATGGTGCGGGCTTTCGAACCAGGTTTGAAGGATGAGTTGGGCGGCCACGGCATCGAGCAGCGGCTTGGCGGATTTGCTGTTGCGACCGGTTTCGCGCAGGCGGGTTTCGGCGTCGACCGAGGTCAGGCGTTCGTCGGCGAAACCGACCGGGAGTTTGTAACGGCGCTTGAGACGCTCGGCGAACTTGGTGGCCAGCCGGGTCATTTCATGCGGCGTGCCGTCGATGTGGCAGGGCAGACCGACGACCAGTTGCTCCGGCTGCCATTCGGCAATGAGCTTGCCAATGGCGGCAAACCGGTCGTCGTTGGATTCGGCATGAATGGTGGTCAGCGGGTGGGCCGTACCGAGCAGGGTCTCGCCGGTGGCCACACCGATGCGCTTTTCGCCAAAGTCGAAGGCGAGGACAGTGCCCATCAGCGAACGAATCCGCTCATGCGTGACCGGCCACGTCGGAGAGCTGGGTAAAGCTGATGCCAAGCTTTTGCATAGCGGCCGGCAGGCGTTCTTCCGGCGGCAGGTCGAAGAGGATTTCGGCCATGGCCGGCACGGTCAACCAGGAATTTTGCGCCAGTTCCTCTTCCAGCTGACCGGCATCCCAGCCCGAGTAGCCGAGCGTGACGATGATCTCGGCCGGCAAGCCGGCGCTGCCCACGGAGTTGAGCACGTCGCGCGAGCTGGTCAGGCCGACCTCGCTGTTCACGGCCAGCGTGGACTGCCAGTGGCCGATCGGACGGTGCAGGACGAAGCCGCGATCAAGCTGGACCGGGCCACCGAAATAGACCGGCAGGTCGGCAAGGTTTTCCGCCGCCAGCTTGATGTCGATCTTGTCGAACAGGCCGGCCAGGTTCATGTCGATTGGACGATTGACAATAATCCCCAGCGCCCCGTTCGCGTTGTGTTCGCAAATGTAGATCAGGGAATTGGAGAAATAGGGGTCTTCCAGCGTCGGCATGGCGATGAGGAAGTTGTCGGTCAGGTTGACGTTGTCCATGGCTGGAATTTTAATCGTCGGGAGGGTACAAACCAACCATGAAAAAAGAAAAAGCCCTCGTCTGGTTTCGCCGCGATCTGCGCGACCATGACCACGCTGCCCTGAGCGCGGCGCTGGCTGAGGCGCAAGCGGTTTATTGCGTCTTTGTTTTCGACCGCGACATCCTCGATGCCTTGCCTTCGCGACACGACCGGCGGGTGCAGTTCATTCGTGAATCGCTGGTCGAACTCGATACCGCCCTGCGCGCCAGCGGTGGCGGGCTGATCGTTCGCCATGGCCGGGCTGACCAGGAAATCCCCGCCCTGGCCCGGCAACTCGGCGTGTCGGCGGTGTATGCCAACCGTGACTGCGAACCGGCCGCCAAACAGCGCGATGCGCGGGTTGCCGAAGCGCTGCGCGGCGAGGGCGTGGACTTCCATGATTTCAAGGATCAGGCCGTATTCGACGGCAACGAGGTACTGACCCAGGCCGGCAATCCGTTCTCGGTGTTCACGCCCTACAAAAATGCCTGGCTCAAGCGGTTGACCGTAGCCGACTGCGCCGAGTGGCCTTGCCGCGGGCAGTTCGCCGGCGGTCAATCGGCGGGCGTGCCGCCCCTGCTCGAGCTCGGTTTCGCGCCGACCGACCTCGACGAACTGGGCATCCGCCCCGGCATGAGCGGCGCCCGCGAGCTGTGGGACGATTTTCGTCAGGGGCGCATCGAACGCTACGGCGCCCTGCGTGACTTCCCGGCGGTCAAGGGCGTTTCCTATCTGTCGGTGCATCTGCGCTTCGGCACCATCGGCATCCGCGAACTGGTCCGCACGGCACTGAAGGCCGGGGACAGCACCTGGCTCAACGAGCTGATCTGGCGCGACTTCTATTTCATGATCCTCGATCATTTTCCGCATGTCGTCGGCAGCGCTTTCAAGCCGGCCTACGATGCCGTGCGCTGGGACGACTGGCCGGCGGGCCTGGCCGCCTGGCAGGATGGGCGCACCGGCTATCCACTGGTCGATGCGGCGATGCGCCAGCTCAAGCACAGCGGCTGGATGCACAACCGGCTGCGCATGATCGTCGCCTCTTTTCTGAGCAAGGATCTCGGTATCGACTGGCGGCTCGGCGAGCGTTACTTTGCCGAACAGCTCAACGACTTCGACCTTTCGGCCAACAACGGCGGCTGGCAATGGGCGGCGTCGACCGGCTGCGATGCACAACCGTATTTCCGCATTTTCAATCCGGTGACGCAGTCCGAGCGCTTCGACCCGGACGGCAGGTTCATCCGCCGCTACGTGCCCGAGCTGGCAAAAGTTGCCAACAAATATATTCACGCACCGTGGCAAATGGGACGCAGCGAGCAGGAAAGCATCGGCGTGGTGATCGGGCGGGATTACCCGGCGCCGATAGTCGATCACGCAGCGGCCCGGGAAAAGACGTTGGCGCGCTACGCCATAGTTAAAAAATAGGGCTTTTTCCCGGTTGACCGCAGGAATCCCACGGTCAACCGGAAATTCAGGCTATTTTTTGCAATACCCGGCCACCAGACCAAGCAACTCCGCCTCGTCGTAAGGCTTGCCGAGGTAATGATTGGCGCCGATTTCGAGCGCGTAGTTGCGGTGCTTGTCGGCCGTCCGCGAGGTAATCATGATCACCGGCAAGCGACTCAGGCGAGCATCGGCGCGCAGGTTGCGGACCAGATCGAAGCCGTCCATGCGCGGCATTTCGATGTCGGAGAGGATGACATCCGGCGTCACCTCGACCAGTTGCTCGAGCGCATCGACACCATCCTTGGCCAGAATGACCTGATAGCCCTCGCGCATGAGCAGGCGGCTGGTGATCTTGCGCACAGTCAGCGAATCGTCGACAACCATGACGGTCGGCTGGCTGACCGCGTCCGCAATCACCGGCGCCAGCATGGCGGGCACCGCGGCATGGGCGTGGGAAACCGTCGTCCGGCTGGCCAGCGCCACCGGGTTGAGGATCAGCACGACCTTGCCGTCGCCAAGCACCGTGGCGCCGGCAATGCCGACGACGCGGGCGAGCTGGGCGCCGATGTTCTTGACGACGACTTCCTGGTTGCCCCGGAGTTCATCGACGAGAACGCCGACCCGCTGTGAGCCCGAGCGCAAGAGCAATACCCAGTACTGGCGATGCGCCTCGGGCACGGCCTCCAGATCGCCGAGCAGGTGCGGCAGGAAATGGAAGGGATAACGATTGCCCTGCCACTCGACCTCGCCCTTTTCGCGCACGGCGGCGAGGGCCTTTTCCTTCATTTCCTTGACCTGTTCGATCATCGTCGACGGCACGGCATAAAGATGGCTGCCGACACGAACGAGCAGGGTCTGCGTTACCGCCAGCGTGAGCGGCAGGTAGAGGCGGAAAGTGGATCCCTGGCCGGGTTGCGACTGGATTTCGATGCGCCCGCCGATCTCGCCGACCTCGGTCTTGACGACGTCCATGCCGACGCCGCGGCCGGACAGCTGGGTCACTTCGGCTGCCGTCGAGAAACCGGGCTGGAAGATGAAATCGAACAGCTTGGCTTCGTCCGCCGCCTGCCCCGGCTGGAGCAGGCCCATGGCCTCGGCCCGGGCGCGGATGCGGTCACCGTCCAGCCCCTTGCCGTCGTCGCTCATGGCAAGAATGATTTCATTGCCTTCCTGCGACAGCTTGATAACGATTTCGCGCCAGCATCTTGTCGAGCACCGAACGGTCGATATCGACCTGGCCGCCGACGATGTCCAGATTGGCCCGCTTGCCGACTTCCTTGGCGGTCTGCCGGACGATGCGGTAGAGGCGCTCGGTCTGGCTGTTGAACGGCACCATGCGCACGCCCATGAGTTCCTGCTGGAGGCTGCGATTGAGGCGCGACTGGGCAAGAATCGCAGCATTGGCATCGTCGAGGTTCTTGAGCAGACTCTGCTGCACGGTCGCCACGTCGTTGACCGACTCAGCCATGAAGCGGGTCAGCTCCTGGAAGCGGGTGAAGCGGTCGAGTTCGAGCGGGTCGAAATCGGCCTCGTTCTCCGGCGTCTGGGCGACACGCGCCTGGATCTGCGACTCGGCCTGGATTTCGATTTCGCGCAACTGGCGGCGCAGACGAATGACATTTTCGGTCAGTTCAAGCAGCGAGCCTTTGAGGCTGCGCATCTCGCCCTCAATCCGCGTGCGGGCAATCGACAATTCGCCAGCTTCGCTGACCAGACGGTCGATGAGGTCGGCACGGACACGCAGCGTTGCCCGCTGACCACCCGCTTCGCTATCGGACTCTTCGGCCTCGGCCGTGGTCGGCGATGGGCTCGCCGCTTGGGCGGCACCCGCCACCCCTTCCGCCGTCTCCGCCACGACCGGTTCCTGGGGACCGGCACGCAGGCGTTCGACAGCCTGGTCGAGTACATCGCAACCGCTTTCGATTTCATCGATGAAAGCCGGCGTCACATGGCCCGCGCGCACCGCCTCTTCGAGCCTGGCTTCAAGCTGGTGAGTGGCCTCACCCAGATTCATCGCCCCGGCCATGCGGGCGCTGCCCTTGAAGGTATGCAGCAGACGGGCAATCGCGTGCGGCGCCGCGTCTCCGGCCGGGTCGCTGCGCCAGGCACGGACCTGGCTGGTCAGGTCGCGCGTCAGATCGACGGCTTCCTCGAGGAAGATGGGCAGCAGTTGTTCGTCGAGCTCGTCGTTGAGCAGCGGCAAGGTGGGTGCTGGTGCGATGGTGACCGCCTCGACGGCAGTTTCGAGCGCATCCGCCGGCCGCCCCGGCAACTCGATAATCTCGGCGCCGGCCGGGGCCGGCTCATCGGCGGGCAGCGGGGCATGAAATACATCCTCGAGCGCGGCGATCAGTTGCACCTGTTCGTCCGGCGAACGCTGCTGGGCCAGGCCAGCGAACATGTCTTCGAGCGTGATGATGGCCTGACGAACGGTTTCGATGCCTTCGATGCTTTCTGCCTGGCCCGATGCATCGCGTCGCAGCAGGGTGTGCTCGAGGGCGACGGCGAGGCGGTGCAGCGGCATGATGCCAACTGTTGCCGCAATGCCGCCCAGGGTGTGGGCGGCGCGGGTCATTTCGAATGTGGTCGGGGCCGACGGATCGGCATCGATGACGGCGTAGCTGTCAACCAGCGTCTGCAGGTGCCCGCGGGCCTCTTCGCGGAAGATGTCGTACAGCGTCGGCGCCTCACTGGCCGGCTCTGGCGGCTCTGGCGGCTCTGGCGGCGCATTTGAAATTTGCTCGTTTTCCGGCGTTGACCGTAGCACCGGCTCTTCCGGCTGTTCTTCCAGCGGCTCAGGCTCGGCAAAAGCCTCTTCGTCGCCAGGCAAGGCGGGAAGGTCGATGACTTCCGGCGCCAGTTCCGGCTCATCGCTGGTTTCCAGGCCACTCTCGAGTTCGGGAAGTTCGATGGCAAAATCGGCGATCTCTTCAACTGCCGGCAAGGCCTCGCTCGATTCTTCGAGCGGCTCCGGCGCCTCCTCAGGCGACTCGATCGCTGGCAGTTCGACAGGCTCGACCGCCAGCGGGGCGCTGTCGACGACCGGCGCCGGCGTTGCGGCGACCGGAACTTCAACACCGCGCAGCCGTGCCGCCAGCGCAACCAGCGCCGACGGATCCGGCGCCGCCCCCTGAGCGGATTCGAGATGCAGGACCCAGTCCGAGAACAGGACGTGCGCATCGTCGATCATGCGCTGGAGATCCGGCGTGACCGCCGTGTCCTGACGCAGCCAGAGGTTGAGCGTCTGCTCCAGTTCCCAGGCCGCTTCGCCGAGATCCTTGAGGCCGACCATGCGGCCGCTACCTTTCAGGGTGTGCATGGAACGGCGAACGGTGGTCAGTGCCTCGACATTGTCAGGCGTAGCGGCCAGCACGGCTTTCTGTTCGTCGATGGTAGCCAGCACTTCGTTGGCTTCTTCGAGGAAGATGGCGAGCAGTTCGGCGTCGATCTCTTCGTGGCTCGACTCGGCCAGCTGCAGGGTTTCGGCCGATGGCGCCGGGGCATCCGGGGCCTGCGGCTTGAGTCCGGACAAGGCCGCGTCAACCTCGACGCCGGACTGCAGGGCGGCGAGCGCCGCCTTGGCCGATTCGCCGAGTTCGCGGTTGGCCACCAGATCGGCATCTTTCTGGATGTCCTGCAGATTCTGCTTGAGCTCATCGTGCAGGCGGGCGTCCTGCGGTGCCTCCTTGAGGGCATCGGCCAGGGCCTGCATGTCGCGCGCCTGCTGGGTGAGCAGCGCTTCGACGGTCGGCGCCGCCGGGGATTCATCGTGCTCAGGCGCCGCTTCATCCGATGCGCCGCCGGCCATGCGGCGGACGAAGGCATCGAAATCGGTTTCGCCATTTTGCAGGGAGTCCACAAAGAAACCGAGCATCGACAATTCGTCGGCCACCGCCTCGAAATCCTCGCTCACCGGCTGATAATCCGGCTGCGCAAACTGCCGGATCCGAGCAGCACATTCCTTGAGGTAATTGACGGCGCCAAAATGACCGAGCATGGCCAGCGCACCGCTGATCTGCTTGATCGGGTTGTCGAGCTGGGCAAGATCGTGCGCCTTGGCCGGGTCGCGGAAAAATCCGTCAAGGGCCTGTTCGATCTGGGCCAGATTGTTCTGGATTTCGCGCCCCACCTGGCCGATCAGCAATTTTTCCTGCGCCCGCCGGGTCATTTCATCGAGCAGCGGAATGCCCTCGTCGTCGGCGGCAGGCCGCCCGGCAATGCAGGCGTAGAGACGAGCGACCATGAGGTCGACCTGTTGCGCAAAATCGGTACCCAGGCGCCGGAAGTTTTCCTGCGCATTCTCGAGAAGCAGAATGGTGGTGGCGACTTCCATGGCCACGCCATCATTGAAACGGGAAGAATCTTCGGACAACCAGTTGGCAATGGCCCCCAAGCCCTGACCAAGTCGTTTGAGATCGGTTTGTCCGATTTGCTCGGTCAGTTGGGCGCAGGTACGCGCATTGTCGGCAAAGCCAGGCAGGCTACCCGTATTGCCGGTACAAAAACGCCCCCACAACTCTTCGACTGCGGCCAGCGCCTCGCGCAATTTGCGCAACTCGCCATGGTAGGGAAGCTGCGCCACCTGGTCGGCAGGGCTGGGCAACAAATCGGGCAGGCTGAAAACCGACTGAATCTCGGCAATCCCCGGGCTCAGGTCGGCCGGCGCCTGGGCGATGTAATAAAGCGACTCACGCAGAACACGCTCGGCCACATTGCTTGATCCGCCAACCAGACGGCGGATCTGGGCATCGATACGGGAACACAGCTGGCGCGACGAAGGATCGGCACCGAGTACTGGATCGGCCAGGGCATCGAGGACACCCAGCGAAATCCACCAGAACGAGCGGGCCGCCGGCGTTGGCTGGACCGCCTCGATGGCTGCTATGGCCTCGCGCATCATGCGGCGACCGGGTTCGGCATCCGCCGGATCGCGCAACAAACGCAGCAGGCCTTTCTGGAACTGCATCCGCTTTACCTTGAGCGTGCGCAACAACTGCTCCGCATCAAGGACGGGAACATCGCCTTCGCGTTTCGGCGGACGACGCGAAAGATCCGGGTAAAACAGGTCGCAGGGATGCGCGCCAGGCAGTCCACGCGCCGCCTCCAGCGCCTGATAGACAGGCAGCAGGACGAGCGGGTGGTTGGGCTCGCCAGCCATGAGATCGTCGAGATACTGACGCAGGGCGTGCAGCGTCTGGCGCAGGACCGTGACGGCAGCGTCACCGGATGGCAACCGATCCTCCTCCATTCCGGCAAGCAAGGACTCGGTTGAATCGGTCAGCAGGGTGACCCCTTCCAGACCGACCATGGCCAGTGCGCCATGCACCTGGTGAACTACTCGTCGAGCGCCTGCTCGGCGCGTTGCAAGGCCAGATCAATTTCGCCCTTGACCCACGTCAGCGGGCCCAAATCAAATTCCGTTGCCGCGTTCATAGTCTCTCGCGTTCGTCGTCAGTCGACCTTGAAGCCGGCAACCGATCCCTTGAGTTCGGAAGCCAGCGAGGTCAGTTCATCGACCGCCTGCGCCGTGCGCTGCGTACCGGCCGTCGTCTGTTCCGTTACATGCAGGATGTCCTGCATCAGGCGCGCCACCTGGGTAGCCGAATCCGCCTGATCCTGGGTTGACGTTGAGATGCTCTGAATCAGGTCAGCCAGATTGCGCGACACGTCGCCAATCTCCGAGAGCGCCTGACCGGCCGCATCGGACAGCTTGGCCCCCTCGACCACACCGCGGGTCGATTGCTCCATGGCGGACACCGCATCCTGAGTGTCGGTCTGAATGGTCTTCACAATCGCCGCAATCTGCTTCGTTGCCTCACCGGAACGTTCGGCCAGGCGCTGCACTTCCTCGGCAACCACGGTAAAGCCACGCCCCGCATCACCAGCCGACGCGGCCTGAATGGCGGCGTTCAGCGCCAGCACGTTGGTCTGTTCGGCGCTTCGAGGTTTCCTGAATCTGGTTGCGAATTTCGTTCATGCCCTTGATCGAATCCTGCACGGCCAGCGTACCTTTTTCGGCAGCCTGCAGCGACTGTCGGGCAACCTGGGCAGACTCCGACGCGTTGTCGGAAACCTCGGACATCGAACGCGCCATTTCCAGCGCAGACTGACCAGCCTCCTGAATTTCAGACGATTGCCGCTCCGCCGCATCGAGCAGTTCAGCCGAGGTCTGGCGGGCGATTTCGGTTGCTGCCGTCACCCGGTTCGCCGCGTCGTTGATACGACCGACCAGCACGCGCAGTTCTTCAATGGTGTAGTTGATCGAATCGGCAATGGCGCCCGTGATGTTTTCGCTAACGGTCGCAGTCACCGTCAGGTCGCCGTCAGCCAAGTCGCCCAGTTCGTTCATCAGACGCAGAATGGCGTCCTGGTTTTCACGGTTGGTCTGCTCCGAGGCGTGGCGCTGCTCTTCTGCATCGGCCGCGCGGCGCCCCGTATCGTCGAGATAAATCTTGGCCAGCAGGGCAAGCGTGGCCAGTGCCAGCAAGGTCAGCGAAATCAGCAAGACCACATAGATGCCGCGCTCGCTCAGTCCCTGTTGATAACCCAGGGCCAGATCGTCGGTGGCTTTCAGCAGATCCTCGCTCTCGCGGAAAATCCGCGAACCGGCTTGTTTGGAGAGGACCAGCGGCTGCATGTTGCCGAGAATGCTGGAAACCGCTCCCTGATACTCCTTGAATGCCGCTTCCAGGCTATCGAGCTTGGCACGGCTGTCGGCGTCGTTGCCTCCCTTGCTCAGGGCTCCCAGAATATCGCGGAAAGCGTTGGTATCCTTGCCGAGCAGGAAGGCCACCTCGGGACTGATTTCGTCACCGACGAGTAGGGCAGAAGCATTCTTGGCAATCCGCTGGGTCAGCATGACCAGTTGGCTGGACGAAGCAATCTCCCGCGATGACGCACCGGCCTGCAGCTTCAGGGTCGCCAGTTGCTCCGTCAGCTCAAGCATCGCCGAATTCTTGCTGTCGATGGTGGCCACGTTCTTGCCCAGCGCAACGAGGTTCGCTTCCTGGGCGATCACGGTATCGGCGTCCTTGTCGGTCGTTTCCCAACGCTGCCCCAGTGTCTCGAGTTGCGGCCGAACACTGTCGGGCGAAGCCGGAACGCTGACGCCGCCGATCTCACCCCCGTTCGAAAGCTGGTCGAACAGCTTGCCGAAGGTTTCGCGGGATTCCTTCAATTGTCCGAAAGCCACCACGTTGCCCTGCAGGGCGAGCGACGAAGCCTTGGCCAATCGCTGCGAAAGCATACGCATTTCGCCCGAGGCTGCGATGTAAGCCGTGTTATGGGTCGATTCGCGACTGTCGTGAAAAACGACACCGGCGATCAGCAAGAGCAAGGCGACGAAAATGCCGCCCAGTATCTTCATTTGCTGCACGACAGGCTGCCCGGCGAGGAACCCGGGCAACGGGGTTTTGCTCACTGCCATCCCTGTCGAAACGGTCATCTGGGCCGATGAGCCACCTTGGCCGATACTCGGAAGCTTGAAGCTGAAAGCCATGGAAATCCTCCACTTGGGGCTGGGGCGAAAGCCCTCTGTCAAACCCCGATATTCATGAAATCCTGATCGGCGAGCAGTTCGCGCACCGAGAGCTTGTGCCAGATTTTCCCCTGCGTATCGGCAAAACGCTGTTTACCCCAGGTCGGCATCGAAACATCGGCCGGTTCTGCGGTGAAATCTTCGGGGTTTTTCAGCCCCAGCATGCGCGAAACGAGCAGCGCGGCATTGACGCCATGACGCGCGCCGATGAGCAGCAGGCGGGCGTTGGCATTCTGGACAATCGGCGGACCGCCGCGAAAGAGCGAAAAATCGCTGACTGCATGCAGGTTGCCACGAATATTGGCGATGCCGGCGAACCATGGGCGGGTCATTGGGACCGACGCCAACTGGGAGGCCTGGACGATCTCGCCGCCATCCGACAGATCGACCAGCCAGGCTTCGCCGCCGGCTTCGATACCGAGCCAGGAAGACGATCCCTTGCCCTTGGCCGCATTGCTCAGACGCGTCGCCAGATATTCCTGAAAATCACGAAGGCTGGTTTTCCGGGCCATCTGGATTACGGCAGAGCGGCTATTCGTTGCAGCAATTCTTCCGGAATCAGCGGCTTGACGAGGTAGTCAACTGCGCCCTGACGCAAGCCCCAGATCTTGTCGGTTTCCTGCCCCTTGGTAGTGCAGACGATGATCGGGATATTTTTGGTTTCTTCATCGCGGGTCAGGGTGCGCGTGGCCTGATAGCCGTTCAGGCCGGGCATCACGACATCCATGAGGATCAGATCGGGCTTGGTCGCCTTGGCAATGGCGATACCCTCCTCGCCAGTTTCGGCCGTGCTTACCTGATAGCCGGCCTTGGTCAGCACATCGACGGTAAAAAATCGCTCGGTGGGCGAATCGTCGACAACCAGAATGTTTTTAACAGGCATGCGCTCTCCCTGAGCTACGTGTTGGATTCTGTCTCGGCCGGCAAGGCAAAGGTGGCGACCGTTTGCAGCAGGCTGTCTTTTGTGAAGGGTTTGGTCAAATACTGGTCGGAACCGACCATGCGACCGCGCGCCCGGTCAAACAGGCCATCCTTGGAGGAGAGCATGATGACCGGCGTGGCCTTGAATTTTGGATTTTTCTTGATCAGCGAGCAGGTTTGATAGCCATCAAGGCGCGGCATCATGATGTCGCAAAAAATCACGCTCGGTTGGTGATCGGCAATCTTGGCCAGCGCATCGAATCCGTCTTCGGCGAGGACAACCTGGCAACCCGCCTGGACGAGAAATATCTCGGCGCTGCGCCGTATCGTGTTGCTGTCGCAGTCTGGATAAATCAGCCACTTTCCCTGTCCCCTGTGCCTCTGACTGAGGCGTTATCAGCGCATCATACTACGGAAGTATTGCCGGAAGGCAATGCCGATCACAGTGTTACGGCTTTCCGATGAGCACTTCGGCTACCTCGAGATTCGGATAAAATCGCGGCCATCTTACCCAATTCCCTTCGCTCCCGCCAAGGGCGCGAATATCGATGAATTCCACCATCCCCTCCCCGCCTTGCCCACCGATGGTACTGGTCTTTTCCGCCAGCGACCCGTCGTCGGGCGCCGGCATGCAGGCCGACATCCTGACGCTGGTCAGCCTTGGCTGCCACCCGCTCAGCGCCCTGACAGCACTGACTGTCCAGGACACCGTGGGAGTACAGAGCGTGCAGGCGGTCAGTGCCGAGATGCTCGAGCAACAAGCGCGAACGGTGCTCGAGGACATGCCGGTGGCAGCCTTCAAAATCGGCATGCTGGGCAGCGTCGAGAATGTCATTGCGGTTGCCGAGATCATTTCGGACTACCCGGAGATCCCGGTGATCTTTGACCCGGTGCTGGCCTCGGGGCGCGGTGACGAGTTGTCGGGCGAGGATGTCATTTCGGCGATTCGTGAAATGCTGCTGCCACAAACCACCTTGCTCACACCGAATGCGCCGGAAGCGCGGCGACTGGCCGAAAGCGACGAGGACGAAGGCGAGCCATCGATTGACGTATGCGCCCAGCGCCTGATCGAAATGGGTGCGCAGTACGTGCTGATTACCGGCACGCATGAAAACACGCCGCAAGTGGTTAACACTTTGTACGGGGCTGCAGGCGTCATCCGGCGCGACCAGTGGGAACGGCTGCCGGGCAGTTACCACGGCTCGGGGTGCACGCTGGCCTCGGCCATTGCCGGCTGCATTGCCGGCGGGGCCGACATGGAAGAAGCCGTACACGATGCCCAGGATTACACGTGGCAGACCTTGGCCGCCGGCTTCCGGGCCGGCATGGGGCAGTTCATTCCGGACCGCTTTTTCTGGGCGCGTGGCGAAGATGACGAGGCGGCTAAAATCAAGGACGAGCAGGACGATGGCAAATCAGATGAGGCCTGAATTGCGCGGCCTTTACGCCATCACTCCGGAACACGCCGATGGCGCCCGACTGCTCAGCGAGGTAGAGGCCGCATTGGCCGGCGGTTGTCGCATCGTTCAATATCGCGACAAAACCAGCGCGATGCCCGAATGCGTCGCCCGCGCCCGGGCGCTGCGCGAACTGACCCGCCGTCACAATGCAAAGCTGCTGATCAACGACGACCTGGCCCTGGCCGTTCTCGTCGAAGCCGACGGCGTGCATCTCGGCAAGGATGACGGCAACCTCATGGCAGCCCGTGCCATGCTCGGCCCCAACCGCATTCTCGGCGCCTCGTGCTACGCCGACTTCGCCGCCGCCCAGGCGGCCGAGGCAGCCGGCGTCGATTACGTTGCCTTCGGCGCCGTCCATCCGTCGCCGACCAAACCGAACGCGCCGCTCGCCGGCAGCGATTTGTTTTTTGCCGCAAAAAGCCGGTTGACCGTAGCAAGCTGCGCCATCGGCGGTATCACGCTGGCCAACGCGCCGCCGCTCATCGCCGCCGGCGCCGACCTGCTCGCCGTCATCACCGACCTGTTCAGCGCCCCCGACATCACGGCGCGCGCCACCGCCTATCAACGTCTTTTCGAGGAAGCCCAGTCATGACCTCACGCAACCAGCAACTGTTCGAGCGCGCCCAGCGCCACATCCCGGGCGGCGTCAATTCGCCCGTTCGCGCCTTCCGCTCGGTCGGCGGCACGCCCTGTTTCTTCCAGAAGGGCGTCGGCCCGAAAGTGCAGGATGCGGACGGCAAGTGGTACACCGACTACGTCGGCTCGTGGGGCCCGATGATCCTCGGCCACGCCCATCCTGATGTCATCGCTGCCGTCCAGGCCGCCGCCGTCGATGGCCTGTCCTTTGGTGCGCCGACCGAAAAAGAAGTCGACATCGCCGACCTGCTCTGCGAACTGGTCCCCTCGATGGACATGGTGCGCCTGGTTTCCTCGGGCACCGAAGCGACGATGAGCGCCATCCGCCTGGCTCGTGGTTACACCGGCCGTGACATTTTGATCAAGTTTGAAGGCTGCTATCACGGCCATTCCGACGGCCTGCTCGTCAAGGCCGGCTCCGGCCTGCTGACCTTCGGCAACCCGTCGTCGAGCGGCGTCCCGGCCGGCGTGGCCGAGAACACCATGGTCCTCACCTACAACGATCCGCAGGAGCTGGCCGACGCCTTCGCCAAGCATGGCGACAAGATCGCCGCCGTCATCGTCGAACCGGTTGTCGGCAACATGAACCTGATCGCCCCGACCCAAGCCTTCCTGAACGCCATGCGCGAGCTGTGCACGAAGTACGGCGCCGTGCTGATTTTTGACGAAGTGATGACCGGTTTCCGCGTCGGCCTCAAAAGCGCCCAGGGCCTGTTTGGCATCACGCCAGACCTGAGCACTTTCGGCAAGGTGGTTGGCGGCGGCATGCCGCTCGGCGCCTTTGGCGGCAAGCGCGAAATCATGGAACAGATCGCCCCGCTCGGCCCGGTCTATCAGGCCGGCACGCTGTCCGGCAACCCGATTGCCACGGCAGCCGGTCTGGCCACTTTGAAGCTCATTCAGGCGCCCGGTTTCTACGAAGCGCTGACGGCCAAGACCAAGGCCCTGTGCGACGGCCTGGTTGCGGCTGCGAAGAAACACGGCGTTGCGTTTTCGGCCCAGAACATCGGCGGCATGTTCGGCCTCTATTTCGCCGAGAAGTGCCCGGGCACCTACGACGAAGTGCTGGCCTGCGACAAGGAAGCCTTCAACCGCTTCTTCCACGCCATGCTAGCCGCCGGTCATTACTTCGCGCCGTCGGCCTTCGAAGCCGGCTTCGTCTCGGCCGCCCATTCCGACGCCGACATCGCGGCCACCATCGCCGCCGCCGACACCTGGTTCGCCACACAAAAGTGAATTCCGGTTCCGCCTGGCTGATCCTCTTCATCGCCGGCCTCTGCGAGGTCGGCTGGGCGGTCGGGCTGAAATACACCGAGGGCTTCAGCCGCCTCGGGCCATCGGTCGTAACGCTGGTGGCGATGGTCGCCAGCGTTGTCCTGCTCGGCTGGTCGCTCAAAGTGCTGCCGCTCGGTACGGCCTACGCCGTGTGGACCGGCATCGGCGCCGTCGGCACGGCGATCCTCGGCATATTCCTGTTCGGTGAATCGAAGGAAGTGCTGCGCTTTGTCTGCATCGGCCTGATCGTCGCCGGGATCGTTGGACTCAAGCTGGTGACACCGGATTCACACTGAATCCTACGGTCAACCGAAAATAACGGCCAAAATTGCAATGGCCGCCCGACGCCGAAATTACATCAAGAACAGCGTCGCCAAGCCAAGGAAGATGAAAAAGCCGCCGGAGTCGGTCAGCGCAGTAATCATGACCGAACCGCCCACCGCCGGGTCGGCGCCGAACTTCTGGCGCAAAAGCGGAATGCCCACGCCGGCCGATGCAGCCAGCAGCAGGTTCAGCGTCATCGCCGCCGTCATCACCAGCCCGAGCTTGGCACTGCCGTACAGCCACCACGCAGCGATACCAAGCAGGCTGCCCCAGATCAGGCCGTTGAAGGTCGCCACGCCGAGTTCCTTGCGCAGCAGGCGGCGCATGGCATCGGGCTGGACCTGCCCCATAGCGATGGCGCGGACGATCATGGTGATCGTCTGGTTGCCGGAATTGCCGCCGATGCCGGCGACGATGGGCATCAGGGCTGCCAGCGCCACGAGTTTCTCGATGGAATCCTCAAAGGCACCAATCACCCGCGAGGCGATAAACGCAGTGACCAGATTGACCGCCAGCCAGGCCCAGCGGTTTTTCACCGAGTCCCAGACCGAGGCGAAAATGTCTTCTTCCTCGCGCAGACCAGCCTGGGCCAGTTGTTCGTGCTCGGCTTCTTCGCGGATGTAGTCCACCACCTCATTCACCGTCACGCGGCCGACCAGCCTGCCATCCGGGTCGAGCACCGGGGCCGAGACGAGGTCATAGCGTTCGAAGGCCTTGGCCGCCTCTTCGGCGAAGTCGTCGGGTTCGAACTCGACGAAATCGGTCTGCATCAAGGTACCGACTTCGACGTCGACTTCATTGATCAGCAGGATATTGAGCGGCAGCACGCCTTTGAGGTGTTCGTTGCGATCAACGACGAATAGCTGGTCGGTATGGTCGGGGAGCTCGTCGAAGCGGCGCAGATAACGCAGCACGACTTCGAGCGTCACGTCCTCGCGCACAGTCACCATGGAGAAGTCCATGATCGAACCAACCGACTCGTCGGGATAGGACATCGCGGCGCGGAGCTGCTCGCGCTCCTCGATGGTCAGGCCGCGGAAAACGTCGTCGATAACGCCCTGCGGCAAGTCGGGCGCGAGGTCGGCCAGTTCGTCGGCATCGAGCGTTTCGGCGGCGGCGACCAGCTCGGTGCGCTCCATCGAGTCGATCAGGGTTTCCCGAACGGCGTCCGAGACTTCGAGCAGGATTTCGCCTTCCAGCTCGGGATTGACCAGCCCCCAGACGATCAGGCGCTCGTCTTGCGGCAATGCTTCGAGGATATAGGCGATGTCGGCCGGGTGCATCGGCTCGAGGCGGGCCTGCAAGGCATGCAGGTGCTGCTTGTGCACCATGTCCTCGACCAGGTCGTGGCGCGGCCCTTCCTGCCGGTGGACCAGCTCCTCGACCAGCTTGTGCCGGGCGAGCAGGGTCTGCACCTCGGCGAGGCGCTCCTGCAAGTCTTCGGTATCGGTCAGCTGGGCTTCTTCGCTCATGGTGCGGCGCCGCAAAAGGTGGGGCATTTTAGCACTGCGAGGCTCCCCGGGCGCCGACAAAAGCGCTGTTAAAACCCCTTGGCCGGGCAATAACTCAAGGCACTTCGGCCCCCGGCATGCGGGCCAGAATGATCGCCGTCTTGCGGCCCAAACCCGGCGCATTGCGATTTCGGTCGTAAAAACGCGGATTCGGGACCATGCCGGCCAGCCGTGCCGCCTGCTCCGGCCCGAGCTGGGCCGCGCTGGCGTTGTAATAGTGGCGGGCCGCCGCTTCGGCACCAAACACGCCGTTCCCCCACTCGATCACATTGAGGTAAACCTCGAGAATCCGCCGCTTGCTCCACAGGTTCTCCAGCATCAAGGTGATGATCGCCTCTTCGGCCTTGCGGACATAGGACTTGGTCGGCGTCAGAAAGAGATTCTTGGCCAGTTGCTGGCTGATGGTCGAACCACCGGCGGCGAAACGCCTCTTCTTCTGGTTCTTTTCCAGGGCTTTCTGGATACCTTCCCAGTCGAAGCCTTCATGATCGACGAACTTGGCATCTTCGGCCGAAATGATGGCGCGCTTGAGATGAATCGAAATCCGCTCGTAGGGCACCCACTGCTTTTTGAGCCGGGCCTCGGGCTGCTTCTGGCGCAGCTCGCCGAGGCGGATTTCCATGAAACGGGTTTCGCCGGGATTGACCCAACCCCAGAACAGCACCCAGCCCAGCAACCACAACTGCCAGACCAGAC
This sequence comes from Betaproteobacteria bacterium HGW-Betaproteobacteria-4, assembly GCA_002840785.1. Taxonomy (GTDB): domain Bacteria; phylum Pseudomonadota; class Gammaproteobacteria; order Burkholderiales; family Rhodocyclaceae; genus Azonexus. Next base: position 3,373 of record PHCH01000050.1, on the reverse strand, counting down.
AGACGCCGAGCAAACCCAGCACCGCCCATTTCAGGCAGCGCCTGAGGAGTCTCATGGCGCCAGCTTGGCGCGCAACTCGGCCAGCACCGGCACGGTATCCGGGCGCACGCCGCGCCAGATGAAAAAGGCCTCGGCCGCCTGTTCGACCAGCATGCCCAAGCCGTCGGCCCGCAACCCTGCACCCTGTTCGCGGGCCAGCGCCAGAAAGGGCGTCTCGCCTTTGCCGTACATCATGTCGTAAGCCAGTGACCCCGGCGCAAAGATGCCCGGCGGCAAAGGCAGGCTTTCGCCGGAAAGGCTGGCGGATGTGGCATTGATGACCAGATCGAAGCTATTACCTTTGGTTTTTGCGAAATTTCCGGCGTTGACCGTAGCAATGTCGGCAAACGACGCGGCCAGCGCAACAGCCTTGTCGGCGCTGCGATTGGCGATGAACAGCGAGGCCGGCTTTTCCGCCAGCAGCGGCGCGATCACCCCGCGTGAAGCACCGCCGGCACCGAGCAGCAAAATGCGTTTGCCGGCCAGTGAAAAGCCGAGGTTGTGCGTCATGTCACGCACCAGGCCGGCGCCATCGGTGTTGTCGCCGAAGATGTCGTTGCCGTTGAAAGCCAGCGTATTGACCGCCCCGGCCCGTGCCGCGCGCTCCGAGAGCCGCGTCGCCAAGCGAAACGCCTCCTCCTTGAAAGGCACGGTGACATTCGCCCCCTTGCCGCCGGCGGCCATGAATCCGGAAATTGCCGACTGGAAGCCGTCGACCGCAGCAAGGCGCGCTTCGTAGATCAAATCCTGCCCGCTCGCTGCGGCAAACGCCGCGTGAATGGCGGGCGATTTTGAATGGGCAATCGGGTTGCCAAAGACGCAGTACAGATCGCTCATTTGTTGGCCGTATTGAGGGCGTCGCCCTGGGTGAAATACCAGGTCCGGGCAAAGGAAAGCACGGTCGCCCTACCCAGCGCCTGCTGAGGAATCGGGCCGAAGGGCGCCGACATTCTGAGGATGCGCAGCGCCGCCTGATCGAGAATCTTGTGTCCGGACGAGCGCGAAATCTCGGCGTTGTACAGGCTGCCATCCTCGGCGCGCAGTTCGACAAAGATGACCACCGCGCCGTAAAGCTTGCCACGCGCTTCGGGCGGGTAATTCAGCGTGCCGATGCGCTCGATTTTCTGCTTCCAGGCATCGAGGTAGGCGGCCAGCGCGTATTCCTCGGTACGCGCGCCGACAAATTTCTTGCGCGGCCGCTTGCTGTATTCCTCGGTCGTCTTGGCTATTTCGCCTTCCAGGCGGGCCATGGCCCGGGCCGATTCGGCAAGGTCGATTCCGCTGACCACCGGCACGGTCGGCGACGGTTGTTCGCTGCTCGCCGTTGCCGTGGCGACATTGCGCAAATTTCTGGCCTGGGTGAGCAGCCGTTGCTGGGCCGTTTCCAACTCCTGCACCCGGCGCTGCATCTGCTGAACCGCATCGCCGTCATGTTGTTGCGTCGTCGGCGGCAGCGGCGTCTTGGCCCGGCGCTCTTCGTCGGTATTACCGCCGCCATCGAGATTGGCCTGGGCCAGCGCCTTGGCGTCGGTCGGCTTGCGCGAAGACTTGGCGTTGACCAGGATGATGTCCATGGCCTTTTCACGGAAAGCCCTGGACTCATCCGGAAATTTGAAATTGAGCGCCAGCAATACGACATGAAAAAGAACAGAAACGCCGATGGCGATCCACAGACGGCGATCCTGCTTTGCCGCCCGGGAGGCGCGCAGGGAACGCTTCTTTTTCACTGCTCCTCTTCCTCCACGGCCTCGGCCGGATTGTCCTCCCCGAGCAGACTGAGGAAACGGCAACTGATTTCCGGCGCCAGCAGGTCAAGGCTTTCAACGGTCAGACGCACGCGCTGACCGGCCGCCAGATCGGCCGGCAGGGACGGCACGCGCAGCAACAAGGGCAGATGGTCGAGCTTGACGCTCTGTTCGCGACGCACCGTGGCGTCGATTTCGCTCAAGCCATGCTGCTGGATCCAGCGCATGCACCAATAACGCTCCATCTGGCGTTGAAAATCGGCATAGGCGGCGTAGGTTTGCTCGAAATCGCGCATCGCACCGAACAATTCGGCCGATTTTTGCGCGAAGGCGGGCGTTTCGCCCTTCAAACAGGCAATCAGCTGCCATTGATTGACCATATCGCAGTAGCGACGCAGCGGCGAGGTCATCCAGGCGTATTGCGGCACGCCGAGGCCTTCGTGCGGTAGCGGCGAGGTCGTCATGCGGACCTTGCCCTGCGTCTGGGCGCGGTACAGGCAGGCAACGTTTTTCTCGGCGAGCAGGCCGCCCCAGGTCGAATTGGCGACGATCATCAGTTCGGCGACCAGCTTGTCGAGCGGGCTGCCGCGCTTGCGTTCGGAAATCTCGACGGTGCAACTGTCCGGATCGGCCAGATCGCCGGCGATCTCGAAGTTGTAATCGTTGATGCCCTGCATCGCCGACGGCTTGCCGCGCCGGCCTTCGCAGGCGTTGGCGAAATGCCAGAGGTGCACCAGCTCGTCCTTGAACGGCGCATCGGGCAGCGGACCGTTGATCGTTTCGGCGTTGAACCAGGGTTCGATTTCGTGGTGGCGCAGGTTGGCGGCGATGTGCACCATTTCCAGCCGCGACTCATGGCTGAGGATTTCAAGCGAGTCATTGACCGTCAGGTAGAGCGACACAGCCGGACAATCGACGCCGCCGGCCAGCGTGTAATTCTGGACCACGGCGTCGGGCAGCATGGTGATCTTGTTGCCGGGCATGTAGACCGTCGACAGCCGGGCGCGGGCGATGCCGTCGAGCGGCGAACCGTGTTCGATGGCCAGCCCCGGCGCCGCGATGTGGATGCCGATGCGCGAACCGATGCCGGGCAGTTTGACGACCGACAGCGCATCGTCGATTTCGGTGGTACTGGCGTCGTCGATCGAGAAGGCACGGACGTCGGCGCGCGGCAGGTCGCGCGGCAGTTTGGGCGCCTCAAGGGGCGGAAAGGCGACGCCCTTGGGGAACTGTTCGTGCAAAAAGCGACGGTAATGCAGGAAGTAGGGCGACTTGATGGCGCCGCACTTGAAGAGCATTTGCGCCGCCGTCAGGCCGGCTTCGGCACAGGCCGTCTCGAAGGCCTTGGTTTCCGGTTTGTTGCGGTCCGGGGCGTAGAGCAGGGCATCGGTCATGGCGCCGATTTCCGGCGGCAGACGGAATTCTCTCAGCTCGACAATCCAGCCTTCCATCGTGAGCGCTTGCTGACGCTTTTTTTCAAGACTGGCCAAAGCAGCTGCGAGAATGTCGGCAGGCGCCTTGCGGAAGCGGCCCTTGCCTTTGCGGTGGAAATAGACGGGCGCGGCGTGCACGGCAAGCAGCACCGCCGT
>PHCH01000161.1 GCA_002840785.1 Betaproteobacteria bacterium HGW-Betaproteobacteria-4 | reverse complement strand
GGAACCCCGAAGGGGCGCCGACCTTGGGGTCGCCTTTTCTTTGGCTACTTTCTTTTGGCGAAGCAAAAGAAAGTACGCCCGCCAGCAAGGCGGAACCCCCAGCCCGAGAACGGGAAACATCACTCGCGTTCCCGCAACATATCCCGCAACCGCTTCCCCGCTGGCTTCAACGGCACCCGAACCGAAGTCCAAGCCCCTTGCTTCGAAGGCATCAGCCACGAAAACCGACTCCCCAACCAGGTCGCCAAGCCATACAAGGAAGGCGACCGATAAACCGCCGCCCATCCCTTCCAGACCGAAGTCATCAACCAGCTATACCCCGCCCCCTGGCCAACCATCGCAGGATCCGCATGCGGCGCAGTAAACGCCTCCTCCCGCAAGCGCATCAACAGCTCCGGAATCGGAATCTTGACCGGACAAACCTCGCCACAAGCCCCGCACAGCGAGGAGGCCGTGGCCATCGTCGACGTCGCCTCCAGCCCCAGCATATGCGGCGAGATGATCTTGCCGATCGGCCCCGGATAGGTCGTCCCGTAGGCATGCCCGCCAATCCGCGTATAAACCGGGCAGTGGTTCATGCACGCGCCACAGCGGATACATTGCAGCGTCTTGCGCAACTGCTCGTCGGCATAGGCTTGCGAACGCCCGTTGTCGAGCAGCACAAGGTGCACTTCGCTCGGGCCATCTTTCTCGCCAGCCTTGCGCGGGCTGGAGATCATGTTGAAGTAGGTCGAGATATTCTGGCCGGTCGCCGAGCGGGTGAGCAGGGAGAGCAATGGCGGAATGTGTTCGAGTTTCTCGACTATCTTCTCGATGCCGGTGATGGCGATATGGACCGGTGGCGCGGTCGTACACATCCGACCATTGCCTTCGTTCTCGACCAGACATAGCGTGCCGGTTTCAGCGACGGCGAAATTGACGCCGGAGAGGCCGATGTCGGCCTCGAGAAACTTCTGGCGCAGGACATTGCGACCGATCTGGATCAGTGCATCGACGTTGTCGGTGTAATCGACACCTTCAACCTTGTCGGCGAACAGCCGGGCGATTTCTTCCTTGGTCTTGTGGATCGCCGGCATGATGATGTGCGACGGCTTTTCGCCGGCTAACTGGACGATGTACTCGCCCATGTCCGACTCCAGCGCGCCGATGCCGGCCGCTTCGGCGGCATGGTTGAGCTCGATTTCCTCGCTGACCATGGATTTGCCCTTGACCATCAGCTTGGCGTGCTGCGCATGGCAGATGCCGAGGATGATGGCGTTGGCTTCGTCCGGCGTCTCTGCCCAATGGACCTGGATGCCGTTGCGGCTCAGGTTTTGGCGCGCTTGCTCATCAGGAAATCCATGGCGCCGCGGAAACTCTGGCGCAGGAAGGGATTGTCGACGACGGCCTTGGAGCGGGCGCGGAAGCCTTCGGCCGGCTTGAACTCCAGAATGTGCTCGCTCATTGTTCGTCCTCCGTCAGCATCAGTACAACCAGTTCCTTCGGGCCGTGTGCGCCGTAGGCCAGCGTTTGCTGGATGTCGGCAGTCTTCGACGGGCCGGAGATGAGCAGCGAGTTGGTCGGCAGGCCATTGGCCCAGCCTTCGGCCTGCATGGCTTCGAAAAAGGTGTTGTAGATTTTGCCGGCGTCGAGCAGCACGAAATGGACGGGCGGCACCAGCGACATCAGCCGCGGCTCGGCGGCGTCGGGCCAGAGGATCAGCGTGCCGGTCTCGGCGATGGCGGCACGGGCGGCGGTCAGGCTGGCCGGGGTGGCGTTGAACATCTCGGTTTTCCAGGCCTCGATGGCCATGTCGTAAACCTGGCAATCGATCCCTTGGGCCGGGAATTCATCAAGCACGGCACTGCCATGCGTTGTTTCCTCGCTCACCAGAATCTTGTCGAGATCCTTGGTGCGCAATACTTCGCGCAGGGTGGTCAGCCAGTTGGCCGGGGTTACGGCGTGCACTTCGGCGTGCGCCAGTTCGATGCAGGCACGGAAGCGGCTGGCCTTGTCGGCCGCCGATTCGACGACGCGATGGGTGGCAAACCAGCCGGCGACATCCGGCTGCTCTGCTACGGTCGACGGCATTTTTGCCTTCAATTTCGAAAGAATCCGCTCACGGGCGCTCATTTCGAAGTCCTCCGCAGCAGGAAGCTGGCGATGTGTTCGCCGGGCAAGCTCGGCGTCTTCCGGCCTTCCTGTTCATCCTTCCAGGCGGCGTGGCCGAGGATGTTCATGAGGCAGCCGCAGTCGGCGCTAACCACACGTTCGGCGCCGGTCGCCTTCAAGGCCTTGACCTTGTCCTCAACCATCGCCCCGGATATTTCGGGCTGCTTAACCGAGAAGGTGCCGCCGAAACCGCAGCATTCCGATTCATGGTCCTGTTGCGCCACGGTCACTTTGCCAAGGCTGCCGAGCAGCTGGCGCCCGGTCAGGTGCACGCCCATTTCGCGCCGGGCCGAGCACGAGGTATGCAGCACCACCGTGCAGTCGCCGCCCTTGTCTTCCGGCTGGAAATTAAGGACATTGACGAGAAAATCGGTCAGTTCATAAATGCGCGCCGAGAGGGCGTCGGCCTGGGCCTTGCGCACCGGGTCGGCGGCAAACAGCGTCGGGTAGTGATGCTTCATCATCCCGGCACAGGAACCGGAGGGCACGACCACCGGCCAGTCGTTCGGAAACAGCGTCAATTGATGCGCCGCGACCTTGCGCGCCTCGTCGGGAAAACCGCTCGTATAAGCCGGTTGACCGCAGCAAGTCTGCTCTTCCGGGAAATGCACGCGGATGCCTTGGCGTTCAAGCAGGGTGATCGCATCCATCCCGGCGCCGGGAAAGAACTGGTCGACGACGCAGGTGGCAAAAAAATAAACGTCGCGCGGGCGGGAGGGCGGGGTTGTCGTTCGGGTCATCTTGTCTCCGTTGTTAATTATTTAACGGTCAAATGGTAAGACCAATAGTTGATAAGACGAAAATTTACGTGAATACCGATACTTAGTCAATCGATGTAGGGAAATTCCTAGGCTTGCACTTTGCGGAAACGCTCGTTAGAATTGTCTGGTCTTACCAATCAATGTGGTCTTACCAATGCCAAACAAGGTGCAGGTTCCGCGTATTTCCGATGCCGTCGCTTCG
>PHCH01000049.1:25321-26080 GCA_002840785.1 Betaproteobacteria bacterium HGW-Betaproteobacteria-4 | reverse complement strand
AAATGGAACCCACTATCGATGCCGGATATACGACTGCATGCGCTATCCAACGGCCAAACCTATCGATCAGTTTCCTTGCTTTTTGGGGGAGTCCATATATGAAATGTTATGCAACAACTTGGAGAAAACGAGATGCTGAAAATTGAACTGACGGAAGAACAAAAGGCGCTGCTTGAGCCGCTTTTCCAGGCCGTGCGCGATGCAAATGCAGCCGGCTCGACTGCCGCGATTGGGGCGCAGATTTGGCCGGACGGCATGGTTGTACGGTTGTTTGACGAGAGAAAAGGGAAAGCTCTTTCCGCCGTTCTTGGCGGCAACTACAACCGGATGCACGTTTCTGCTGGCTGCCTGATCGATGCCGACGGTGTTGGTGCATAACGCTTAGGTGATGGGCGGCCCGCTTGCGGGACGTCCAGCGCGAAGCGCGACATCGACCGCTGTGTTAGACGGCTGCTGTCAACTACGAAAAGGACGAAAAATGGACGAAGACAAACAGATTCTTGAACTGGCGCTGCGCGAGATGTCGCTGGCACTTGATGCGCTGGCAGCGGAGTGCACCGACGCAGACGGAAATCCGAAAGCACCGAGCCGCCAAGTATTGATGCGCTCACGCGGGATGCTTCCGCCGTACTGCGAACAGGCACTGGCGAAGAAGCCTTCTAACGCTGGCAGTAACTGGCCGAGCGGCGTAGCCGCGAAGGTCCGCGTTGACTGAAATGTTGGGCGGCTGACGCCCGGAGAGGAATGAAATGGACGCGA
>PHCH01000049.1:23941-25280 GCA_002840785.1 Betaproteobacteria bacterium HGW-Betaproteobacteria-4 | reverse complement strand
GGCAAGGCCATGCAGCGGATTGCCGTAGCGGCCGGTATTGAGCTGGCACAGCCCGGAGAGATTGCGGACATTGTGTGCGCACGACTCAAGACGCCCAACGTGGAGCTAACCCGACGCCCGTCAGGGCGGTCGGGTTGAGCGCAGGGTTAGAAGGGTTTGCCGGGAAAGCGGCGGCGCAAGCGAAATGCTTGAAGCCGCGACCGCTGGCTGCAAACGGGGAATGTTGGGCAGACGGGAAAGCGCCCAAACCCGATTTCAATTTTGGCCAAAATTTCCGGTTGACCGTAGCAACGACGAAAACGCCAAGCTGACGGGCCAAAACCGGCACGAAGCCAAGGGCAAGCGACGGGAAGCGAAGAAGCATAAAAAGCAGAAGCCTTCTAACGCTTAGCTGTGCGGCCTGCGCGGCTTTTCGCGCAGGTCCGAACGAGCGTTGTGTTAGAGCGCTTTTTACGGAGACTGAAATGAATTTTGGATCAATAAACCGGCGAATTCGCCGCTGCGAAAACGAAGCGGCGGCGCAAATTGTCCTTGAGCATGCCATTGCAGAAGCCGTGGCCGCGGAGCGCGAAGCGTGCGCGAAAGTTTGCGAAACAGCGGAAGTGCCGATTGACATTGATGTGTGGATGGGGACGAAGAAAGCCCTGACTGCTGCGACGGCAATAGGGCTGGCCACGGAAATACGTAAGCGCTCTAACGCTGGAGGTGAGGCGACTGGAGCGGCTTTATGCGACAGGTCGCCTCGACCGTAATGTTATGCCTGACCTTGGACCTCCGATGAAACTGCGAATTGTGCCGACCGACCTTAAAACCGCGAATGAGTTTGTGCGCCGACTGCACCGGCACAGCCGCCCGGTGGTTGGCTACAAGTTTGCGGTAGGCGTGGAAGATGAAACCGGGACACTGCGCGGCGTGGCAATCGTGGGCAGGCCGGTAGCGCCACGGCTTGACGACGGCACGGCGGCAGAGATAACGCGCCTTTGCACGGACGGGGCAAGAAACGCCTGCTCGATGCTCTACGGAGCGGCACGGAAAGCAGCGCGGGCGCTTGGGCATGACCCGGTTTTTACCTACACCCTGCCGGAAGAAGGCGGGGCCAGTTTGCGGGCCGCTGGTTTCCGGCTCGACAAGGAAGATGCGGGCGGCAGTGCAGCAATGTGGCACAACCGCGAAGGACGCAGCGCGCAACCTGTTGGCAACGACCTCGTAGGGGGAAAGTGGCGATGGGTTGGGTGAGGCATAACGCTGGCAGTAACTGGCCGAGCGGCGTAGCCGCGAAGGTCCGCGTTGACTGAAATGTTGGGCGGCTGACGCCCGGAGAGGAATGAAATGGACGCGA
>PHCH01000049.1:0-23863 GCA_002840785.1 Betaproteobacteria bacterium HGW-Betaproteobacteria-4 | reverse complement strand
GGCAAGGCCATGCAGCGGATTGCCGTAGCGGCCGGTATTGAGCTGGCACAGCCCGGAGAGATTGCGGACATTGTGTGCGCACGACTCAAGACGCCCAACTAGTAGTAGACGACAAAACTGTCGCCTAATCCGGAAACCTGTCCAATAAGCTGGCGGACAGGACAGCAATTTCCCCTTGCTCGGCAGTGGTTTTTGGCATATAACTGGTTATCCATACAGTATTTTGTCGCCATGAAACCGGATACTTCCATTTCTTCCTCCGAGCGCGCCCCAAAGCTGCTGGCGCAAGTTGTCGATGCGATACGCATCCGGCATTACAGCATACGTACCGAGGAGGCTTATGTCCATTGGGTGAAGGCTTACATCCGCTTTCATGGTTTGCGCCATCCGCGGGACATGGGAGCGCGTGAGGTGACAAAGTTTCTTTCGTATCTGGCTACCGAGCGCGATGTGGCGGCAGCTACTCAGCAACAGGCCTTGTCGGCCTTGCTGTTTCTCTATCGGAATGTGCTCGAGATCAATCTGCCTTGGCTCGACGATCTGGTGCGACCGAAGAAGCCGGCGCGTTTGCCGACGGTGCTTAACCACGATGAAGTAGCTCGTTTGCTGGCGGTGGTTCGTCCGGAGCAGTCCCTAATGGTTCGCTTGTTGTACGGCACCGGGATGCGCCTGATGGAGTGTTTGCGCTTGCGCATCAAGGATGTTGATTTTGTCCGGGGTGAAATCCTGATTCGGGATGGCAAGGGGGCCAAGGATAGGGTGACGGTATTGCCGAGATCGCTGGTCGAGCCGCTGCAGAATCAGTTTCAGGCGGCCCGGCGTCTTTTCGATCAGGACAGGGCGGCCAGCCGGCCCGGTGTTTATTTGCCCCATGCGCTGGAACGCAAGTACCCCAATGCCGGCGCTACTTGGGCGTGGTTCTGGGTGTTTCCGGCGGCTGGCTTGTCGGTTGATCCACGTAGCGGTATCGAGCGTCGCCACCATGCGCATGAAAAGGCACTGCAGCGGGCGATGAAGCAGGCGGTGGAGGATGCCGGAATCTGCAAACCGGTATCCGTGCACACACTGCGTCATTCATTTGCCACGCATTTGCTGCATTCCGGCTACGACATTCGCACCGTGCAAGAATTGCTCGGGCATGCCGATGTATCTACGACGATGATCTACACGCACGTGCTCAATCGCGGTGGGCGCGGCGTGGTGTCGCCGGTCGATGCGGTGCGGTAATTCGCTGTTGTAGCGTGAGCTTTACAGATCGCTGGTCGGGTAATACTCTACGGTAAGAGTAAGAAAGCGGAGGTCTTTCATGAGAATTACCAGCAAAGGGCAGGTCACCATTCCCCTGGCAGTACGGGAAAAGGCGGGGCTGCACCCGCATGGCGAGGTTGAATTCGAGGTTCGGGATAACGGCGATGTGGTCATTCGGCCCGTGCTTCCGGCTTCTTCCGGGATACGTGCGGCCTTTGCCAAGGCTCGCGGTTCGGCCAATGCGACGCAGTTCAAGAGCATGAGCACCGACGAATTCATGGCTTTTCTGCGTGGCTGAGGCGATGGGCAGTCCTGCCGTTAACGAGCCGTCGGCCCGCTATGTCACGGCGGTATCGTCCGCCACGCTGGTCGATAGTTGCGTACTGATCGACGTGCTGGCCGATGACCCGGTGTGGGCCGATTGGTCGCTCGATCAGTTGGAAAAGCTGGGGCAGCAGGGGCCGCTGGTGATCAACCCGCTGATTCTGGCGGAAATCAGCCCGCGTTATGAGCGGGCCGACGACCTGGAGGCCGCGCTGGCCGGTTTGCCGCTGGTGCGCGAGCATTTGCCGTGGGATGCCGCATTTCTGGCCGGCCAGGCATTCCGCGTCTATCGGCTGGGCGAGGGCGTCAAAACGTCGCCGATGCCGGATTTTTACATTGGCGCCCATGCGCTGGTGCGCGGCATGCGTCTGCTGACCCGCGATGTGAAGCGCTATCGCAACTACTTTCCCAAGCTGTCCGTTGTCGGGCCGGACGAGGCGTGACGATTTTCCGGAACCGAATGTCATGAGCGATTTGTTTTCCCAAACCACCGTTGATCCAGCCGCCCCGCTGGCCGAGCAACTGCGCCCGCAAACGCCGGATGACGTGATCGGCCAGCAGCACCTGCTTGGCGCCGGCAAGCCGCTGCGCCTCGCCTTCGAATCCGGACAGCCACATTCGATGATCCTCTGGGGGCCGCCAGGGGTGGGCAAGACGACGCTGGCGCGGATGATGGCGACGCAGTTTCAATGCGAGTTCATTGCGCTGTCGGCGGTGTTTTCCGGCATCAAGGAAGTGCGCGAGGCGGTGGCGCAGGCGGAAATGTGGCGCGGGCAGGGCCGGCGCACCATTCTCTTCGTCGATGAAATCCACCGTTTCAACAAGGCCCAGCAGGACGGCTTTTTGCCCTTTGTCGAATCCGGCCTGCTTACCTTCATCGGCGCCACCACCGAAAACCCCTCGTTCGAACTGAACTCCGCCTTGCTGTCGCGGGCTTCGGTCTATGTCCTCAAGTCGCTCGACGAAGCCGAGATGGGGCAGCTTTTCGACCGCGCCTGCGCCCAGGCGCTGGCCGATCTGAGCTTTGAAGCGGCGGCCCGCGAACGCCTGATCGGCCTGGCCGACGGCGATGCACGACGTTTGCTCAACCTGCTCGAACAGGTGCGCACGGCAGCGCGCACGGCGGGGCTTGCTACGGTCGACGGCGAATTTATCGAAAAAGCGATGGCGCAAAGCCTGCGCCGTTTCGACAAGGGCGGCGACGCCTTCTACGACCAGATCTCGGCCCTGCACAAATCGGTACGCGGCTCGAACCCGGATGCCGCGCTCTACTGGCTGACCCGCATGCTCGATGGTGGCGCCGATGCCCGTTACCTCGCCCGGCGCATCGTCCGCATGGCCTGGGAAGACATCGGCCTGGCCGACCCGCGCGCCATGCAGATCGCCAATGACGCAGCCGAAACCTACGAACGTCTCGGCTCGCCCGAGGGCGAACTGGCGCTCGCTCAGGCGGTGATTTATCTGGCCGTCGCTGCCAAGTCGAACGCCGGCTACATGGCCTACAACGCCGCCCGCGCCTACGTGAAACAGGACGGCTCGCGCCCGGTGCCCAACCACCTGCGCAACGCGCCGACCAAACTCATGAAAGACCTCGGCCACGGCCACGCCTACCGCTACGCCCACGACGAGCCGGAAGCCTACGCCGCCGGTGAAACCTACCTGCCGGACGGCATGCCCGAGCCGGGCTGGTACGAGCCGACGCCGCGCGGACTGGAAGGGCAGATCGGCCAGAAGCTGGCGCACTTGCGGGAGCTGGATCGGAAGGCCGGCAAGAAATAATGGACCAGATCCAGACCATCGCCCTGTCCGCCGGCCTGGCCTGGGCGAGTGGTTTGCGGTTGTATCTGGTGGTTTTTTTGGCCGGCCTGTTGAGCAATTTCGGCTACCTGCATCTGCCGGATACGCTAGCCGTGCTTCAGAACCCGCTGGTCATCGGGGTTGCCGGGCTGATGGCTTTTGCCGAACTGATTGCCGACAAGATTCCGGCCTTCGATTCGTTGTGGGACAGCTTCCAGACTTTCATCCGCATCCCGGCCGGTGCCCTGCTCGCGGCATTTGCCATGGGCGAGGTTGATCCGGCGTGGACGGTGGCGGCCGGGCTGATCGGCGGCACGATCACCGCTGGCACCCATTTCGCCAAGGCTGGCAGCCGGCTGGCCATCAACACCTCGCCCGAGCCGTTTTCGAACTGGATCGCCTCGTTCGGCGAGGAGGGCATGGTGCTCGGCGGTCTGTGGGCCATGCTCGCCTCACCGCTGGTCTTTCTCGGCCTGCTCGTCGTTTTTCTGGTGCTCGCCGGCTGGTTGCTGACGCGCTTCTGGTCGCTGCTCAGCCGTCTGATCCGGCGACCATCACGCCCTTCGGCGTGAGAACCAGGCCCTTTTTTTCATAGAGCAGGACCGGGCAGCGCTTGGCGTCGTGGTAGATGCCGACGCAGTCGAGACACTGGAAGCAGGCGTCGTAGCGGATTTCGCCGGTCGGCTTGATGGCGTCGTAGGCGCATTTGGCCTTGCAGCTCTGGCAGGGCTTGCCGCACTCGACGCGGCGGGTCAGCCAGTCGAAACGGCGCAGCCGCCCGCCGAGCGACATGACTGCGCCGAGCGGGCAGATGAAGCGGCAGAAAAATTTGTAATAGAAGGCGCCGGCGACGAGTAGCGCGACGGCGTAGGCGACGAACGGCCAACTGCGGTCGAAACCGACGGTGATCGCCGTCTTGAACGGTTCCAGTTCGTTGAGGCTTTCGCCCTGGCGCGGCAGGAATAGCGCAGCACCAACGAGCACGGCAAGGGCGACGTAGCGGCCCCATTCGAGGCGTTTGGCAACGGCCAGCGGAATGTGCAGGCGCGGCAGATGCAGCTTGCGGGCGAGCAGGCCGACAAACTCCTGCAGCGCGCCGAACGGGCAAAGCCAGCCGCAAAAGGTGCCGCGACCCCAAATCACGAAGCTGACCAGCGTGAAGGCGATGAGCAGCAGCGAAATCGGGTCGTAGAGGAAGCTCGACAGGCCCTGGCCGGATTTCAGCGATTTGAGGGCGCCGGTGACCTGGACGATGGAGAGCTGGCCCTGGACGTACCAGCCGACGTAGAGCAGCGTGAAGGCGAGAAAGCCGAGGCGGAATATTTTGAGGCGGCGGGCGTCGACGGATATCCAGCGCGGGCCGGCGAGGGCGATGCTGAGCAGGATCAGCGCGGCGCCCAGGATGCTCAGGTCGAGCCAGCGCTGTTGCCAGGCCAGCACCCATTCCGGGAGTGGTTCGGGCGGGTAGCTGAACAGGCGGCTGGGTGGGGAGTATTTGAGGGTCACCGTCTTGTGCGTGAGGGTGGGCAGGATCATGCCCTTGGCGCGGGTGATGGTCAGCGTCAGGTCGAGCGGCCGGCCGGGGTCGAGGCCGGCTTCGGCATAGACGCCGAAGAGGCGCGAGGTGTTGAGTTCGGGCGGCCCGGCGATGTCTTTCGGCTCGAAACCCTGGTCGCGCAGTTCGAGAAACAGGCCATCCTGCGCCATGCTCAGGCGCGATGACTGGCCGCCCGGGACAAAGTTGTCATCGACGATGGGGTAGCGTCCGGTCGAGGCAATCCACCACAGGTGGCGGTTCTCGAAATTGCGCGCCATGGCCTCCTTGTACTGGGCGTCGCCGAGAATGGCGCGGCCGATGCTCGGGGTGTTGAGGTAGGCGATGTAGATGTCGGTGAACACGTCCGTCGGCTGGGCCAGACCTTCTTCGTCGACCTCGGCGCCATCGGTCCCGGCGAACAGCTTTTCGACTTCTGCATTGCTCAGGCGCAAACGGCCGACCATGCCGTTCCTGAGCATCTCGGCAAAGGCCACTGGTTCGTCAACGTCGGTGCGCACCTGTGCCGCCGGGCCGTGCTTGCTGCGGTCGGCAAAACCCAGTTTGGCGCGGGCGACTTCAAGGGCGGCGCCGAGCACGCTCTGGTTGACGATGCGCACCGAGGCGGTGGCTTTCGAAACGCCGTCCAGCGTTGCCTGACCGCTACGCGTGTCGGCCGGGCCGGTGCGATTGCGGGCGGCGTTGAGGGCGATCAGGAACTGTTGCTTGATGTTGCGACCGGCATATTGGGTGACGAATTCGCGCAGCGGCGCTTCGCCCAGGCCGCCGAGGAACACCGGCTCGTGCTGGCGAAGCAACTCGACATTCATGAAATTTCCCTTGCGGTCGATGGAGACCAGGAAATTCATCGGCGTGCCCTCGAAACCGGGTACCGGGGCCAAATCGATCGATTCGAAAACGTAGCCGACCGGCCCGCCCTCCGGCTCCAGTTCGCTGGTCAGCGGCCAGGCTGGAATCTGGGTGAGCTTGTCCTGAACGTGCAGCGGCGGCTCGAAACGGCGTTCGATATCGGACTTGCTCAGGTCGCCGGCATGGGCGGCCGGGAAGAGGCCAGCGCTGGCGATCAGGCAGGCGGCGGTGAAATGCCGAAAGAACAAACCAGCTCTGCTGGGCAAATGCCGGGCAACGGGGTTTTCCATTGCGGTCTCCGAAAATGCGCGGGCAAGGTCGGATGTGTTTTCTTATGGCTTGGATGGTACCCAAATTTGGCCGGTCGGGGGCTTCAATGCGAAGGTCCGGCCGGGGCGGCTAGCCCTATCCCTCGCGTATAATTTCGTTTTTGGCCGTTTTTTCCGGTCGACCGTAGAAATTCAGGAAAACCCATGCTCGATATCCAACAACTCCGCTCCAACCTCGATGCCGTCGCCGAAGGCCTGGCCAAGCGCGGCAAGCCCATCGATTTCACCGAATTCAAGGCGCTCGAAGCCGAACGCAAGACGCTGCAGAGCCGCACGCAGGAACTGCAGGCCCAGCGCAATTCGCTGTCCAAGCAGATCGGCATGTTGAAGGGCAAGGGCGAGGATGCTT
The DNA here is from genome assembly GCA_002840785.1 of Betaproteobacteria bacterium HGW-Betaproteobacteria-4. Classification (GTDB taxonomy): domain Bacteria; phylum Pseudomonadota; class Gammaproteobacteria; order Burkholderiales; family Rhodocyclaceae; genus Azonexus. The sequence continues at coordinate 17,412 of PHCH01000049.1, read as the reverse complement.
CCGCGGTGATGGCCGAAGTCGGCGCGCTGGGCGACGAGTTGAAGGCTTCCGAAGCCCGCCTCGGCGAGTTGCTCGAACAGTTCAACGCCATTCTCGCCGCGTTGCCGAACATTCCCGACGAGTCCGTGCCGGTTGGCTCCGACGAAACCGGCAACGTCGAAATCAAGCGCTGGGGCACGCCGCGCACGTTCGACTTCCCGGTCAAGGATCACACCGACGTCGGCGAACAGCTCGGTCAGCTCGATTTCACTACCGCCGCCAAGATCGCCGGCTCGCGCTTTTCGCTGCTCAAGGGCGGCCTGGCTCGCCTGCACCGCGCGCTCGCCCAGTTCATGCTCGACACGCACACGGCCGACCACGGCTACACCGAACTCTACGCGCCTTACCTCGTCAACGCCGCCAGCCTGTACGGCACCGGCCAGTTGCCGAAATTCGAGGAAGACCTGTTCAAGGTCCTGCGCGGCGACCAGGACCCGCTCTACCTGATCCCGACCGCCGAAGTGCCGGTGACCAACATCGTGCGCGACGAAATCCTCGCCGCCGAGGTGCTGCCGCTCAAGTTCGTCTGCCACACGCCGTGCTTCCGTTCCGAAGCCGGTTCGGGCGGTCGCGACGTGCGCGGCATGATCCGCCAACACCAGTTCGACAAGGTTGAATTGGTTCAAGTTGTCCATCCCGAGCAATCGGCCGAAGCGCACGAAGCGCTGACCCGCCACGCCGAAGTCATCCTCGAAAAACTCGAACTGCCGTACCGCCGCATGGCGCTCTGTTCCGGCGACATGGGCTTCTCCGCCGCCAAGACCTACGACCTCGAAGTCTGGTTGCCGGCCCAGAACACCTATCGCGAAATTTCGTCCTGCTCAAACTTCGGCGCCTTCCAGGCCCGGCGCATGCAGGCGCGTTTCCGCAACGACAAGAACAAGCCGGAGTTGTGCCACACGCTGAACGGTTCAGGTCTGGCTGTTGGTCGCACGCTGGTCGCCATCCTGGAAAACTACCAGCAGGCCGATGGCAGCGTGACCGTTCCGGCCGTGCTGCGCCCGTACATGGGCGGGCTGGAAGTTCTTTCCGCCAGCTAAGCTGACAGGGGTCAGCCTCCCTCCCCTGAAAAGGGGAGGGGGTCAGTCTTTGACTTCCTGCCCAATAGTCGGCAGACGCAGCGTAGCCTCTCCCGTTCCTTCCTGTTCGGTCGCCGAGATCGTCTTGGCAGTGGCAATCCGCTTGACGTAGGCCTTGCGCCGCTCCTCGATTTCGAGCACCAGCCGCGTCAGGCCAGCGGCGGCTGATGGCGTCGGGGCGAAGGGTGAGGCGTTGCGCAGCAGGATGTCGTAATAGCTGCGAATGTTCTCGACCAAAATGACCGCTTCGCCACCGCGGGCACGGCCGGTCTTGACCATGCTGAAATACTTGGGCTGGGCCAGCTTGGGCAGCACGCGCTTCATGTCGTACCACGAATTGGGGTCGGCTTTGAGCTGTTTGGCCAGCGTCCGGGCGCCGTTGAAATGGCCGGGCCCGATGTTGTAGGCGGCGAGCGCCAGCCAGGTGCGATCCGGCTCCTCGACTTCTTCCGGCAGCAATTCCTTGAGCATGTTGATGTAACGCGCGCCGGCCAGGATGCTTTCGCTGGCGTCGAGACGATTGCCGACCTGCAGGTGATCGGCCGTATCTTCGGTCAGCATCATGATGCCGCGCACATTGGTGTAACTGGTCGCGTTCGGGTCCCAGTGCGACTCGTGGTAGGAGACGGCAGCGAGCAGTCGCCAGTCGATTCCGGTCAGCGCCTGCGCCGCCTCGAAGAACTTGCGGAACCTGGGCAGCGTGGTCTCGACTTCGCCGAGGAACTTGACGACATCGGCCTGCCGGAGTCGCCGGACATGGCCGAGGTAGCGGTCCTCCAAGCGGGCCAGCGTGCCGTCGTGGCGGATGCGCTCGATAAAGGCGTCGAGCTTGATGCGCAGTTCCGGGTTGGGGTGCCGGCCCAGCTGCCAGACAACCGGCTGCGTTTCGTTCAAGGTCAGCGTCGTCCGCATGTTGGGAACGTACTGGTTGGCGATTTCCTCGAAACCCTCGTCGATGGCAACGTATTCGATTTCCCGTTCGCCGAGTTTTTCGAGCAGATCGAGGCTGGTTCCCTGGCCGACGGTGACCACATTCAGCCCGGGTATCTCGCGGGCCAAGCGGCTCAGCGTCTCGGCCTGCCGCGAGCCGGCCATGGCATGAACGGTCTTGCCCGACAACTGGGCAAGCTCGGAGAGCGGGAGCGAAGCCTCGTTCTGGACGAGCACATCCCGCGTCTGGGTGATCGCCGGCGTCGCCTGCATGGTCTCGTCGGCGCTCGGCGAAAGCCAGGCGGCGGCGAGGTGGTAGCGGCCGCCGACGAGGTAGTCCTCGAGTTCCTCGGGCTCGACAATGAGGTACTTCACGTCGACGCCGAGTTCCTGGGCGAAGGCCTGGGTCAGGTCGTATTCGAGTCCGCTCGGATTGCCATTGTCGTCAGTCGCGTAGGTCAGCAGGCCGGGCCGGATCAGGACGACCAGTTCGTGTTGCGCCGGTGTCGGAAAAGGCAATGAGCCGACGTCGCCGCAACTGGCGGCGAAAAGTGAAAGCCGCTGCGGAGAGGTGGCAGAGTGGTCGAATGTACCTGACTCGAAATCAGGCGTACTGCAAGGTACCGTGGGTTCGAATCCCACCCTCTCCGCCAGCAACCAACTGAAGACCCGCTCTGCTACTGGCTTTGCGGGTTTTTCTTTTTGTGTCAGATGTGATTTCAGATATTTTGCCTCTCGTTTTTGCGCCGATTTTACCCGGTCGTTGAAGTGAGGATGAGAAAAATGCCTGCGCTCTGGCTAGTGTCTTCTGGCGCCTGTGTTGCTAAATCGAAACTTTGTTGAGCCAGACCCTCGCGGCCGCACGCATCGTGTTGTCGTGAATGCGCAGAACATTCTCGAAGGGTGATTGATACCCACCGGCCAAGTTCCACGCTACCGGCACCGCCATCCGGCGCAACCCACTGAACACAAGCGCATCACGCTTGGCCAGTTGTTCAACGGTCAGCCAGTTGCCCAGCGGGTCACCAATTGCGGGATCACCTCCCGCTTGGTACAGAAGCACATCGCACCCCTCGAAGCGTTTCAGGATGTCCGGTATGCTGTAGAGGAAGGCGCCGCCCGATACCCGTCGCTGGGCACCCTGCGTGTAGTGGATAACCCGCTGGCGCTGATCAAGTTGAACGATGGTGTCGTTGGTGCCGTCGCCATAGTGCATGTCGAAGTCGAGGATGCCAACGCGCAGGTCAGGCAAATTCATGGCCGTGACCATCAAACCGTTCAAACTGCAAAATCCAGCTGCGTGAGCGTACCCAGCGTGGTGAAAGCCGCTGGTTGGGCTGATGGCCCCAACACCATTGCGCAACGCTTCCTGTGCAGCCGCAAGCATGCTGCCCGAGGTGTAGGGCAGGCTGGCAGCAACGTCGGTCCGGTGGTTGCCGAAACCGTTTTCTATCCGACAGTCGAGCAGGTCATCCACAAACACAGGATTATGGGCGCGCTTGATCTGCTCCAGCGTTACTGGGTCAAAGCTGCGGATGTCGAGCGGCAAACCCAGTGCTTGCCAACTCTCAACCGCGAGGCGGGGCTTGCCTGCTGACGGACTGAAGCTGCCTGACTCTGCCACCATCTCGGGGCGATAGAAGACCGGAAGTGCCTGAAGATTGTTGTCCTAAATGCGCTCCCGGCGGGCGTCGTTCGCTAAAATTCTCAACTCGTCGAGCGCATGTTCATCTATCAGCGATGGTGTCGCGTTTGCCAGTTTTGCCGTCAGTGGTAGCAGACAGCAGAGAGTCGCGGCGTCGCGCTGGCGTGCATCATTCATATCGACATCGGCCGGGATGTCGAACCCAAGCGCACTGTCGCAGATGAATACCCTGAGATTCCGGCTTTCGGGGTCGAACTCGGTGCGGACTGTATGAGTTTTGTTCATTTCCAATTCTCCAATGCAAAAAGGCAACTCGGGAAAATCCCGGGCTGCCGATGACTTGGCATTGTAACAGATGTGCTTAACATATGTCAAGTTGATGTGTTACAGTTCGTCCCGTCGAGTCACTGTGAAACCAGTCATGGAGCTAGGAAAGTCAGGGGTAGCCGAGGCGTTGGCGCTTGTTGCGGTTGGGGTGAGTGCCGCCGCTGCAGCCAAGCAAACAGGCATCAGCCGCAGTGCGGTGTCGCAAGCGATCAAGGTGCGCGAGATGCGCAAGGTGTTGGGGCAGAGGGTATGCAGTGAGTGCGAGGCGCCTTTGCCGGTGGATGCCCGGCCTTCAGCGCTGACCTGCTCGGGCAGGTGCCGGGTTATCAGGTTGCGCCGTTTGAAGGGTGAAGCCAAGAAGCTTGAGATCGATGCTATCAATCGTGACCGCGCGAAGCTTGGGTTGCCCCCGCTTGAGCGACTGGCTGTACCCTCGCACGGTCAGTCTGACTGAGCCAAATACGCGAAAACTCATTCCGGACCCACCGCACCCCCGTTTTTCCGGATTGTCTGCAGTAATAGGGGATGGGTTCGTCCGGCCCCCAAGGTTTTTCAGTTCCCTCTGGCCGGCGGGCATCCGCATGCGTTTCCAGATTAAAAAATCAGATTTTGGTTCTGGGCAATTTCTTGGCGGCGACAAAAAGCTCGGTGAAAAATACAAAAAAAATAAACTGCAATGCGCGGCCTATAGCCAATGGCAATCAAAAGTATTGTATCGATGCGCAAATACGATTAACATCGTATTTACATCATATGCACAGAGGTTTTTCTCATGTTCCTCACAATCGAAGAAACCGGGGTTCTGCTCAAGCTCAAGCCATCTACCGTCAGGCGCCACATTAGGAATGGCCTGATACCGGCTCAGCGGCTTGGTGGTTTCAACGCCCCGTGGCGCATTGATGAGTTGAAACTCCGGCAGACCATGGCCGGGCTTGAGTCGGTCCGGCGAGACTGCGTGGTTTTCGATGAGGGTGCCCGTCCTTTAACCAATGTGGTTTCACTTCGATCAGGATGCCGCCCGTCGGGCTGGGGGTGTCCGCCTTGGCCACTTCAATCAGACCGTCAAGGGCGCCGCGCAAGGCGCTGTTACCACGCAACACATCGCTCCCTGACTTGGTGCTGTGATGCACGATGATCAGTGCCACATCCATCACCTTGAGGTGCTGATCCAGCGCGGCCACGAAGGTGTTCATGTCCTCGGTCTTGTTCTCATCGCCGGGGAAGCTGCGGGCGAGCGTATCGACAATGATCATTGAGGGGGCGATGCCGTACTCTTTGCACATATCCTCGATGATTGCCTTGGTCTTCTCGGCGCCAATGGTGTCGAGCTGGATTGATTTGTTGCTGACGTAGAACGGGATGTCCTTGCTGACTTCCGGGTGTTTCAACAACCACCCTTTAGTGCGGCGTGACGTGCCACCTTGGCCTTCGCCAGCGATGACGAATACTGCCCCCTGTTCGACCCGCTTGCCGCACCACGGGATACCTGCTGCCACGTGCAGGCCAATGTCGAAGGCGCTGAATGATTTACCGTGCTTTGGCTGGCCGGCGATGCAGGTGACGGTGTCTCGCTCAAGCCAATGTTTGACCACCCAGTGTGGATTGACCGTGCTGTCCGCCAACTCCCTGAGTGGGACAAATCGAAAGCCGGTGGAGGCGGTTGCTGATGCCGGTTTGTTGATCCATCCCTTTTCTGTGGCCATTTTGAAAATCGCCTCGGGTGCTGACTTGGCGTGGGGTGCCATCTCAAGGAATTTTGCTCGGCAATCAGTTTCATTTTGATAGCCATGCTTGCCGTCGTTCGGTGCTGTCTTCGACCAATCATGAAACACTTTAAAACCGGGGTCGCCTGAGCGGCAAAGGGCGCCGCAAACCGCGATCCAAGTGTTGCGATCCTTTGCATCCAGAAACGTCAGGGCTGAGCGTAGGTCGGCTACCTTCTGTTCGCTCAGCACGTAGGCCAGCTCATCAAACGTAGCGACCTCTCGTGGTTCTGTGTCGGTGGTTGGTATGCTGTCCAGAGCGAAGGCTGCAACGATCTGTTCAGTGGTGTAGCGGCGCTCAGGATGCTCCGAAAGCAGTCGGACCATTCGCGGCTCCCTCTTGCAGTGGAAGAAACCGGGGATGCGGAGCACGCGCTCAATGGTTCTGGCACTCGGGTCGCTGCCGATTGCGGCCGTAAGAGGGTCAATAAGTGGGCGAAATCCGGCGACGGAAACATTGCTGGTCAGCCAATATAGATGCCTGTTGCCGGGACTGGTTTCAATCTCGATACTCGGCGGCAGACTTTCAGTGGCGGCATTTGCCAATTCGCTAGCATTTGCACCGTCGAAATCGCCCCAGACTGCACGCACTCCGATGATGTTCGCTGCTTTGCGGCCAGCTAGATTGGTTTCATTTACGCAGATGAAAATGCCGGCCCCTTGCCGATTTAATTTCGCAAGCTCTGGTGCAAGATCGGTCATCGTGCCGTGCCTGATCTTTGCCAATGGATCGACCTTTTTGCCATCGGCCTCGATAATCTTGGTGGCCTCGTTGTCACTGAAAGTCTGAACGGTAATGATGCTTTCGCGGTTGCCGGTCAGGGCTTCGATGTATTGCCCGGCCATGTCCAGATCGGGCACTAAACCTTCAGGGAGCGCCGCTGCTTCATTTTCGGGCCCAGTGATATTGGCTGGCGTCATCGTCGGTCCGGTCTCACGTTCCCATTCTTCAGGCTCAACGGCCGGCGAGGGCGGGGTATGGATAGTTGTCGGGTAGTGTTTGTTGTCCAGTTCTTTGACTGAGCGAGCGTCAATTTGGAGCTTGTCGGCAGACAGGTTCCCCGAACCTGCGCCGGCGGTGGTTATTGCTTCGGTTGGCATATTGGCATCTTTGGTGGTTTGTGCCGCGGACGTCATGGCAGCCAAGGCTTTGGCGTCGTTGGTGTAGCGCGCGTCGGACTGGTCGGCATCACGTAGGCGCGAAGCGTGCAGTTCTTCTCGCTTCTTCTTTCGTTCTTGAAAGGCGGTGTTGTTGCGGGGCATGTGGTTTCCTTGTGCGGAAACCCCGGCGCAACTCTTTCAGCGATATAGCGTTTCTGCTAAATTCGGATTTATCTGTATGTAAAACCCCGATTCGCTGGTCAGAGCGTGTCGGGGTTTTTATTGGTGGGGTTGTGCCGCTTCGAGGCTGCTCTCGATAAGTGCCTGTACATCTTCGCTGCGATAGCGAATGCAGCGTGCGCTGAGCTTGACGCGTGGCAATTTGCCCGCTCGCCCCCAGTCAGCGATGGTCTTTGGCTGCACTTGTGCAAGATCAGCGGCCTGCGTTTCTGTCAGTAATCGGTGGTTGTTCATTTGCTGCCTCCTTATGAGTCGGTGGAGTCAGCTTAGCGACCGGTGCAATGCAGGTCGAATCGGTCAGTAATGGCTATTATTTGACCGATTTTTGCGCCATTGTCAGTTGGCCAAACAAAGAAATGTCACTCTGTTTTGTGGGCGTCAGCCGGGCATGAATTGCCCGGACAAGCTTCTTCACGGTGTTGGGCGAACTAACCCCATGCATCTTGGCAATCTGACGGCGGACTTCTGTTTCCGACCATACGGTCTTTGTCTGCCCATGTTCAGGGGGTAGAGAATGCCAAACCGCGAATGCTTCAGCACTACCCGCCACCGTCGCCATTTTGGGTGTCGGCAATTCCGCCTTTTGTCTCCCCCTGCCACGTGGTTTGCGCTTCGCCTCCACGCGTTCAGCCAATTTCTTGATGTCGCTATCGGATGATGCGGCGCAAGCCGCCAGCAACTCATCAAGTACCGTACTGAGGGCTTTGCTAATCATGCCGCCTCCGTTGTACGCATTGGCACCACAGTGCCCGGCTTCGAGGTTGCCCATGCCGACCATTCGGCCATTAGGCGGGCGCGCTGTACGGGCAAGGTGCTGCGTTGATAGGCGGCTTCGACCGCATCTGGCAACTGGTGGGCGAGGGCATGCTCGGCAACTTCGCGCGGAATGTTGGTTGCTTCGGCTGCCCAGACCCGAAAAGAGCTTCGGAATCCATGCACGACAATCGCTTGACCCTTAGCATCTGTCCAAGTTGGCCCTGACTCGCCATCATTCATGCCGCGAACAAGAGCTGAAAGAGTCATGTCTGAAAGCATAGTTTTCTTAGCCGAGGGAAAAAGGAAATCGGTGCCTTCGTGGCGTGACAACCCTTTCAGTAACTCAAGTGCGGCAGGGGATAGCGGCACGGTGTGCTCGATGCCTGCCTTCATGCGTTCGCCCGGGATGGTCCAAGTTTTTGCCTCAAGGTCAAATTCCTTCCACTCAGCTCCGCGAACCTCAATGCTGCGGTTGGCGCATAGGATTAGCAGCTCAATTGCCTTTGCGGCTTGCCCTTCACGTTGCCGCAAGGCTGCTATAAAGGCTGGCATTTGTTGCCACGGTAGGGAAGGGTGATGCTTAACTTTTTTCAGGGTGCTGGGTAATGCCAGCAGATTTTTGAGGTGATCTTCCCAAGCCGCCGGGTTGTCGCCATCGCGCAACTTCAGTGATTTGGCGTAGGCCAGCACGGCTTCAATACGCTGGCGAACTCGAGTTGCTGTTTCGGTCTTGGTTGCCCAGATCGGGTTCAGGATTTTCAATAAGTGGCTGGTTTCCACCTGATCCACGGGCATGGCGCCAATTACCGGGCTTGCGTAAGTTGCAAGCGTCGCACTCCACTGCTTGATGTGCTTTGGGTTTGACCATTCAGGCGACTTGGCTGCAATGTATTGGGTGACGCACTGATCAAAAGTCAGCTTGGCAACGGCCGCCAGCTTGCGCTTGCTCAGTTCAATCTTCGGGTCTTTGCCTTCGAGTAGCCAACGGCGAAGTTCCAGTGCCTTGACCTTGGCCTCGTTGAAGGTAACCGTGTGCAATGGGCCGAGGCCGAGCACGTTGGTCTTGCCTTCGCGGTAGTAGCGGAAGGTCCAACTGCGGGCATTGTTGCCGACTGTGGAGATCAGCAGATACAGGTTTGGTTCGCCCGTGGAATGGACGCCGGGCTTGATATAATCGTCCGGGTTGAATGTCTTTGCCTTGGCCATCTTCAGCTCCGCATCAGATGTGAATTCAGATACGGATTATAGCAGATGACGACGGATTCTGTAAATGGACGGCGGACTAAAACCCTTTGTATTACGGTGCTTTAAGGTGTTATTGGTAACTTGACGGATGTTGCGGTGGCGGCCACCCTCTCCGCCAGCACCTAAAATCAAGCGCCTTTCGGGGCGCTTTTTTGTTGTGCCCGACTTTTCGAAAGGCGCCTGCTTGAATTCAGAGTCGCGCACTTTACCTTTGTGTGGCGGTTTGAAGCATTAAAAAATGTAAAAAGCATGCCGCTGCGATAGGCGCGTGCATCCGGAAACCATTGCAGAATCTGACTCATGGCTGAAAAACTGAATTTTACTGTCGATTTCGAGGACGGTGTTTTCATCGCCCGCTGCATCGAGCTGGACATTACCACCGACGGCCTGACCAAGGCCGAAGCCGTCGACAACCTCAAGGAAGCGCTCAATTGCTACTTCGCCAATCCCGATGAGCGGCTCGACCGCCGTCTGCGCGGGGCGGACGACGAGGACGGGGCGCAGTAGGCCGGCGGTCGCGACTCAGTCGGCTTGAACCTCGTTGAGCAAGCGGGCCGCCTTGGCGGTTTGCTCGAGCGCCCGGCGTAGCGAACTGGCGGCGCGCAGTCGGGCATCCATCCCGGTTACCGGCAATTGGCCGGCCGCGCCGGCGGCCAGCAGATGCGCTTTGAGGGCTTGATAGGCGCCTTCCATTTCGTTTACGGCCGGCTCCAGGCCGCCCGTTTCGCTTGCCTCCGGTTCGGCCGCGATGAGCAATGCCTTGGCTGCGCCGGCGAAGGCGGCTGTTGGCGAGTCGGGCATCCGGTCGGCGAATTCGCCGCTTGCTGCCGAGGCTTCAACGGCCAGTTCGGTTGCGGTCTCGTAGTAACGAGCCAGGCGCAGGATGACCGGCAGACGGCGGGCGCTGTCGCCGGCGCCGACACGATGTAGCTGGGTGACGAATTCGGCGATGGCTTGGTTGAGGCTGGCTGCCGCTTCCTTGTGATAGGGCAGGGCCAGGCCTTGCGGCGCTTCGATGGCGGCGCGCACGGTGGCGATGGCGAGGCCGCCGAGATGACGCACTTCGCGGTTCAGCGCGTCGACCGCCAGCGCCGGCACGGCCAGTACATTCCGGTCGAGATGGCGCGGACGACCTTCGTCTTCCTCGGCGCTCTTGAAGCGGGCTTCGAGAAAGCGCGTCATGCGGCTGGCGACAGGCCAGATGAGGATGACCCCGAGCACGTTGAAGACGCTATGAAAGAGCGCCAGCTTGGCGGCCGGCGCTTCGTCCAGGCCGAGCCACTGGCGCAGCATGGAAAGGAACTCGATGAGCCAGGGGAGCAGGAGCAGGGCGACGAGGCCGGTGATCAGGTTGAACAGGATGTGGGCGGCGGCGGCCCGTTTGGCGTTGGGCGTGGCCCCAATGGCGGCGATAAGCGCCGTTACGGTGGTGCCGATATTGGCCCCGATGACCACGGCGGCGGCGCCCTGAGTGGTGAGCAGGCCGCCCTGGGCGGCGGTGAGGGCGATGACCAGCGAGGCGCTGGAGCTTTGCATGAGGATGGTGAGCAGGAGGCCGATGCCGACTTGCAGGGCGATGTCGCCGATGCCGTCGCCGGCCGGTAGCGTGAAATCGGCGGACAGGCCGGAGAAGGTTTCCTTGAGCATGTCGATGCCGAGGAAGAGTACGCCGAAGCCGGCGAGCGCCGTGCCCAGTGCGCCGCGTCGGGCGCCGGCGCCGGACAGGCGGAGGATCATGCCGACACCGATGAGCGGCAGGGCGAGCACCTCGATCTTGAATTTGAGGCCGACCAGTGCCACCAGCCAGCCGGTCATGGTGGTGCCGACATTGGCGCCGAACAGCACCCACAGCGCCTGCGACAGGTTGAGCAGGCCGGCATTGATGAACCCGATGGTGGCGACCGTCACGGCGCTCGACGATTGGACCAGCGCCGTCACCATGATGCCGGAGGTGAGGCCGCGCCAGCGGGTTTTCGTCGATTCGGCAAGGACGCGTTCGAGGGCCGGCCCGGCGGCGAGTTTCAGGCCATCGGTCATCATCCCCATGCCGAGCAGGAAGAGGCCGACGCCGCCGGCCAGGCCACCGAGCAGCGCCCAGCCGCTCATGCTGCCGCTCCGTTGGCGGGAATCGACTGTTGGAATTTCATGACCGGATGATGCCATATCGCCCGCTGGCGGGAGGTCGGCTCGGCCGCATTTCCTCGCCGGTGCCGGTGCGGCAGGGACAAGTCCCCCGGCTCTTGGCATAATCGGGCCAATGCTTGCCTACATCGTCCGCCGCCTGCTGTACGCGCTGCCCATCCTGATCGGGGTGAACCTCGTGACTTTCGCGCTGTTCTTCGTCGTCAATACGCCGGACGACATGGCGCGCATGCAGCTTGGCGTCAAGCGGGTGACGCCGGAGGCGATTGAAAAGTGGAAGGTCGAGCGTGGTTATGACAAGCCGCTGATGTTCAATTCCGGGGCAAATGGCCTGTCGACCGTGACGGAGACGATCTTCTTCGAGAAATCGGCGCGCATGTTCGTCGGCGATTTTGGCCGGGCCGAGGATGGCCGCGATATTGCCCGCGAAATCGGCAACCGGATGCTGCCCTCGCTGGCCATCGCGCTGCCGACTTTCATTCTCGGCCTGTTCGTGACCATCACCTTCGCCCTGACGCTGGCCTTCTTCCGCGCCACCGCCTTCGATTTCTGGGGCGTCGTGCTGTGCGTGGCAGCGATGTCGATTTCCGGCTTGTTTTACATCATCGGCGGCCAGTATTTGATCAGCAAGGTGTGGCGGCTGGTGCCGATTTCCGGCTTTGGTGACGGGCTGGAGGCGTGGCGGTTTCTGATTTTGCCGGTGCTGATCGGCGTGGTGTCGGGCATCGGTTCCTCGACGCGCTGGTACCGGACGATCTTCCTCGAAGAGGTCAGCAAGGATTACGTGCGCACCGCCCGCGCCAAGGGCCTGCCGGAAACGCTGGTCTTTTTCCGCCACATTCTGCGCAATGCGCTGATTCCCATCCTGACCGGCGTCGTGGTCGTCATCCCCATGCTCTTCATGGGCTCGCTGCTCACTGAATCCTTCTTCGGCATCCCCGGCCTGGGCAGCTACACCATCGATGCGATCAACGCGCAGGATTTCTCGGTGGTGCGCTCGATGGTTTTCATCGGCTCGGTGCTCTACATCGTCGGCCTGATCCTGACCGACATTTCCTACACGCTGGTCGATCCGCGGATACGCTTCGAATGATGGGCTTCCAGGTCGTCGTGCTGTGGTCGGATATCCTGATCTGGTTGCTCGTCGCGGCTGGCGTCGGTGTCGGCGTGTTGATCGCCAAGACCCCGCCGCTACTCGCCGCCTGGCGCCGGGTCGGGGCCAATCGGGTCGGCATGGCTTCGGCGACGGTGCTGCTCGCCTTCATCCTGATCGGCCTGCTCGATTCGCTGCATTACCGGGCACAGCTCGAAAGCAAGCCAGGGCAGAAGGCGGTTTACGCAATCGAGGTGTTATCGGTCCTTGATGCGCTCGCCGCGCCGCTGCGTTCGCGCAACGAAAAAACCTATTCGGCGCCGTTCGCCACGCGCCTCTACGCCAAGGAAACCATCGACCTGCCGGGGCAGGGAACGGTGCGCGACTACCCGCGCCTCAAGCACGGCGGCAAGCATCTCGGCGAGCGCGAGGATGAAGTCGCCGAGGATGCCGCTTTCACGGCCTTCAAGGCCGGTGTGCTGGCCTTTATCGGCTGGCTGGGCGTGTTTGCTGCGGTTGCTACGGTCAACCGGAAAAAAAGCCCAAAATTGAAATTGCGCGAAGCGGCTTTCGCCTGGGATGCCGTGCTGCTCACGCTGCTGCTCATCCTGGTTTTTGCCGTTCCGTTGTTCTGGCTATCCGGCTACTACCACGTCTTCGGCACCGACAAGGTCGGCCAGGACGTGCTCTATCAAATCCTCAAAAGCGTGCGCACCGGGCTCATCATCGGCCTCGTCACGACGCTCGTCATGCTCCCCATGGCGGTGTTGCTCGGCATCGTCGCCGGCTATTTCCGTGGCTGGGTCGATGACCTGATCCAGTACATCTACACCGTGTTGAACTCGATTCCCGGCGTCCTGCTCATCGCTGCCGCCGTGCTCATGATGCAGGTCGTCATCGACACAAATCCGCAATGGTTCTCGACCGCCGCCGAGCGCGCTGACCTGCGCCTGCTCGCCCTCTGCTTCATCCTCGGCATCACGAGCTGGACGGGGCTGTGCCGTCTGCTTCGCGGCGAAACGCTCAAGCTGCGCGAACTCGAATACATCCAGGCGGCGCAGGCCTTCGGCGTGTCGAGCTGGCGCATCATCGTCCGCCACATCCTGCCCAACCTCATGCACATCGTCATCATCGCGCTGGTCATGGACTTCTCCGGGCTTGTGCTGGCCGAAGCCGTGCTCTCCTACGTCGGCATCGGCGTCGATCCGACGATGACCAGCTTCGGCACCATGATCAACAACGCCCGCATGGAACTCGGCCGCGAGCCGGTCGTCTGGTGGTCGCTGGTCGCCGCCTTTTCCGCCATGTTCATCCTCGTCCTCGCCGCCAACCTGTTCGCCGACGCCGTGCGCGACGCATTCGACCCGAGGGCGGTCGCATGAGCTACCGAGCAGGGGCCCCGCATAGCGGGGATGCGAGCAAAGCGAATGCGGCCCGCCTGGCCGGTAAGCCAGCATCTTGTTGGCTGCAGAACAATGGAGGCCTGGCTCAATGTTGAAGGTCGAAAACCTCCGTCTCGGCTTCACCGCCGGCAAGAAAACGCTGGCCGCGGTCGACGGCATTTCCTTCTCGATTGAAAAAGGCGAAACCTTCGCCCTGCTCGGCGAATCCGGCTGCGGCAAGTCGGCCACGGCGCAGGGCATCATGCGCCTGCTGCCCGCCGCCGGACGGATTCTCGAAGGCCGCGTTTCCCTCGAAGGCGAGCCTCTGCTCAGCCTCTCCGAAGCCGATATGCGCGCCTACCGCGGCGGCCGCATGGCGATGATCTTCCAGGAACCGGCGACCAGCCTCAACCCGGTGCTCACCGTCGGCCGCCAGATCGGCGAAGTACTCGAACGCCACCTCGACCTGCGCGGCGCGGCGGCCACCGAACGCATGGTCGACCTGCTGCGTCAGGTCGGCATCGCCGACCCCGAGCGTCGGCTGACCGAATACCCCTTCCAGCTTTCCGGCGGCATGAAGCAGCGCGTCATGATCGCCATCGCCCTGGCCGGCGAGCCGGAACTGCTTATCGCCGATGAACCGACGACCGCCCTCGACGTCACCGTCCAGGCCCAGATCCTCGATTTATTGGCCAAAATTCAGGTCGACCGTGGCATGGGCATGCTGCTCATCACCCACGACCTCGGCGTCGTCGCCCGCATGGCCCACCGCATCGGCGTCATGTACGCCGGCGAACTGGTCGAAGTAGCGAGCCGCGAAGAATTTTTCACCCAGCCGCGCCATCCCTACACGCAAGCCCTGTTCGAGGCGCTGCCGGAAATCTCGCGGCGCGGCCTGAAACTGACCACCATCCCCGGCCAGGTGCCATCGCTCGCCGCCATGCCCGCCGGCTGTCGCTTCGCCGACCGTTGTTCGCACGTCATGCCGGTCTGCCGTGAAGTTTCGCCGCCGTGGCGCGAGGTTGCCAACGGCCACACCGTCCGCTGCCACTGGCAAGGCGAAGCCGCCGAAGAGTCGGCGACGCGCCACGCCGTCACCGAACTCGATATCGATCCCGGCAAGTCCTTCCTGCAAGTCGCCGATCTCAAGGTCCATTTCCCGATCCGAAAGGGCTTCCTGCAACGCACCGTCGGCCACGTTCGTGCGGTCGACGGCGTTTCGCTGGCCATTTCCGCCGGGCGCACGCTGGCCCTGGTCGGTGAGTCCGGCTGTGGCAAGACGACGGTCGGCAAGGCTTTGTTGCAACTGATCAAGCCAACGGCCGGCAGCGTCAAGCTCGGCGGCAGCGAACTGGTTGGCCTCAAGGGTCGGCGCCTGCGCGACGCACGGCGCCACATGCAGATGATTTTCCAGGACCCGTTTGCCTCGCTCAACCCACGTCTGCGTGTCGGCGAAATCATCGCCGAAGGCATGGGCGCGCTCGGTGTCGAGACGGATTCCGCGGCGCGGGCGGCAGCGGTCGCTGCACTGCTCCAGCAGGTCGGCCTGGCGAGCGAAGCCATCGACCGCTATCCGCACGAATTCTCCGGTGGCCAGCGCCAGCGCATCGCCATCGCCCGCGCCCTGGCCGTGCAGCCGGAACTACTCATCTGCGACGAACCGACCTCGGCGCTCGACGTCTCGGTGCAGGCGCAAATCCTCAATCTGCTCAAGAAACTGCAGGCCGAACTCGGCGTCGCCTACCTGTTCATCACGCACAACTTCGCCGTGGTCGAATATCTGGCCCACGACGTTGCCGTCATGTACCTCGGCCGCATCGTCGAGCAGGGTAGAGCCGAAGAGGTCCTGCGTTCGCCGCGGCACCCCTACACGCAAGCCTTGTTGTCAGCCGTTCCGGCGCCACATCTGGACAGTCACACCGAGCTTATCCGGCTACCCGGCGAAACCCCGTCACCGGCCAAGCCGCCGAGTGGTTGCCACTTCCATCCGCGTTGTCCGCAGGCGATGGACGTCTGCCGGCTGAACTATCCCGCCGTTACCGGGGTTTCAGCAACGCACACCGTCAACTGCCATCTGGTCGGCTGAATCAGCGACGCTTGGTTTTCGTTGGTTTGGCGCGGCTGGCTTTTGCTTTGGCTTTGCCCGACGACTTGGCCACTGATTTGCTCGTCGCGCTTCGCTTGGCTCTGCTTGTTGAAGCGGCTTTCGTGCACTTCTTTGCCCGCTTGCCCTTGCCGCAGCGCTCGGGGCGCTCAGCCTGGACGATGAGGCGCGGCGCCGACGTGTTGAGCAGATTATTCAGACTGATCATGTTGCCGCTACCCGGGACAAGCAGGGTCGAACCGGCACCGAGGCGGGCACGTTCCGAAAGACCGTTGGCGCGGGCCAGTTCGCCGGCCGTGGTATCGAAGGTGGCAGCGATCCGGTCCAGACGCTCGGGCTTCTTCAATGTGTAGGCCTGCCATTGCGTCAATGGTGCCTGCGTGTTCTGCAGGTTGCGGCGGAAGGCATCCAGCTTGTCGGCGGGAACGATCACCGGCGTCGCCGCCTTGATGACCGGACGATTGTGCGACGGGTTGAGGCGCCGAAACTCCTCCTGCGTCATGTTGGCCAGACGGGCCGCCGTCTTGATGTCCATCGGGCGCCGGATTTCCAGCGTTGCAAAATAAGGTTCGTTGGGAATCGCCGGCAGATCGAGATGGGCAAGCAGCTCAGGGTTGCCGAGAATGTTCTTGAGCGCCTGCAGCTTGGGTACGTAATGCCGTGTCTCGTTCGGCATTTTCAAATTGGGATAGTCAGTCGGCAGGCCGCGCGACTCGTTCTTGTCGACGGCGCGTTTGACCGAGCCTTCACCCCAGTTGTACGAAGCCAGCGCTAGATGCCAGTCGCCATGCATTTCATAAATGGCCTGCAGGTAATCCAGCGCCGCATTGGTCGACGAAACAACATCGCGCCGCTCGTCGTGCCACCAGTTCTGTTCGAGATTGAAGCGCCGGCCGGTCGCTGGAATGAATTGCCACAGGCCGGCCGCATGGGCAGATGAATAGGCGTTCGGGTTGAAAGCGCTTTCCACCATCGGCAATAGCGCCAGTTCTGTCGGCATGCCGCGCGCTTCCAGCTCTTCGACGATGTAATAAAGGTAGGGGCGGCTACGCTCGACCATGCGACGCAGCGCGTCGGGACGATTCTGGTACCACTGCTGGTAATAGAGGACCAGATCGTCGTTGAGGTCGGTCATCGCGAATCCGTTGCGGATCCGTTCCCACAGATTGGTCGAGCTGACAGTAAGGTCGATGGTGCCCGGCAATTGCGGCGCCATATGTATTTCGTGGACCGTCAGCACGTCGTCGGCAACCAGGCCCGGTTCGGCCAGCGATGGCATGCTCAGCGAGGGGAAGCTCGTCCCGTCCGGCTCTTCGGCCAGCGAAGGAGCGGAAAGCGTCAACAGGGCTGCGCCAAGAATTGCGGCAAAAATACGGCGGACAGGCGACAGGACGCTACGGTGCTGCATGAATGGGGCTCCTGGCACTGACGAGTCAACAAAGTCGTCGATTATACCTGCTGCGGGAAGTCCACTTTTCAGGGGAAAAGTAAAAAGACCAGCCTGGGCTGGTCTTTTGAATGTTGGCGGAGTGGACGGGACTCGAACCCGCGACCCCCGGCGTGACA
>PHCH01000160.1 GCA_002840785.1 Betaproteobacteria bacterium HGW-Betaproteobacteria-4 | reverse complement strand
CCATGCCCCGTGGGCCGCCCCGCGATCCCGGATGAATGCCACCACACCCGTCCTAAGGTTTGCCCGTTCCCCGAGACATGTCGCGAAACGGCGGGCATTGCGCCGTTGCCATCGTCGGCTTAGCGCTGGTCATGGCGCGGAGGCGATCACTTGAGACCCATGCCGCACGGACTGAGCGGGCCTCACGAACGACAGCGCTGCGGGATGCCGAGTTGGTCTACATGGAAAGGCTGTTCCGGATTTCCACGCCTGTCGGACTGGTGGCGAAACTTGACCGGGCATACCGGATGCCCTCCGGTCTGCTCGTGTTGGTGGAGTTCAAGACTCGCTGGAGCAACCAGCCCTTCCTGTCGGACGTGATTCAGTTGTCCGCCCAGAGGATGGCGGTGATGGGGCAGACTGGGCAGTCGGTGGCGTCGTACGGGTATGTGATGGTGAAGGCGCCGACCAGGCGAGCCTTACCGATCGCGCATCTCGTCAAATTGATGACTGACGAGCAAGTGGTCGCCTTGGTCAGGCGGCGGGAAGACGTGCTTGCAGGCCGCGCTCTGCCGCGCTGGCCCCTGTCTCGGAAGGCGTGCCCTACTTGCGCGTTTCGAACGCGATGCGACTATCCCCACCGTTGCCGTCAATGACTTCCTTGAGCCAGCGCATCGTGCTGTTCTCGGCGCTGGCAATGGCCTGGGTGGCGGCCCCGCCGGTTCGGGCAATGGCGACAGAGCTCATGCGTCAGCTCCCATGATGTCGTCTTGGCTTAACGGGATTTCGTCGTGGTCGCCCGGGCCACCCTCCGCATCGGGCGAGCTTGATTCCGGTTGGTACGCGTAATCGCCGATCTGGTCCTCGAAATCGTCGGCGTCGAGTGCCGCGATTTCGTCTGGGAAATAGTTGTCGAGCAAAGCTTCGTCTTCGTTCTTCAGGTATTCAGTGAGGAAAGAGTCGGCCGCTTGCGGTGAGTTGGCAGAGATACCCATGAAGGCGTTTGTGTCGCGCAGGCTGCGCGTGTCGGCCGGGCGGCTGTCGAAGCCGAAGAAGACCCGACCGCCATCCGGTGGATTGTCAATAACAGCATGGCCGTTGGCGTCAAGTGTTCCAGAATGACTGGTGCCATCTGCAAACTGGACGGTATAGGGTGCCCCGGCAACCGGATCAAGGTTCTGGTAGGCGTAATTTAGCTCCAGCTGGGTTGGCTGCTTACCTGCCGTCCCCTCCGGCAACCCCTCCAAACTAGCCGTCCCACTCCCCGGCCCCATAAACGCATTCCCGCTCCCCTTGACTGAGAACGTTCCCGGACACGCAAAAGTGATGTTCGATCCCTCCAGCGTGACGCTCGACTGTCCGGCCAGGAGGACGATTTTCTCCTTGGCCAGGATATGGATCTCGTCATTCGAACTCGTCACCGTGATTGACTGATCGGCCAGGATCTCCATTGCATCGGTATTCGCCTGGATGGTCTGGCTGCCGGCCGCGGCGATGCTCCTGATCCCGCCAGAATGGCTGAACCAGCTTGCCCCCTTGCCGACGGCGGCGGCCAGGGTGTAGGCGCTGGCCAGATGCAGATCCTGCTGGCTGGTCGCATGCAGATGCCGGCCGGCGAAGAGCAGGGTACTGGCCGGCGAAGCCAGACCGATATCCGACGGCGCCTCCATGACCAGCACCGGTTTGGCAAAACGCTCGGTCGGCTCACCCGGATCGCGGCTGCCGGGCTGGGCCTTCTTCGCCACCTGGCCACCCACTGCCGATTCGAATTTCCCGTCTTTTTTCGGGTCGACCGTAGCAATCAACTCAGCCAGGGCCGAATTCGCCTGCAAAGGCAAAGCCTG
>PHCH01000159.1 GCA_002840785.1 Betaproteobacteria bacterium HGW-Betaproteobacteria-4 | reverse complement strand
GCCCGAGCCCATCTGGCTCTGCAGGTAATTGGGCAGGCCGACCAGATCGATCAGTCTGAGCTGCTTTTCGAGGAAATAGGCGTGGTCCATTTCGGTATCCTCGAGCTGGACGCCGAGCAGGTCGCGGCTGACATAATCCTGGGCCTTCTCGCAGGCCGCCATCGCCTTCTTGAGGTCGCCATCCACCTTGTATTCGACGGCCAGGTCGGACTTCAGCATCTCCGGCACCGTCTTGCCGATCTTCAGCGTGTCACGCTTGCCGAGGTCCGGCTTGCCTTCGAGGAAGAGAATGCGCTGGATCAGGGCGCGGGCATGCTGACGCTCGTGATCGGACTCGTGGATGGATTTCTCGGCCAGCTCGTTCAAGCCCATGTCGGCATACATCTCGCCGTGGATCAGGTACTGATCGACAGCCGTCAGTTCGCCAGTCAGCAGGTCATTCAGGATGTCGATGATTTTCTTGTCGCCCTTCATTGCATTCTCCGGAAATGGTTGGAAGCAGGAGGTTGGCTGGCAAAAGCGGCTGGCTGGCCCGAGCGCCCATTCTAGGCGCTGAGCGACCGGTTTTCCACCCGCATAAGGCCTGCGACAGCGGGTTCTGGAAGGAGTTCAGTGCTTACAGGAAAAGGCGTTGGTGTGGGGGAGAGGTGCGGCGGTTGAGCTACTGGTTTGTGCCCTATGCGGACGTACTGAGCTTTGGAAAGCTGTCATTCAGGAACGTGCTAGCTCTGCCGAGGGCAAAAACCGCAGCTTTTGGCGGCTGGTTGGAGCGGAATATTAGACATGGGCGGGTTTGTTAAGGAGCCCAAATTTCCGTCCTAACACAACAAAAAGCGGGATCGATGACAGGATGCCGAAGAAAGCGGCTAAAAACCGCCTTCCGGTGTAAACACGCGAATAATTGATGACCAACTTGCCCGACACTTCTGCTTGATAAATAAATTTTTTATCGTGCCAAACCTTAACCAGAACATTGGATTTCATTGCTTCCTGCAGAACTTTGGCCGGGCATGCCCCGGTTGGTTTGTAGTTATCTTGGCAAGTCAGCAACAGACCTTGCTCAGAAATAAGTCTAGCCGTAGCCCCTCCGTTCTTATTGCCAACATATTGGACATGCGCGTTATCTGTCGATAAATCAATAAAGCGTGGTGTCCATGGGTCGATAGCAATTACAACCATGCCCATTGTTAGAGGCATGCAAACTATAAGAACGATTGGCTTCATGGCATGTCTTTTATGTTCAGTGAGCCGATTCAGTAGAAGAATCAGAAGTTAAGCGCAGAGGTTAAAGCCGTGCTTATGCTGGTGCAGCAGTCTATTGAAGTAAGCGTTAATCAACCGACCTACCTGTCCGCATATGGAATGATAGTACGGCCCGATCAGCCTCTGGTATGCCAACAGCAAGAAGGTGCTGGTGGATGGCCGCTATAGAGGAAAACCTTGAACGGTTGTTCCTGGCCGTCTGCTACCCAAAACAATCATCCATTCCCACGGTCAACCGGAAAAAACGGCCAAAAACGAAATGTCTTTTGCCGGTTTCAGCGCTCGCGCAGCGCTGCTTCGATGAGCCGGCGGGAGATGCTGATCGGTTCGGGGAGGATGGGCAGGGCGTCGGGCGTGAACCAGTCGGCGGCTTCGATTTCGTTCGGGTCGGGGGTGATGGTGCCGCCGGCGTAATCGGCGAAGAAGGCGACCATCAGGGAGTTGGGGAAGGGCCAGGGTTGGCTTTGAAAATAGCGCAGGTTGGCGATTTCGATGCCGACTTCCTCGCGGACTTCGCGGGCGGCGCATTGTTCGAGCGTTTCGCCGGCTTCGACGAAGCCGGCCAGG
>PHCH01000048.1:35012-78898 GCA_002840785.1 Betaproteobacteria bacterium HGW-Betaproteobacteria-4 | reverse complement strand
AGAACGTTTTCGGTGTGTCATAGATGACGATGAAATTGATAGTGCAATGTTTGCTACGGTAGGTTCGTTGACCCAGTTCGTAGGATTGAAAACGGGATTGTTCGTGGACTGAATTGGACCTACATTCGTCTGTGCTTCTGTTTTTTCCGGTTGTTGCAACGCTGCATAGTGCGGCAGACTTTGGATTGGTAGATGGAGATATCCCCGATTTTTGCTGTCGATGCATTTGGTAAGCCAAGCATCGGAACAACACCCAGTGAGTTGTTTGCCTATGGTCATTTGGTCCGTCAAACCGAAAAACTGATACTCGATCTGTTCGGGCGGGGGTTGGTGTCGGGTACTACCCATACCTGCTTGGGCCAGGAGCTCTGCCAGATGTCTGTTGTGCGAGCGCTCGGTCATCCCGATGACTATGTGCTGTCAAATCACAGAAACCACGGACATTTTCTGACCTACTCCGGTAATTTCGTTGGCTTGGTTGCCGAAATCATGGGGCGCGAAGATGGGGTTTGTGGCGGGTATGGAGGTAGTCAGCACCTTGCCTTTCGCCACTTCCACAGCAATGGTGTGCAGGCGGGCATGACCGGGATAGGCGTAGGTTTGGCCTCTGCCTTGAAGGTAAAAGGAAGCCAAGGGATTGTTGCCGTCATTGTCGGTGACGGAACGCTTGGTGAAGGGTTGCTCTACGAGAGCATGAACCTAGCCTCGATTTGGAATGCCCCGGTGCTGTTTGTTGTCGAGCACAACGGCATCGCTCAAACCACCTACACGCGAGACACGATAGGTGGTGACATCGAGTTGCGAGGGAAAGCATTCGGTCTTTCGACATGGCGACTGAGTGATAGGGACGACGATTTTTCAATCCAGGTTGAAAACGTGGTTTCGGAATTGCGGCAAGCACGGCGTCCCGGCATGTTGGTCATCGACACCGGCCGTCTCGGGCCGCACAGCAAGGGAGATGATTTACGAGACCCGGCTGAGCTCGAAAATCTTACGGCCAAGGATCCGCTCTTGGCCTTGGAAACAAACCTCCCAGCAGCTCAGGTCGAGGCAATCAAGGCCGCTTGCAAGGCTTTCCTCGGGGAAGTCGAGCGTGTTGCCATGCAATCAGCACCGGCTGGTTTTGATCCGGTGCCCGAGCATGTATTTAAGCCCGCTCTGGAGATCGAGTTCCCCGTGGCAGAGTCTGCGGTGCCGAACATCAGAGCGGCCCTGAACGATGCCCTGCACAAGCTTCTTGAACACGATCCCGATGTGATGCTTCTCGGTGAGGATTTGCACGACCCATATGGTGGTGCATTCAAGGTGACCGCCGGCTTGTCAGAGAAATTCAAGGGCAGGGTGATTTCGACGCCGATCAGCGAAGCAGGCATTACCGGCGCCGGGATTGGCCTAGCCATGGCCGGGAAAAAGCCGATTGTCGAGATCATGTTTGCCGATTTCCTGACACTGTGCATGGATCAGATTTATAACCATGCGGTCAAATTTCCTGGCATGTTTGCCGAGTCATCTGTCCCTATCGTCATTCGAGCGCCCTGTGGCGGCCGGCGCGGGTATGGCCCGACGCATAGTCAGAGCCTGGAGAACATTTTTGTGTCAGTTCCGGGGTTGACCGTAGTATTCGGCAGTCATCGGCACAATCTTGGCCAACTGCTCATCAATGCAACGATCCGCTGGCCGAATCCGACCCTGTTTCTCGAGCACAAGTTGCTATACGGTGAGAAGCCCGAGCCTGCTGGCTATCAGGCGATTTTTGCCGAACCGGACGACGTCGGGGCCGATCAGTTCCCAACGCTAAGAAGTGGCAGCGACGATCCCGACATCACCCTATTGTCGTATGGCGGTATGCTACCGATCGCCGAAAAGGCTGCGCGCATCCTAGAGCAAAGCGAGGAGCTTTCTGTGGAAATTGTGGCACCAGCGCTGCTTGCTCCCCTGCCGCGCTTCTCGTTGATGAATGCTTTGCTGCATCGGCCGCGCATTCTGGTGGTTGAAGAGGCACATCACCACTTTGGTTTTAGTGCTGAAGTGCTCGCCATGCTTGCTGAAAACGGGTATCAGGGAAAGGTTGCGCGGCTCGGTACGGCGCAGGTACCAATCGCCTCGGCGCGCAGCATGGAAAGTATGCAACTGCCAGACGAGGACGCAATCGTTGCGGCCGTAATGGACATTCTGTAGTGATCGGAAATCGATAGATGGCGACCCCAATACACGTACCACGCATCAATAACAACGACGACGAAGTAAAGATTCTTGCCTTCGATGTGGCCGTTGGCGCCAAGGTTATGGCAGAACAGATTGTCGGCCAGGTAGAAACTGACAAAGCCGTACTAGACGTTACGGCGCCTGTAGCCGGTTATGTACTTGGTTTCGTTGGCCAACCCGAGGAGGTCGTCAAGGTCGGCAGTGTCATGCTTTGGCTGGGTGAAACCGCGGAAGAAGCTATTCCGGAAATCACCTCCGACGCTGTCGGAAAAACCGGATCGCACGCTTCGCAAATTACGGCCAAGGCAAAAATAATGCTGGCTCAGCATGGGTTGCAGGTGGAGCAGATTCCAGCAGTCGATGGCCGGATCACCGTGGAAGTGGTGGAGCGATATCTATCACAGCATGGATTGGTCGGCACGAAGAAAGGTGCCAATGTCGCTGCTGCGAGCATCCCCACCGAAACCCTGCCGGAAGTTTCCGGATCGCAAGTCGATCTTACCCGGGAAGAGAAGGGCATGGCGGCAACGGTGGCCTGGCACCGCGATTTTGCTGTGCCCGGTTATATCGAGATCGAGTATGACCTCGCGCATTGGGCGGACTATGCCAAACGCTTTCAGGAAGACAAGGGCTTGCTTATGCCGCCCTTGTTGCCCCTGATGGCATCGCGGCTGGTCGAAATTGCCAGGGAAGTCCCGCGACTGAACGCCACCTTCGTTGGCAACAAGCGCTATGAATACGATTCTGTCAATCTCGGGTTCACAATCCAAGCTGGAGAGTCCCTGTATCTTGCCGTGGTACGTAACGCACAAGAACTGGATCAGTTGGGTTTCGTAAATTCGCTGGGTGACGTATTGCGTCGGGCTGCCGGGCACAATCTGCGCGAGTCGGAAGCCTCCGGTGCCACCATCGGATTTTCGAGCATGGAACGCTGGAAGGTCACGCGACACATTCCGATACTTCCGCCACATACCGCGCTGATGGTAGCCCATGCGGCAGGACAGGGTGGGCGAGGGGTGCTTGGTGCCAGCTACGACCACCGCGTGCTGAATGGTGGGCAAGTCGTCGCTGCGCTAAAAAAGCTGGCACAGCCAAAGAAAGATTAACGTACGGAAAACGGACAAAATGTCATTGAACAAAGAAAACATAGAGACTGAAATCAAGGCAAAGATCGTCGAGATTGCTGCGCAGACAGGGGATGATGCTTCGGAACTGGCGGTGGACGACATTATTCCTGCGACCGGCCTTATCGACTCCACAGGCTTGCTGGAACTGATCGCATGGTATGAAAAGACTTACCAGATTCCTCTCGCCCAGGAGGAAATCAATGTCGACAACCTGGGGTCGCTGACTCGGATGGCAGAGTTCGTACTTCGCAAGAAGGGCTTGCTTTGATTGGCCAGTGCTGGGGAGTGTGATTTTGTCGGGAAGCGTTTCTTCGATACCGAGGCCGTTCTTTCTCCCTTGTGGCAAAGGGCGCCTGTTTTGTGTTTACCATGAGCCGATGGGTGCGGCAGAGTGCTGGGGCAATGTCCTCGTTGTTCCAGCCTTCAATGAAGAGATGAATCGTTGCCGCAGCATGGTGACCATTCAGGCCCAGGCACTCGCAAAAGCAGGGGTTGGAACACTGGTCGTCGACTTGTTCGGTACTGGCGAGAGCGACGGTGAGTATGGCGAGGCGCGCTGGGACATCTGGATTGACAACATTCGACAATGTGTCGAATGGCTTGAGGCAACCCAGGCCGGTGGTTGCTCGGCGCTTCTTGGCATTCGGCTGGGGGTTCCTCTGGCGCTTGAAGCCATTCGGAATCTTCCGCACGTGAAGGCTGTGGTCGCCTGGCAGGCCGTTACTGACGGGAAGCACTATCTCACCCAGTTCATGCGCATGCGCATAGCTGCCAATATGGACAGAACCGACATCCCGAAGGAAACGACCGGGGGAATGCGGGGACAGTTGGCTGCTGGTCAGAGTATAGAAGTGGCAGGCTATGAAATTGCTCCCGAATTGGCACACAGCATCGATGGCCTTAGGTTGATCGATTTGATGCCTCCTGAATCGGTATCGATGGCCTGGTTTGAAAAAGGGACCGGCGAAGAACCAGTCATTTCGCCGGTCAGCCAAAATCTTGTCGAAGGGTGGCGACAGGCTGGCAGGCATGTCGACGCAGCGGCTTATGATGCACCAGCGTTCTGGGCGCTTTATGACCGCTATATTTCGCCAGAGCTCGTTGAGAAAACGACAGAATGGGTCCAATCGTTGCGGCGGCAAGCATGAACGAGATACCGATCGTTTTCGAAAGTAACGCCATCCCATTGGTTGGCATGCTGCATCAGGCACAGGGCAATCCCGAACTGGGGGTGCTCGTCATGGTTGCCGGCGGACCTCAATATCGCATCGGCGGCCATCGGCAGCTATTACTCTGGGCGCGAAAGTTTGCGGCGCAGGGATTTCCGGTATTCAGATTCGATTTTCGCGGGATGGGCGACAGTTACGGTGAGTACGTTGGCTATGAAAATGCCGAGGACGATATCCGGGCGGCGATTGACAGGCTCTATGAGGAATGCCCGTCTTTGAAAGGGGTGGTTCTGTGGGGGGAATGCAACGCCTGTTCCGCGTCGCTGTTTTATGCCCACAAGGATCAGCGAGTGCTGGGGATCGTGATGCTCAATCCCTGGGTGCGCACCGAGGAAGGCCAGGCTAGAGCGGTCGTCAAGCATTACTACCTTAACCGGCTGACCGAACGGTCGTTCTGGAACAAGGTATTCACCCTGAAGTTCGATATCCTCGGTTCAATGCGTTCTGCCGTAAAAATGATCGCCAAGGCGCGTGGAAACTCGGGGAAGGGATCATCGCTACCTGTCATGGATCGGCGGCCGCTACCAGAGCGAATGCTGGAAGGCCTGACACATTTTCGCGGCAGAATCATGATGGTCATGAGTGGCCGGGATCTGGTGCCCAAGGAGTTCGATGACTTGGTCGCAAGGGTGCCCGTCTGGAAAGAGCAGCTTGCCGCACGCCAGACCGAACGACATGAATTGCCCTATGCCGACCATACCTTCTCGTCCGGAGAGTGGCGAGAGCAGGTGGCGGTTTGGGGAATCGATTGGCTACAAGGCCTCCATGCGGAGCATGGACAGGCTCCCCTTCAGCGAATGTGAATTGGCAATGGCAAAACCGACCATAGAGGCTATTTCCAAAGAAAATCTGCAGGAATTTGCCGATTTCCTCGTCCAGCACATGAGCTATCAGCGTAGCAGTGAGGCTTGGATTGAAGGCCTTTCCGCCAATTGGGCCGCCGAGCGGCCCAATTTTGGCTATATGTTGCGTGATGAAGGGCGCGTCGTCGGGGGGATCGGCGCAATCTATGCGGATCGCCTGATTCGCGGCCGGACAGAGCGGTTTTGCAATATCACCAGTTGGTGTGTGCTCGACGACTACCGCAAATTCAGCATGCAACTGGCCATGCGCCTGGTGGCTCAGGAAGGTATACACCTGACCGATTTTTCTCCAACCAAGGTAGTGGCGGGAGCTCTTCAGTTCCTCAAATTCCAGCCGCTCGACGAGGCCGTGATCGTCCTTCCGAATCTACCGATTCCCGGCTTCGGTTGGCGGGTCGAGACAGACCCCGGGCGTATCGGCCAGGATTTCTCCGGGGATCTGGCCAAAAAATGGCTCGATCATGCTGGCTTTCCCTGGCTGAACCAGATTCTGCTCGGCCGGCCAGGGCACTGGTGTCACCTCATCTATAAGCGCCGTAGCTTCAAGGGACTGCCATGTGCCTCGATTCTTCACGTCAGCGACGGCGGTCTCTTTCTGCAGGGATTGGCAGCGCTGCAGTCGCATTTCCTGCTCCGTGGCATGGTGTCTACGCATGTCGAGCGCCGCATGCTGCCGGCCGTTCCACGAATTGCCAAAATTCGTACCGGGTTCAATACCAAACAATTCAAATCAGACACGCTGACTAGCGATGATATCGACTACCTCTACTCCGAGTCGGTCGCCCTCGACCTGTAAATTATAGGAATGCCATCGATGAATACACTGCAGACCATCCTGAAAATTCTCGACCGGGAACTCAACCTGAAAGGCCGTGCGCTCGAATTCACCGCCGATACCAAGTTGCGCGGAGCCTTGCCCCAGCTTGACTCCATGGCCATCGTTTCGCTGGTGGCGGCGCTGGAGGAAGAACTCGGCTTCGAATTTCCCGAAGACCAGCTGGACGGTGCCATCTTTGAAACCGCCGGCACGCTGACCGATTGTGTTCAACGCCTGCTGGCTGCAGACAACGCATAGCGTCATGAAGACCGGTGCCGATTCTCTTGGTGGCGTGCACGGACCAAACATAGACTGGTACGGTAGCAATGCGGCAAGGTCTGTCTCGGCTGGCAACAGCTTTATCCTTGTCCTGTTGCTGATCGCCGTTATCGGCCTGCTGGGGGGAGCCCCTGCACAGGCCAGGGAAACCGAACCCAAAGAAATCCAGCGCGTCGTCAAGGTCGGCCCCCAGCGCGAGATAAAGACCTTGCGTGAAGCATCGCGAGTTGCCCAAGCTGGAGATAGCGTGGAGGTCGATGCCGGTGATTACCTGCATGATGTCACTGTCTGGATGCAGGCCAAGCTGAAAATCAGGGCAGTTGGCGGCAGGGTTCGTCTGATTGCCGACGGTGTGTCGGCGGAAGGCAAAGCAATCTGGGTTCTTCGAGGCGGTGCCATCAGCGTCGAGGGTTTCGATTTCATCGGCGCCAAGGTCAATGACCGGAACGGTGCGGGCATTCGTCTGGAAAAAGGCAACCTGTTCGTTCGCGACTGCCGTTTTCTCGACAACGAGAACGGTATCCTGACCGGGGGAAATCCGGACAGCACACTTGAAATAATCAACAGTGAATTCGGCAACAACGGCCATGGCGATGGCCAGAGTCACAACCTCTATGTCGGCACGATCGCCCGCCTGACGGTCATTGGCAGCTATTTTCATCATGCCAGGGTGGGGCACCTGCTGAAGAGCAGGGCAGCCGAGAACCACATTTTCTATAATCGTCTGACCGACGAAGTCGGTGGTGGTGCCAGTTACGAACTCGAATTGCCAAGCGGCGGGATCGGCTACATCGTCGGCAACCTGATACAGCAGAGCTCGACGACGGAGAACCCCCATCTGATTTCCTATGGTGCAGAGGGTTATCGCTGGCCGAACAACGCGCTCTACCTGATCAACAACACCTTGGTAGACAACCGTCCGCAGGGCGGGATATTTCTTCGCATGAAGTCAGGACAGCAGACAGTTGTCGCGGTCAACAATCTTCTGGTCGGCAAGGGAAAGCTTGAGAGTGCCGGTCCCGGGGATTACCGCAACAATTACAACGTCGACTGGGATCAATTTGTTCAGGCGGTGCGCGAAGACTATCGTCTGCAGGAAAATGCCAGTCTCCGGAACAAGGGGGTCGAGCCACCGGTAGTGCCCGGCGTCAATCTGCGCCCGGCCAAGGAATACCTGCATCCCCGATCGACTCGCAGTACAGGCAGCGTCCCGCTTAGCCCCGGGGCTTTCCAAACTTCGCCGAAACCTTGAGCTTCCTTGCCGCGCTAACTGCCGCGTGAACAACAACCAGATTTTGGAAAACACCATGGCCGCACCCCAGTTGATACACATCTCCGGTTCACCTCGCCTGCCGAACGGCAAGCTGTTGACCGATGCCGGTCAGGAAGCACTCGAAGCCTGGCAGCGGATTGTCGACGGTACTGGAGGACAAGGGCTGGCCGATGTTGCCGGTGACTTTTCGGTTGCCCTTGCCATGCCTGACGGCCGAATCGTCTTCGCGATTGACCGCTTCGCCGTGCGTACCCTGTGTTATCGGGTCTCCGCTGGCAAGATCGAGTTGGCGCCGCGGGCGGACGAGCTGGCGGGTAGCGCTCAGCCCATCGATCCGCAAGCCATTTTCGATTACCTGTACTTTCATGCCATTCCGTCACCCAGAACCATCTACCAGAACGTTCTGCGTCTTCCGCCCGGTCATTTCGGCGTCTTTGACAACGGCAGGCTGAGCATACAGCCGTACTGGAAACCGACCTTTACGGAGGGCCAGGGCGCCTTCTTCGACACCTTGCGCGATGAGTTTCGCGGGCTGTTGCACAACGCGACGGCAAGGCACCTCGATGGCTGCAAGGCTGGCTGCTTCCTCAGCGGAGGCACCGATAGCTCGACTGTTGCCGGCATGATCGGCGAGGTCACCGGCAAGCCGGCCGCCACCTATTCGATCGGCTTCGAAGCCGAAGGCTACGATGAAATGGAGTTTGCCCGCCTCGTGGCCCGCCATTTCAAGACCGAGCACCACGAATACTATGTGACGCCCGATGATCTGGTGCGCAGCATTCCCGAAGTCGCCAGATCCTACGATCAACCGTTTGGTAACTCTTCGGCACTGCCGGCCTATTACTGCGCCAGGATGGCCAAGGAAGACGGCATCACACGCATTCTCGCCGGCGATGGTGGCGATGAACTTTTCGGCGGCAATACCCGCTACGCCAAGCATCGCATCTTCGACCTCTATCAATGCGCCCCAGGGTTCATCCGCAAGGGCCTGATCGAGCCGATTGTCGGGATGCCCGGCGCCGCGGGAATCTCGCTGTTGCGCAAGGCGGCCAGCTACACCGAGCAGGCCAACACGCCGATGCCGGATCGCCTCGAAATGTACAACCTGATCAAGCGGCTGGGCATCGAGCGGGTGTTCACCAAGCCGTTTCTCGAACAGGTCGATCTTCAGTCCCCCCTCAACCAGCAGCGTGAGGTATGGGCGAGCCCGGAGACCGGCAGTGCCACCAACCGGCATCTGGCCTTCGACTGGCGCTACACTCTGGCCGAGTCCGACCTGCCCAAGGTTCTGGGAACGACCCGACTAGCAGGGATCGACGTGGGCTTTCCCATGCTGGACAGCGAATTGCTCGCTTTTTCCATGCGCTTGCCGGTCGATTACAAGCTGAAGGGGACCAAGCTGCGCTGGTTCTTCAAGGAAGCACTGCGCGGCTTCCTGCCCGACGAAGTCCTCACCAAGAAAAAGCAGGGCTTCGGGCTGCCCTTCGGTGTCTGGGCGACCCGCCATGAGCCATTGCGGAAGCTATGATCTGGATCTCCATGATGCTGGAGCAGTGGTTGCAAGGGCATGCGCCCGACATGCGCCTGAGCGCGGGCTGACCCGACCCTTCGGCGCTTCATGCTTTTTACCAGCACTGCGTTTTTCCTGGTTTACCTGCCGGTCGTCCTGCTTGGCTACTACCTGGCCGCCCGGCATTCGCCTCTCTGGGGAGCGGGCTGGCTGTTCCTCGCCTCCCTGGCCTTCTATGGCTACTGGATGCCGGAATTCACGGTACTCCTGCTCGCATCCATCCTCTGGAACTATTGGGTCGGCCTGAAAATCTCCTCGCATGACCCAACCGGAGGCGACCCCGCACGGCGGAGCGCGGCCAAGACCTGGCTGATTGCCGGTGTCACGGTCGACCTGCTGCTGCTGGCCTATTTCAAGTACGCCGGCTTCTTCGTCGCCAATCTCAACGTGGCGCTCGGAACCACCTGGAGCCTTGGTGAAATCGTCCTGCCCATCGGCATTTCCTTCTTCACCTTCACGCAAATCGCCTTTCTCGCCGACGCTTACCAGAAGGGCACGAAAGAGTATCGCTTCGTCCATTACGGCCTGTTCGTCACCTATTTTCCCCACCTGATCGCCGGCCCGGTCCTCCATCACGCGCAGATGATGCCGCAGTTCAGGGAGGCCAACACCTACCACCTGAACTTCGACAACCTGGCCACCGGCTTCTGTATTTTCGCCATCGGCCTGTTCAAGAAAATCGTCTTGGCCGATGGCATCAGTCCCTACGCCGATGCCGTGTTCAACGCCGCCCACACCGGCTACCAGCCTGATCTCCTCGAAGCCTGGATCGGGGCGCTGGCCTACACCTTCCAGCTGTATTTCGATTTCTCCGGCTATTCCGACATGGCCGTCGGGCTGTCATGGATGTTCAACGTCCGCCTGCCCTACAACTTCAATTCGCCCTACAAGGCCCTGAACATCACCGAATTCTGGCGACGCTGGCACATGACGCTGTCCGCCTTCCTGCGCGACTATCTCTACATTCCTCTCGGTGGCAACAGGAACGGAGCATTGCAGCGTTACATCAACCTGCTGCTGACCATGGTGCTCGGCGGCCTGTGGCACGGCGCCAACTGGACATTCGTTTTTTGGGGCGCCCTGCATGGTCTCTATCTGGTCGTCAATCATGGCTTTCAGGCTCTGTGCGGACAGCATTTCAGCGCCTTGCGCGGCAGCGCCGTCTTCAAGATTTTTGCCTGGGGCCTGACCTTCCTGGCCACGGTATTCGCCTGGGTATTCTTCCGCGCCAACGACTTCGCTTCAGCACTGAGCATCGTTGCCGCAATGCTTGGCACCCCGGCAGGCGCCCAGACCGCGCTCTGGAACCAGGGGCTCGATGTCGATCGCGGCGTCTGGTTCATTGTGGCGTTGCTGGCAGTCTCCATCGCCATGCCCAACAGCAATGCCATCGGCGAACGCACCGCCATCCTGGTTCGTCGCCATGT
This sequence comes from Betaproteobacteria bacterium HGW-Betaproteobacteria-4, assembly GCA_002840785.1. Classification (GTDB taxonomy): domain Bacteria; phylum Pseudomonadota; class Gammaproteobacteria; order Burkholderiales; family Rhodocyclaceae; genus Azonexus. The sequence continues at coordinate 68,108 of PHCH01000048.1, read as the reverse complement.
CAGTTGGCCGTTTGCCCTGCTGGGCGGGGCGCTAGGCCTTTGTGCCTTTCTCGTGGCCATCAACGCGACGCGCGACAGCGTCAGCGCCTTCATCTACTTCAACTTCTGATGAAAACGCGGCTACTTTCCTTCCTCGCCGGTGTCTTCGCTGTCCTCCTCATGCTGGAAATCGCGTTCCAGATACTGCCCGTCGCGACGGCGACGCGGAGCGGCTATTACCAGCACCCCTTGATTCTTTCCTATCCGGCGGGGCACTGCTTCATTTCGTCGACCGGCTGGGATCTGAAGAACGCCCAGCGCAACTGCGCCAACAACATCGGCTTCCTGGCCGGCCGGGATTTTCTGCCGGACCGGAACGCAATCGGCCTGATCGGCGACAGCTACGTCGAAGCCAGCATGCTGCCCGTAGGTCAGCGCCTTGGCGCCATGCTCGAAAACAAGCTGGCCGGCCGTCCCGTCTACGCCTTTGGCGGCCCGGGGTCGAATCTGCTCGACTACGCCGAACGGGCGAAATTCGCCGCCGAAAAATTTGGCATCCGGACCTTCGTCTTTATTCTTGAACGTGGCGACATCAAGCAGGCGCAATGCGGGTCCGGCCATATACACGGTGTCTGTGTCGATACGGTGACCGGCCGGATTCGTACCGAGACACAGGCCCAGCCGGGGGCGCTGAAACGTATCCTGCGCCACTCGGCGCTGGCCCAGTATCTGGTTTCACAACTGAAATTCGATTTGTCGAAACTCAAGCCGTCAGCCTGGAGCGCTCCTGCGGTCACCAAGTCGTCGCTGCAGGCCGGAGTTTCGGATGAGCTGCAGAATGCTACGGTCAACGCGTTTTTTAGCCAAATTTCAAAAATTCAGAACAGCCGCCTTGTGTTCGTCGTGGACCCGGACCGCGGACATCTACTGGAAGCCGGGGCAGGGGAGCGCAACGAAGTGGCGGAGCGGATTCAGCAAGCTGGCGCTGGGCAGGTAACGGTGATCGATCCCGGCAGCGCCTTCAAGGAGCACCTTGTCCGCACCGGCCGTTTGCTCGATGTCGGTCCCTACGACCGGCACTGGAACGCCGAAGCCATCGGCATCGTGGCTGAACTGGCCGGCAATGCGCTGATTGCGCCGGAACACAAATAGTCCTGCCGCTTCGGCGAGCGGGCAGGTACTATCTTGAACGGATATTGGAAAGACGACGGGATATTTCGGGATGCAGAAAAACAAAAAAATACTGATGGTGGCGTTTCACTTCCCACCCTTCAAAATGAGCAGCGGCATTCAGCGGACGCTGAAATTCTGTACTTATCTTCGCGAATACGGCTGGGACCCGATGGTCCTGTCTGTCTCGCCCAGGGCCTACGACGTCATCAATCCGGACCAGTTGAAGGAAATCCCCGACGACGTGATCGTCGAACGGGCCTGGGGTCTGGACACGGCGACGCAGCTCTCCTTCCGTGGCAAATACCTGCGCTGGATGGCGCAACCTGATCGCTGGGCGAGCTGGTGGCTGGGCGGCATGTGGACCGGCATGCAGATGATCCGCAAGCACCGCCCGGACGTACTGTTCTCCACCTTCCCGATTGCCACCGCCCACATGATCGGCCTTGGCCTGAGCAAACGCTCCGGCCTGCCCTGGGTGGCCGATTTCCGCGATGCGATGACCGAGGAAGGTTACCCGCGCGATCCGCTGACCTGGCGCGTCCAGCGCCGGCTTGAAGCGGCCTCGGTCGAACAATGCACGCGGGCGCTATTCACCACGCAATTGACGCGCCAAATGTACGCCGAGCGCTACCCGCAGATTCCCGAAGCGAAATGGGGCGTCATCGAGAACGGCTACGACGAAGACAATTTCCGCGATGCGCTGCGCGGCCTGGAAGAAGCGCCGCTCGGCAAGCCGAACCAGATCACGCTGGTGCACAGCGGCATCCTGTATCCCAAGGAACGCGATCCGCGTCCCTTCTTTGCCGCCATTGCCGGCCTCAAGAAAGAGGGCGCGATCAGCGCCGATACGCTGCAGATCGTCCTGCGCGCAACCGGCAGCGACGATCTTTACCGGCCGCAACTGGCCAGCCACGGCATCGAGGACATCGTCCGCCTCGAACCGGTCGTCGCCTATCGCGATGCGCTGCGCGAAATGCTGCGCGCCGATGGCCTGCTGATCTTTCAGGGCAGCGTCTGCAACCACCAGATTCCGGCCAAGATCTACGAATACTATCGCTCCGGTCGCCCCATCTTCGCGCTGGTCGACGCCCCGGGCATTTCGGCCAGAATGCTCCGTGACGTCGGCGCCACCGATCAGGCCAACATCGCCGACGCCTCGGACATTGCCCGGGCGCTGCGCGCCTTCGTCGACAAGCTCAAGGCCGGGCAGGCGAGTGGCGTCGATTACGCCATCGCCAGCCAGCATTCGCGCCGTTCGCGGACCGGCGAACTGGCGGCGGTTCTGAACGGCATCGTCGCGTGATGGCGACGCGGGCGCGCACCCGGGAAGCCAGCCTGCGATGAAGCTCGACCAGTCGCTGTCCGCCTATCTCGACCTGCTGCGCTTCACCGCCGCCTCGGCGGTCCTGCTCGGCCACATGGAGCAGGACGGGCTGTACATGCGCTGGTTACCGCTGTCGTGGTTCAGCCACGAGGCGGTGATGATCTTTTTCGTGATGTCCGGCTTCATCATCTATTCGAGCACGGTGAGGAGTGCGCGGACCTGGGCCGACTATGCCGCGGCACGGCTGTCGCGGGTCTATTCGGTGGCCTTGCCGGCGGTGGCGTTCAGTGTCGGGTTGGGCCTTCTGGTCGGCCTGGGCGGCGAGTTCGATACGCAGCGCCTGAGCAACTACCGGGATTTCTCGGCGTGGGATGTGGCCAGCAGCCTGTTGTTCCTCAACGAGGTAGATGGGAATAAGGCAGAGGTTGTGCTGAATGATCCCTATTGGTCGCTCTGCTACGAGGTCTGGTACTACGTTCTGTTCGGCCTGTTCCTTTTCCTGCGCGGCTGGCGGCGCGGGTTGTGCCTCGTTCTCGGCGTCATCGTCGCCGGGCCGGCGGTGCTGGCGCTGTTCCCGGTCTGGGTGCTCGGCGCGCTGCTCGCCGCCCATGCCGACGGCGAGGGCCGCCTGCAGCCGGTCTGGGCCTGGCTGGCCTATCTTGGCAGTCTGGCCCTGATCGTCGGGGTCAATGTCTCCGGCCTCGACCATGCGATCCGGATCTACCTGCACGACCACATTCCCGGTTTCTGGCGGCTCGGCGCCTCGCAACGCCTGGTGACTGATTATCTGATCGGCCTCGCCGTGGTCCTCCACATCCTGTCGTTCTCCGGCCTGAACCCGGGTTTCCGGCGGTTTTTCGGGCAGCTTGCGCCGCTCGCCAAGTATCTGGCCGGGTTTTCCTTCACGCTCTATCTCTTCCACCGGCCGATGACCCAACTGGCCGGCTACGCCTTCCCGAATAGCGAACTGTCGATTGCCCATTCGTTGGCCTGGATGTCGGCGATCCTGCTCGCTTGCCTGCTGATCAGCTACGGCACCGAGCGCCAGCTCGGCGCGTGGCGCGCTTTCTTCGTCAGCGGCTTGCGGAAATTGCCTGTTTTTTCCGGTCGACCGTAGGATTGCCCGGATGAGCCTCTCGAAGCGACCCAGCAAGTCTGTTTCCGCCGCCCGCGGCGCGGTGCTGGTCGTCGGCATGCGCTGGATCGATCGCCTGATCGGCCTGGTCAGCACCTTGATCCTGGCCCGCCTGCTGGTGCCGGAAGATTTCGGCATCGTCGCCATGGCTTCGGTGGTGGTCGGGCTGATCGATACCTTGCTCGATCTCGGCGTCGGTTCGGCATTGATCCAGAACCGCGATGCCGGCCGCGAGGATTTCGATACGGCGTGGACCATGCGCGTCATCCAGGCGCTCGGCGCGGCGCTCATCCTGTGGTTTGCGGCACCCTTGGCCGCCGAGTATTTCCGCGATCCGCGGGTGGTCGATGTCATTCGCGTCATGGCGCTGGCCATGCTGATCGGCGGCTTCGAGAATATCGGCATCGTGGCCTTCCAGAAAAACATGGAGTTCGGCAGCGATTTCCGTTTCTTCTTCTTTCGCCGGCTGGCCGGGTTCATCGTCACGATTTCCCTGGCTTTCTGGCTGCATTCCTACTGGGCAATGGTGATCGGCGCGCTGGCCGGTCGTTCGGCCGGCGTCGGCCTGAGTTTCTGGATGCACGATTTCCGGCCGCGGCTTTCCTTCTCGCGTTTCAGGAAGCTGTGGTCCTTCTCGCAATGGGTGCTGATCCGCAACCTCGGCGTCTATGGGCAGAACCAGCTCGACAAGTTTCTGGTCGGCCGGCGCACCGATGCCACGACCATGGGTGCCTATACGCTGGCCGATGAGGTGGCAGCGATGCCGACAACCGAATTGCTGGCACCGCTCGGTCGCGTCCTGTTCCCGGTGTTCGTCAAGGCCGCCGATGACGCCGAGAAATTGCGCGCCGTATTTTGCAAGGCGATTGGCGTACAGAGCCTGCTCGCCCTGCCGGCCGGGGTCGGCCTGGCCCTGGTCGCCCGCGATGCGGTGCTCGTCCTGCTCGGCGACAAATGGCTGATTGCCGTTCCGTTTCTCCAGGTCCTGGCGCTGATGAGCATCTTCGGGGCACTCAGCCACAGTAGCGCCTACCTCCTGCTCTCGCTCGGCAAGGTTCGCTTGCAAGCCTGGCTGGCCTGGATGCAACTGGCACTGCTGGCCTTGCTCGTGCTGGTCTTGTTCCCCCAATCGGATGCCCTGGGTATCGCTTATGCCCGGCTGCTGACTTCCGCTTCGGGCTTGCTGATCATCGTTGGCCTGGTGCTTCGTTACGTTGAGGCGATTCGCCTTTCCGATTTTCTCCGTCATACGTGGCGCCCGCTATTGGCGACCGGCATAATGGCACTCGGATTGAGCATCTTGCCGAGGCCGGAGGGGCTGCCCCAGATTGTGCAACTGGCCCAGCTGGTGATTTGCGGCGCCGGGCTGTACGGCCTGACGATCCTCGCACTCTGGCGCGCCGTTGGGTGTGCCGAAGGTGCCGAGGCTTACTTGTTGGAACAGACCGGTCTCAAGGACCGATTGTTAAGGTGGATGAGGGTTTCTCAATGAAAAGAAGGATCAGCTTGCTCGGTTGGGCTGTTGCGTTTGGCTTGGTGATCGGCTCTGTTACCCAGGCAAGTGCGGCGGTCAGCGATGTTGCTTGTGGACCGCTGGCGAATGGCTACGGGCCTTACGACTATCGTTCCGACAAGAAGGAATTACCGGTGGTCGAGTTCCACCATCTGACGGCCCCGGTCCTGAATCTGGTTTCCGGGCAAACCGGTGTGTATCCGGGAGGGGACCTGGATTACACGCTACGCGCTTTTCCCAATCATCCGGCCGCCTTGATGGCGATGATCCGCTATGGCGAAAAGACCCGTTCGGATCGACCGAAGGGGGCTCGCTACCCGGTCGAGTGCTATCTGCACCGTGCCTGGCGTTTCCGTGAGGACGACCCGATGGTGAGAATGATTTACGCTGCCTATCTGGCCAAGCACGGACGGGGCAAGGAGGCGCTGGCTCATCTCGAAGATGCGCGCACGATGGGCGAGGACGGCGCCAATTTCAATTACAACATCGGCTTGGTCTATTTTGACTTGAAAGACTATGAAAAGTCTCTTTTCCATGCCCATCAGGCTTACTCGAAAGGTTTTCCGTTGCCGGGCTTGCGCGATAAGCTGAAAAAAGCCGGAAAATGGACCGAGCCGGTCAAGGCAGAGGAAGTTCTAAATGTCGATGCCCCGCCGGTCAAAGAGGTAAAAACCGGCGAGTAAGGCGTAGCGCCAACGCCTCCTTCCTATTCCTCTCAGGGACAACTGGTGGGACGGCGCGATGCAAGATTCCGGATCAGTTGCAGCGCAAATTTCAGGCGTGTCTTTTGCCACGGGGTATAGCGTGGAATCTGGAACAGGTCGGTCCCGACATCGGCGCTTCCCCAGGCGGTCGAAACCGCTGTCTTGAAGCCGGCTTCCCTGATCAGGCCAGCATGTTCGGGCAGGTAGTCATCGACCGGTTTGCCGTTCGGGTAGGCAAACAGGGTGACAGGTTCTTCCAGCAATTGTTCAAGATGCGCCTTGCTGCGGGTGATTTCATCGCGGGCAACCGCCAAGCCGGTTTGGGCAAGGATGGGATGAGTGACGGTATGCGCCCCGATCTGCATCCCGGCGGCCCGCATTTTCCTGACTTGCCCGGAGGTCATCATCAGATCAGTCGGTAATTCGGCGCCCGTTAGGCGGGCGACTTCTTCGGTGACCTCGGTACGGGTGGCGGGCGGCAGGTATTTGGCCTGGCCGATGATTGCGCCAATAGCCTGCCGTTTTTCTTCATCGCTGCCAGTTTTGTGGCAGCCGAGGCCGAGCGTGCTCAGATCGAGCTTTCCGTCAGGGAACTGGCGCAGCGATTCGGTGATCGTGTCGTTCCACATCCGTCCGCCATCGAGATAGCCGGTAGCAATGAAGAATGTTGCGGAGACCTTATGCTTGAGAAGAATCGGCATTGCAACGGTGCAGTTGTCGGCATAGCCGTCGTCGAAGGTGATGACTGCGGCCCGAGCGGGCAATTTTGCCGTTTTCAGGGCGTCGACCGCAGCATCCAGGGGTATGACCTCGAACCAGTTCGTGATCCAGGAAACGATGCGGTCGAATTGTTCCGTGTCCGGTTCGTCCGGGAACAAGGGGTCGGGTTTCGGCAGGACGCGGTGAAAAATGAAGACGGAAAGGCGCGCTCGTTTCCCGGCTGGCGATAGCAGCTCCATTGCCTGGCGAATGAAAAAATCCGGAATCATGCGCGTAACTGTTTTTGCGCAACCAATACGGTATACGAGGTCGCCATGTGCGCCAGCAACCGCAGGGGGGGCAGGGTTTTGATGGCGTTGAGCACCAGTTTCTGCAAGCCGGACTTTTCGTTGTCGTCGATCAGGTCGAACCGGTCGAAGGCATCGAAGCCGCGTTGACGCAGGTATTTCCGCAGGGAGTAGAAGGAGAACCAGTTGACCGCCGGGTATTTTGCGTAATTCACCAGTTCCGGCCAGTCGCTTACGGCGCGTCGTTCGAAATGGCGCTTAAGTGCCTTCGGATACCAACTGTAGAGCGGCAGGTTGAATTCCTGCTGAATGGGGCAAAGCGTGTTGTTGGTGCTGATGTAGATCAGCCCGCCAGGGCGCAGGCAGCGGATGGCTTCGCGCAGGCAGTCCTCCCAGGGCGGCACGTGCTCCAGAAGCTCCGGCATGACGCAGACGTCGAAGGAGGCATCGGGAAAAGGTAGCTCGGTGGCAGAGCCGACTTCATAGTGAAGGTTCAGCCCGTGTTCTGCCGCACGATTCCGGGCGAGAGTGATCAGGGGTTCGTTGATGTCGATGCCGACATAACGGTGACCGGCTTCGCTCCACAAACCGCCCTGGGTTCCGGCGCCGCAGCCGATATCGAGAATATCCATCGACGACGTGTCTTCTTGCCTGGCTTTCAGACGCAGCAACGTGTCGCGCGTGGCTTTGAAACGCTCGAACGTGGCCGGGGAGAGACTCTGTTGTTCGTAGTAGGCGTAGAAACCCTCATGCGAACCGGTGTCCCATTCTGGGGCTTTATTGTCCATTGGCTTTCTCCTCGGTGGCGAATGCTGCCTGCTCAGGCAGGTTTTCGATGGTCGGGCAGAAAATGTTGGTTTGGTTTCGCATGTTCACCGTAGTTTGTATTGACCTGCCGGTGTTTGCAGTTGCACGTCCGGTTTGGCAGCATTGCTCTCCGCTGTGTGGCCAAGTACTTCATCGCGGACAATGCCCTTCAGAATCACGAGCACAAGAACAAGATAGTACGGTAGGTCGAAGTAGGAGAGACTGAGGAAGGCGCCGCCTATCGCATAGCCAACCAGCGAAACCTGGGTCATTGCCGCAAGGTTTCTGGCCCAGACCAGCTCTGGCCGGTTCCGCGTTTCACGAATGACGTATACCCCATAGCGCCAGGCCAGGAAGAAGATGGTCAGGAACAGGAACAGTCCCATGAAGCCATGTTCCCCTAGAACCTGGAAATAGATGCTGTGTGCTGCGTGGATGTCGAGCGGATTCGGGGCATAAATTGCAAATACGTCGGGTTGATACATCTTGAATCCGGCGCCGAGTGGGAAGCGGTCAACCGCGACATTCCAGGCCACCCACCAAGCATTGATCCGGCCGTTAGCCGATGCATCCTGGTCATAGGTCTGGATAGTGCTCATCCGTGCATACCATTCCTCGGGCATGAACGGAAGAAACAGGGCTATGGCCATGGCCATGGCAATCCCCAAACCAAGTTTTTTCGGGCTTTTCAGCCACAGAAATATCGACATCGCCACAATTGCCAGAAATGCACCCCGGGAATGTGAGCCAAGAGCTGAGGCTGTGCAGAGCAGCATGGCGGCGATGCATCCCCTCTTGATCCATTTGTTCTCCATCTCCAGTTGAAGGTAGCGAAACAGTGGGACGACCATGATTACAGCCAAGGCCAAAGTGTTGTTGTCGGCAATGAAGGTGAAGTCGGGGCCCCAGACCCTGTTTCCGCCACCGGTAAGTATTGTGAATACACCACCCTTGATGCCATAGAAGCCTACAGAGAGTGCCAAGATGGCAATGACTGCATTCAATTGATGGCGATTGCCGATTACAAAGAAACCGATCAGCACCATCATCTGAATTTTGAAAGCGCGAACCCAAAGTTCGAATTCGAATTCCGGATGGAACGAGAACCACGGGGATACACCAATCCACAGGACGAATGCCAACATCGCGACGGTGATGCCGTTCCAGGGAAAGCGATAGGTCTGCTTGAGATTGATCAGGATGCCGAGGAAGAAAAATATGGCGCTGATCTGGGCGAACGGCAGGTTATATGCGAACCCGTAGGTCAGACGGTGTGGATTCATGATACCCAGCCAGATCCATAGGAGCAGGCCGATATAGGGCTTCTTCAGAGTGAATGGCAGGATGCCGGCGACAAGAAGTGTAAGAACGATGTCACGCACCGGTCATGCTCCGGAATAGTGCCAGTTGGGCTGCGGTGGTTGCTTCCCAGCTGAATTTTTCGGCGTGCGCTCGAACGTCTGCGCGGCTCGGATAGTCGGCAAACAGCGCGGCAAACGATAGGGCAAGGGCGGCTGGGGTTCGGTCGTCCATCAGGCGACCGGCAACCGGGGTCGAGACGACCTCCGGGGTGCCCCAGATGTTGGTGGCGATGACGGGCGTTCCGCAAGCCATCGATTCGAGCAGCACGTTGGCCCAGCCTTCGCGGCTTGAACAGAGGACAAGGGCATCGGCGGCGCTGTACCAGCTGCGTAGTTCGCTGTTTTCGAGCTGGCCGGTAAAGCGGACTTTGTCGGCAACGCCCAGTTTGCCGGCGAGCACCGCCAGGGATTGGCGTTCAGGGCCGGAACCGGCGATGACCAGCAAGACGTCTTCCGGCAGTTTGCTCAGGGCTTCGATAGCGATGTGGTGCCCCTTGCGTTCTACCAGATGGCCAACGGAAAGCAGTATCGTCCGGTCGTCGGGTAGGCTGAGTTTTGTTCTGGCGAGCGATGCTTCCTCGGGACTGAAACGTTCGAGGTCGACGCCGTTGCGGAATACATGCAGATTTTTGGGGGCGGCACCGAGTCCGGCGAGACTGTCCATGAGCGCTTTGCAGACGCCGATCGAGGCATGGGCAGCGGCAGCCGTTTGGACGATCAGCTTGCGCGGATAGGCGTGTTGCGGGATCAGGTTGAGGTCTGTGCCGCGGGCGGTAACGACGAAGGGTTTGCCAAGCTGCCTGGCGATGATGCCAGCTGCGATACCGTCCGGGTAGTAGTAATGGGCGTCGATCAGGTCGAAGTCGAAGCCCTCGTGCAGCAGTTTTCGTATCGTCGGCAGGGCACAGGCGGCCAGCGTGTGCGGCGCGAGATTCATGCCGATTTTGGGGGGCAGGAAATAGCGGGGATGAAAGACCTCAATCCCGTTTCGATGCTCGAATCCCGGGGTGGCGGCAAACTGCCCGTATTCACCGAAGCGCTTTCCGGAAAATGGAAACCAGGGCACGGGGGCTACGACTTTCGTTTCGACTTCGCCGGTTTTCAACAACTCGCGCAGACGCGTCTCGACGAAGATGCCGTGCACTGGGCGCACGGAACTTGGAAACAGCGTCGAGAAGAGTAGCGTTTTTATCGGGCGAGGCATGGGCTTGGATGCGGGCGAGCGGCTGACCAAAGGGTCAAGCTTTTTTGAGGCTGGTAAGCGCGGTGTAGGGGGCGCGGTAATTTGCCACGCTGTTCCGCCAGTTTCTGACTTCCTCGACGAAGCTGCGGCCGTTTTTCTTCAGTTCCGGCCAGCGCTGCCGGTTGGCGAGAAGGTTTTGTATTGCATCGGCCAGTGCGTTCTTGTTGCCGGCCTTGAACAGGATTCCTGTCTGGTTGTGCTTGACCAGTTCCTTGTGTCCGCCAACGTCGGAGGCCACGAAGAGTTGGCCCTGGGCCATTGCTTCCAGCGGCTTGAGCGGGGTGACGAGTTCGGTCAGGCGCATCGGGTGGCGCGGGTAGGCGAGCACGTCGATCAGGTCGTAGTAGCGATTGACGTCTTTGTGCGGAACGCGCCCGGTGAAGATGACGATGTCTTGCATGCCCAGTGCTTCGGCCTGTTTGCGCAGATTTCCTTCCTGCGGTCCGCCTCCGACGAGCAGTACGCGTATGTCGGGGTTGGCGGCAACCAGCGCGGGAAGCGCATCCAGCAGCAGGTCCAGCCCTTCATAGGCGTAGAAGGAGCCGATGAAGCCGATGACGGTTTTACCGGTTAGGCCGAGTTGCTTCTGGAGTTCCGCTTCCGGCGGACTGGCTAGCTGGAAGGAGTCGAGGTCAACGGCATTGGGGATCACGGTGACCTTGCCGGCAGGGATGCCGCGGCCCACGATGTCGGCGCGCAGGCCTTCGCAGATGGTGAAGACGTGATCGACCTGGCGGATGGCACGGGTTTCGAGGGCTCGCGTGGCGCGGTAGCGAAGGCTGCCTTCGCGGGTGCTGCCGTGGTCTACGGCAGCATCTTCCCAGAAGGCGCGGATTTCATAGACGACAGGAATTCCCAGTTTCCTGGCTACCTTGATGGCCGGGAGGGCGTTGAGTACCGGCGAATGGGCATGGATGATATCCGGGCGGACTTCGCGGGCGACTTCTTCGAGTCGGACCTCGAGTCGTTTCATCAAGGCAAGTTCCTTGAGAATCGGCAGATTTGCCAGGGGGCCTTCGGGCTGCGGCGTGCGATAAAAGCGCAGGCCGTCGACTTCCTCGAATGGCTCCGTATATTTTCCCTGCTTGGGCGAGGTCAGGTGAAAAGTCTGCCAGCCCAGCGCCCGTTGTTCGCGCAGCAGTGCGGCGGTGCGGAAGGTGTAGCCGCTGTGCAGCGGGATCGAGTGGTCGAGGACGTGCAGCGCGCGGATCATGCCTGCGCCTCCGCTTCCATGACGTTGCGCAGGAAGGCTTCGTACATCAGCAGGGTCCAGATCGATGCGCTGTAGTCCCGGCTGCCGTTGTTGTGGTCGCGGACCAGTTCCTGCAGGTAATTTTGGTTGAACCAGCCGGTGTCGGCCAGTCGCGAACCGAGGATGGCTTCCTGGACGCGTTGCTTGAGCGGGCCACGGAACCAGCGGGCGAGCGGTACCGAAAAGCCCATTTTCGGGCGGTAGAGCACGTCGTTCGGCAGGTAGGGTTCCATCGACTTCTTGAGGACGTACTTGCCTTCCTGGCCGCGGATTTTTTGCGAGGAGCGCAGGGTGGCCAGCCATTCGACCAGTTTGTGATCCATCAGCGGTTCGCGGACTTCCAGCGAATGCGCCATGGAGGCGCGGTCAACCTTGGTGTTGATGTCGCCGACTAGGTAGGTCTTCAGGTCGAGGTATTGAATCAGGGCTAGCGGGTCGTCGGTGTTTGCTTTGGCGGCATGTTGCCGGAACACTTCGCTGGCATCGTAGCCGCCCAGTTCAGCTTTGAATTTGTCGCTGAACAGTTGCCGGCGCATCGGCGCGCGCAGGATGGAAAACGCGTGGTGCCCAGTCGGCTTTGGGGTAGAGCTTGCCGAGGGTGCTGAAGAGCGGTCGGCGCAGGCCTAGCGGCAGGGCCGAGCGCATCTTTTCTTCCATGAGGTGCAGTTTGTAGCGGCGGTAGCCGCCGAAGCTTTCGTCGCCGCCGTCGCCGGACAGCGCCACGGTGACGTGCTTGCGGGCGAGCTGACAGACGCGGTAGGTGGGGATGGCGGAGCTGTCGGCGTAGGGTTCGTCGTAAAGGCGGGCCAGGGTGTCGATGAGGTCGAAATCGTCGCTTTCGACGATGTCGAGGTAGTGATTGGTCTGGTAGCGGTCGGCGACCATCTTGGCGAATTCGGATTCGTTGAAGGCCGGGTCGGAAAAGCCGATGGAGCAGGTGTTGACCGCAGCATTCGACAGCCCGGCCATGATGGCGACGACGGCGCTCGAGTCTACGCCGCCGGAGAGGAAGGCGCCGAGCGGTACTTCCGAGATCATGCGGAGCTTGATCGATTCTTCCAGGCGGTGGGTCAGTTCGGCCTGGGCGTCGGCGTCGCTGATCGGGTTGTCGAGGGTGAAGCGGACGTCCCAGTATTCGCGGGGCTCGCCAACCGGCTGGCCACGGCGCAGCAGCAGGGTGCAGGCCGGCGGCAGTTTCTTGGCCTGCTTGAAGATGGCTCGCGGTTCGGCGACGTAGCCGAGGGCGAAGTATTCTTCGACGGCACAGGGGTCGATGTCGCGCTTGAGGCCGCCGTGGGCGAGGATGGATTTGAGTTCCGAGCCGAAGAGGAAAGAGCCGTCGTCGAGCAGGGCGTAGTAGAGGGGCTTGACGCCCAGGCGGTCGCGGGCGAGGAAGAGGGTTTCGCGGTTGCGGTCCCAGAGGGCGAAGGCGAACATGCCGCGAAAGCGGTCGACGCAGCTTTCGCCCCAGGCTTCCCAGGCGTGGACGATGACTTCGGTGTCGCTGCGGGTGTGGAAGACGTGGCCGAGTGCCTGCAGTTCGGGGATGAGTTCCTGGTAGTTGTAGATTTCACCGTTGAAGACGACGCAGACGCTGTTGTCTTCGTTGTACAGCGGCTGCTGGCCGGTGGACAGGTCGATGATCGATAGCAGCACGGCGCGATCAATGTCGCGTTTGCCTCGGGTGTCAAAGATGCCGGTGATGCCGCACATGGGGTTCTCTAGATTTGAATTTTGGGGTTAATTTCCGGTTGACCGTGGGAGTCTGTCAAGCTGGCTGTCATACACCTGCAGGTAGCTGTTTACCATGGCGGTCATGCTGAATTGCGATTCAATGCGCTTTCTACCAGCATTGCCCATGGCATGGGCCTTTTCAGGGGCTTTGGCGAGTTTGGCAATGGTGCGGGCAAGGCTTGCCGGGTCGGCTGCGGGGACCAGGTGGCCGGTGTACCCTTCGAGAACGAGTTCCGGGTTGCCGCCGACCGCCGTGGCGATGATGGGTAGCCCGCTGGCCATGGCTTCGAGGATGGTGTTGGAGATGCCTTCGCCAAGCGAGGGTAGAACGAAGCAATCGAGTCCGCGCATGATGTCAGGAATATCGTTGCGCTCTCCCGGCAGCCAAGCGAGTTCGGCAAGGCCGGCGGCCTCGAGGATGGCGAGCGATTCGTTGCGCAGCGGGCCTTCGCCGACCATGATCAGGCGCAGGCGCTCGCGCAGGCTTGGCTCGGTCTGGATGGCTGCAACGAAGGCGTGGGCCAGGTTGGTTTGATCCTTGACGGTCTGCATGCGCCCGGCGGTGCCGACGAGCCACAGTCCAGCCTTGTTGAACGGCGAGCCGGGAATGTCTTGCCGCTGAGTGGCGGGATGGAAGCGGGCGGCATCCACTCCGTTATAGATTTGTGTCACGCGCTTTGCACCAATGCCAACGGGTTGGGTCAGATAGTGCGCGAGATCCTGAGAGAGCGCTATGTAATGTTTCACGAACGGGCTATATAGCCGGCGAATCCATTGGCATTTCTTGTTGGTGCCATCGAAGTCGCCAACGTCGCGGCCATGTTCGCCATGGATGCGGGCCGGCACCCCGGCCGCCCAAGCCGGTACTGCGACTTCCAGGGCGGCCAGGTTGCGGGTGTGCACGATCGCCGGCTGGAGTTGGCGGAACAGTCGGTAAAGCTGCGGATAGATCCAGAGTACGTGACCGGGCGGCTTGTTCAGGGCAAAAAACTGGACGTCGGGACGCTGGATGCGTTTCTTGAAGTCGGTGATTTCGGTAAGTGCGATGACGGCGTGGCGATAGGCATCGGCCGGCATATGGTTGATCAGATTGACGACGCCGTTTTCAAGACCGCCCGTATCGAAGCGGTGCATGATGTGGGCGACGAGGGGGCGCCCATCGCTCATTTCAGCCGTGCCTCGTTCAGGCTGCGCAGGATTGCGTCGCCAGCGTCGCTGACGAAAGCTGGCAGATCCTTGGCTGCCGAGTCTTTCGGGGCGCATTGCCATTGCGGTCAGCCATTTGGCTTCGATGTCGCTGCTGGTCAGGCGTCCGTTGATCCAGTAGCCGTGCCAGACGATGTAGCGATCATCGGCGATGCCGAGCTTGTTCAGTAGCTCAGCCTCGCGGAAAGCAACCTGGCTGCTGCCAAAGCTCGAATTTGCCTGACGATTCGCCACGATTTGCCAGCGCGGGTCAGTTGACGTGACTAGCACGTTGGTTGAGGTTACCAATTTACGGTCGTAGTTCTGGTTTTGGTAATAAGCGATGTAGATACCGACCCATCCGTCCCGATTGCGGTAGGCCAAGTGCTGTTCCACCGAGGGATTTTCGAATCGCGGTTGCCAGTCAATGGCTGAGGGTTCAGCGCGCCAGGATCCGGCGGTGGTTGGTAGCGAAAGCTTGATGACGGCGTCGGTATTGGTCTGCCGCAGACGCATTTCGTAGAGCGGGCCGGCAGCAACGATGAGTGCGAGAATGAGCGTGATCGCCCAGGGATGGCGCGGTTCCAGGCGGTTGTAGCCTGGTGTCGAATTGACCGGCTGGAGCGGCTGGACTGGTTCGGCCCAGCGGGCGCCGATCGCGAACATGATGACTATAACGATACCGAAGAAGACCCAGCCGTAGATCAGGTGGTCCACCCCGGCCGCCAGTTTGTTGCCGGAAAGGTGGCCGAGCATGACGATCATGTAGGCACGGAGCCAGTTGGCAACGATGGGGACGAGCAGTGCAACAAGGATGAAAGTCAGACGACGCTTGAGTGAGGTATAGGTCAGATAGGCGTAGAGCGTTCCGACCGTCAGCGAGGCGATCAGGTAGCGAACGCCACTGCAGGCTTCAACGACCGACCAGTGGCCGCTCGGGATGACAAAGTTCTGGCCTTCGCGAAAGACGGGTATCCCACTGAGACGCACGGCCAGGACGGTGAAGTCGGCGGTCCATTCCATCAGGCGCGGCAGCAGGAAGTCGCCAACCGGTACGGCATAAAAAAGAAAGAACAGCGGGAAGGCCAGCGCCTTGCTGACTTGCCAGCCAAGCATTCCCATGATCGACATGACGATCAGGCCAATGACGGCAAACTGGGTCAGGGCGTTGACGGCGGTGAGGTCGCCGAGTAGCCAGAGGAAAACCAGTCCGGCGAGGGGCAAGGCAAACCAACCGGTGGCCTGAGGTTGCAGGGTAGCGAGGCGCTGCCGGTCGCGCCAGATAAGCCAAAGCGCAATCGGCGGCACGATGAGGCCGTGGGTGTAGGTTTCCGAGCGCCACCAGATATGCGCCATGGCTTCAAGCGTGCCCCAGTACCAATAGCCGATCCAGAGCAGGATGGCCGCGATGGCGGTCAGGGTCGGTTTCCAGTTGGGGAACTGGTTTTGCGCTGGGTGTGTCATTGCTTTCCTTCCTGGGCTGAGGGAAGGTATTGATCGATGCAGGAGAGATGGGCCTCCCAGCTATATTGCGCAACGACCCTTTGGCGGGCTGCCCGGCCAATGGATAGGCAGCGCTCGGGATTCTGGAGCAGAGCGTCGATTTCGGCGATGAAGTCGGCCGGGGTCGTTGCTGTTATCAATTCTTGGCCGGAAACGGCGTCGACCGCAGCAGCGCATTCGCTGGAGGCAACAACGGGTCGGGCCATGGCCATGGCTTCGAGGATCTTGTTCTGGATGCCGCGGGCGATACGCAGCGGTGCGACAACGACGGCAGCGTGCTGAAGATAGGGGCGAACGTCAGGAACGGTGCCGGTGACGGTGACGTTGTCAGCGGCAAGTGCCAGGACTTCCGGCGTCGGGCTGCGGCCGATGATATGAAAACGCAGTTGTGGCCAGCGCTGAAGCAGCCCAGGCAAGATGTCGGCAACAAACCAGCGCACGGCATCGATATTCGGCAGATAGTCCATGGCGCCGGTAAAGGCGATGGCTATTTCGTCGGTTGCGTAGGGCGAGGCGCGGCTATCGTCCGGAGCAAAGTAATCGGAAT
Organism: Betaproteobacteria bacterium HGW-Betaproteobacteria-4; assembly: GCA_002840785.1. Taxonomy (GTDB): domain Bacteria; phylum Pseudomonadota; class Gammaproteobacteria; order Burkholderiales; family Rhodocyclaceae; genus Azonexus. Next base: position 51,641 of record PHCH01000048.1, on the reverse strand, counting down.
CTACCCCGTTGCAGACGGGCTCGACACGAACGGCGCACTCCGGGGCAAGGCGGCTAAAGAGTTGGACTTCGGCTGGCGTCACGAAAAAGGAGCGGGCGGAGCGGGCGGCGACTTCGCGCTCATAGGCAAGTAGTTTCAGGCCTTCGCGCCGGTATAGCCAGGACATTGGCCAGCGATGGTTTGGTGCGTATTGCGTCCATTTTGCCGAATCGACATCGACAAAATCGACGATGGTCGGGAGCCTGGGAATGGCGTCAACGTATTGGGCCATGGCCGAACTGAAAATGACTGCAGCGTCGATTTTCTGGTGCTGGCAGGTGCGGTCTACCCAGTCCTGAAGCCCTGCATCACGGTAGTAGCGCAGGGTGAGCGGATCGTCGGCAAGCAGGCCATTCAGACTGCGCAGCTTGGCAAATTTTGGTTCCAGGCGGGCGACGTGCAGGTCGCAGCAGAAGTCGCGCACGGTCCCGATGTGCTGCATGTCGTCCGGATCATCGACAAAGGTACCGAGGAAGACCCGGTGGCTGGAGGCCAGATGCTTGAGCAGGTGGAAGGAGCGAACCTTGTCCCCTTTGTTGGGCGGATAAGGCAGGCGATGGACGAGGTAAAGAATGTTCGCCATGTTCAGCCCAGATTGCGCACGATATGGGGGCCGATCAGGTTGGCCAGGCTGATCGGCATGCGCCGCCATGCTTCGATCAACAACTTGTATTTTGCGTTGTTCGGATTGTTCTGCGGAATGCTGTCGCGTTTGTAGAGACAATATTCGTAATGCAGCGCTTGTGGCTCGAAACCCCAGTTTTTCTTGAAGGAATAGGGGCCGGTGCCGACTTTGCTGCGGCCGTAGTCGAAAACCTTGAGGCCGCGTTCGCAACTGCGGCGCATCAGTTCCCAGTACTTGAAGTCGTTGGCGGCGAAGTTGCGGGCGGTTTCATCGTCGCCGGCATAGTAGGGCAGGACTTCATCGCGGAAATAGAAGGAGAGGACGCTACTCAGTGGCTGGCCTTCGGGTGTGGTGACGGTGAGAATTTCGCAGTCGTCGCCGAATACCTGGAGCAGGGTGTCGAAATAGCGCTTGGGCAGGGCCGGCGTGCCGTGACGGTGTACGTTGTCGGCAAACAATTTGAAAAATCGGTCAGATTTCCGGTCGACCGTAGCAATCAGTCCATTATTGATGCCTTTTCTGACCATTGCCCGCTGCTTGCGCGGAATGGCCAGCATGTTGGCTTCGACGTCGGGCAGGATTGCCTTGCGGAAAGTGACGTAGAGATCCTGCGTCGGCCAATCGGCATGCCGGGGCTGGATGTTGCGAAATTCGAGATGATCGACGTCAAGCTTGCGTGCCAGCGACTGGGCCTCCAGCTCAAGTGCTGACGCGGCTTCCGTAGATGAGGCAGCAACGCCGCCATAGACGGCAAAGGGCAGGGCGATCAGCGAATTGCCGAAGAGCCGGCTCTTGATGTGGGCCAGCGGCAGAACCCCGTGGATTTCACCTGCTTGCTCGGCGTAGAGAAAATAGGTCGGGTGGCGGAAAACATCGCGGAGTACAGCGCGCCGCGTTTGCCGTATCGGTCAGAGCGAGTTGCTTAATCTCCATCGGTGCTACCAAGTGGGGCGAGAAATAGTTCGTCCATCCGGCCCCACGTAAAATCGGCAAGAAGGCGATTCAGGCGCTGTTCCATCCGGCGAATATTGACGTAGTGGCGAAAGCGCGTCTTGGCGCTGATGCCGGGGATGCGTGGCTGTCCGGTGTCGACTTCCCACGGGTGGAAATAGAAGACGGCAGGGAGTCCATCGACCCGGTTGATGCGTTCGATCATCCAGCGCGACAGGCCATAGGGCATCAGCCGGAAGTAACCGCCACCGCTGGCTGGCCAGTTCCGGTTGAGGAAACGCAGGGTCGTGCAGGGAATCTCGACCAGATTGCCAATGGTATGGGCATGGCGCGGCGCGTTCGGCATGCCGTAGTGGTCGTGACGAATCGGATAGATGCTTGAACTGTAGCGATAGCCAGCTCTTTCCAGGCACTCGAAGGCCCAGAGATTCTTCTCGCCGATCGAGAAGCTCGGGGCGCGATAGCCCTTCACCTCGTGACCGGATAGATCTTCGAGAATCAGCTTGGCCAGATTGATGTCGGCAAAAAAGCTATCCGGCGTCTGATCGCTGGCTCTTTCGTGGCCGTAGCCGTGGCTGGCCAGTTCATGACCGTTGTCGACAATGCGCCGAACGACTTCCGGATAGCGCTCGGCCAGCCAGCCCAGCGTGAAGAAGGTGCCTTTGGTGCCATGCGTATCGAGCATGGCAAGAATGCAGTCCACATTGCGCTCGACACGACACTCACGAATGGCCCAGTCGGAACGAGGGATATGTGGTGCGAATGCCGAAACCTGAAAATAATCCTCGACGTCAATGGTCAGCGCATTGCACGGCGCAGCGGTGGGCTTCGTCATCGGTGGCAATTAACGTCGCCCTTGGCACTCGATCAGCCAACCTGCCAGATCAGTGGCAATCCGTTCAGCCGTATGGCCATCCCAGAATTCCGGTACACGTCCGCTTTTACCTCGCCCCTCCAGCACCTCAGCAGCATGGTGGCGTATGGCTTCGACGTCCCGGCCAACCATGGTATTGGTGCCTTGCTCGATGGTAATGGGACGCTCGGTATTTTCACGCATGGTCAGGCAGGGGACACCAAGGGCTGTCGTTTCTTCTTGCAGGCCCCCCGAGTCGGTGAGCACAATACGGGCGTTGGACATCAGACCGAGCATTTCCAGATAGCCTTGCGGGGGTAGCATGATCATGCGTGTGTTGTTGACCAGCTGGCCCAATCCAAAACGCTCGATATTGGCCTTGGTGCGCGGATGAAGTGCGAATACCAAAGGGATCGACTCGGAAATTTCACGCAATACATTAAGCAGGGACTCCAGCACTTCCGGGTGATCGACATTGGACGGGCGATGCATGGTAACGATGCCAAAGCCCTGCGGTCCGTTGATCAAGGCTGGGTCGATGCCCGCTGCCCGCAGGCAATCGGCAGGCTTGCGGGCAAATTCCCGATTGCTCAACAGCGAGTCGATCATGACATTGCCAACAAAACGAATACGTTCGCCAGCGATGCCCTCGCGCGCCAAATTGTCAGCGGCGCTTCGTTCGGTGGTGTAAAGGAGATCAGCTACCTGGTCAGTCAGAACACGGTTGATCTCTTCAGGCATGGCTCGGTCGTAGCTACGTAGGCCAGCTTCGACGTGAACGACTGGGATTCCCTTCTTTACTGCAACCAGTGTGCAGGCCAGGGTCGAATTGACGTCACCGACAACCAGAACGCAGGAGGGCTTTTTTTCGTCTACAACCGGTTCGAAGCGGCGCATTACCTCGGCTGTTTGAACCGCGTGGCTCCCCGATCCCACTTCAAGATTGATGTCCGGATGCGGAAGCCGCAGATCCTCGAATAACTTGTCATTCATGTCCCGGTCGTAGTGTTGACCGGTATGCACCAGCAGGGTTGGTATGGCGGGTTGATGCGCCGCGAAGGCGCGCAGGATGGGCGCCATCTTCATGAAATTGGGTCGGGCTCCGACTATGCAAATGACTGGGCCGAGTTCGGCTGGCCAGGAGTTGGGCATTTGATTTTTCATTCTTGCTCTGAGGGTGTTTGGGCCGGAGTCTGTTGGGCAAAGACCTGCTGCAACAATTGCAGCGTCGCCCCGTTGATTCGTTCCAGTTGGTTCAGGCTGGACTCGAGTCTTGCGAGGCGCTCGGCAACATGCTCGGCGTTCAATGTGGCTAACAACTGTTGAGATGGACGTACATGGTCGCCAGGAGCACCGGTTGTCATCGGGTTTGGCTGGGTCGAAACTCCGCTACCGTCATTCAAGGCGTATTGCATCTGAACCTGTGTTGAACCGCCAATCGTTTCCTCGAATATCTCGCGAGCGACTTCTTCCACATCGGCAACGTCGAAGTTTTTCCGGTGGTTCAGAAAGCCGAATAACAACACCCGATCACACACCGAGTTGATACGTCGGGGAATGCCGCTACTGGCCTTGAAAATGGCTTCATAAGCAGCGCTGGTGAAGTTGGGCGAATCGGTTGCGCCGGCATGATGCAGGCGATGTTCGATATAGGCCTGTGTTTCGCTGACATCCAGCGGGCCGATGTGGCAAGCTGCGATCACCCGCTGGCGAAACTGCATCATGTGCGGACTTTGCAAAATCTGCCGGAATTCCGGTTGTCCAATCAGGAAGCTTTGCAACAAGGCCTGATTGCCGTACTGGAAATTCGAGAGCATGCGCAACTCTTCGACGGCGCGTGCCGTGAGGTTCTGGGCTTCGTCTACGACGAGAAGGCAGCGTTTGCCCTTGGCCGTCATGCTGATCAGGAAAGCCTCCAGCGACATCAGAACATCGGATTTGGCAACATCCTTTGTTCGCAGGCCGAATGCAGCTCCCACCAGACGCAAGGTATCGTCGGCATCGAGCTGGGTGCTGACCAGTTGCGCGGCAACGACCTTTTCTGGATCGAGACCATCCAGCAGGCCGCGAACAATGGTTGTCTTGCCCGCGCCAACTTCGCCAGTGATGACGATGAAGCCTTCGTTCTGATGCATGCCGTATTCAAGATAGGCTTGCGCACGAAGGTGTTGCTTGCTGCCGAAATAAAAGGCGGGGTCAGGGTTCAGCTGAAATGGCTTGCTGGTCAAGCCGTAGAAGGACTTGTACATGTGCTAGAAAACAACAGAGAGTGTGCCGACGAGCGCGTTTTCGGTGTAGGGGATAGACGTGCTCTCGAACTCGGTATGGCGAACGCTGATGCCGCCGGTCGTTTTTGCCCCGAGTTTTGTGGTTAGATTAGCTTGGTACAGTGTTGTCGTGCTCTTCACCGTGGCATTTCCCGTACCGGTGCTTTCCTGGCGAGAGGCCATCAGGTTCAGATTTGACTGGCCGCTCAGCCTATGAGACAAGGTAACGCTAATGCCGCGTTGCCGGATGTTGCTTATATTGTTCAAGTTAAAGTCATCAGTGGTAGCCGCTGCAGCAAAAACGGACCGGTTTTCGTTGCGATTGAACAGTACAGTAAGTGTATTTCTGGTCCCTTGAAGTGCCAGAGCAAGCTGCTGGCTTCTTTGGACTGTCGCCCTAGAGCTCAGAAAACTACTGGTAACAAGGGTGTCCGGCGATATGCCGGCCTGGCTCACGAGTGTGGCTGCACAAGTATTGGCGGCTTGTTCCAGCTGGTTAGGGTCGGTATATGAACTGGAAAGCTGTTGGCTACAGATTTGCTGGAACAGATCAAAGACCGTACCCAAGCCGACCGAGGTAAATTGATTCGGCAATACTGATACGTCCTTGCTATCGGAATAGCGAATGCTGCTCAGGGGAAAGCGATGGCTGAGGCTATATCGATGACCATCGCCGAAAAAACGACGTTCCTTGAAGGCAGAAATCTGAGTTCGTTCAGTCGGGCTCCAGTCGAATCCGTAGCCGTGTGTGGGGTGCCTTTCCTTGTTTAGCGAAGCGTAGTTGTTCGATTCCTGACCGCCGCTGAGAGAAATACGGAATTGCGGAATGACAGTGTAGGTTGCCGTGGCGTGAAGGCGCTCAGCTTCGGTTGCGCGCCCTGAACTGTAGTCTGCAGTTTGCTGACTGGCATCGACTGACCATTTCAGACTTTGGAATGGGGTGCCGCCCCGTAACTGCCCCGCCCAATCGGAAAGATCAACGTTCGAAAGCGCTGATGCATTTGATTGTGTGGTGGACCAAGTGTAGCGCAGCGAGTAATCGACCAGCCCCGCCAAATGTCCGCGAATATAGGGGGAGAGTCGATAGTTTGAGGTCTCGGTGCTATTGGTGTTGTAGCTGCCACTGCTGGGCGATTGGGGCCCAAATGCCGATATGGCCTGCTGTGCGATGCGGCCGCTGAAGTCGAGGAACAGCCAATTGGAGATGGCTTCAAATGTTCCAAAGGTGTTCAGGGAATTCTGTGTCCTGCTATTGACCGAAGACGCTGAATAGAAATTGCCAACCAAGGCGTAATCAAAATGGGTTTTGAGGCGCGCCGTCTTTGCGTCGATACGAATGCCCGGTGAAAGTTGTGTTAATAAGCCACTTTCTTTGTTGTTTTGGGTACGACTGACTGCCAGGTTGTCGGACCAGGTTTCCGTCAAGGAAATGCGCGGAGTGATTGTGAATGCGCGCGCCTGGGCCGTTGTGTCGCTACTTTGTGCCAGTACGGAGTTGGTGGCTAGCGATACTATTGTCAGCCCATAGGCAATTTTTAGAAAAAAGTTGCTATTTCTCATGGCCGTATCCGTAGCCATAACCGTACCCATAGCCGTCAACCTTGGCGGACTTTACCTGATTCAGCATCATCATTTTGACCGGGCAGGATTCGATGGTTGAGATTGCCTGTTTTACCGCCGCCTGAACGGTATTTTCAGCATTGACGACAATGACCACTTGTCCCATGTGGGTGGCAAGCACGCGCGCCTCTGTGGTGAGTAGTAGTGGCGGGGAGTCGAAGACAATAATACGGTCGTTGTAGCGACTGGCCATGTCGTCCAGTAGCCGGATCATCGTGTCGCTAGCCAGCAACTCCGTTGCTCTGGGGTGGGGCGTGCCGCTAGGAAGGATTGAAAGCTTCGCAATATTTGTTCGCAATAGAACGCCGGAAATATCAACCGAATTGTCCTGCAATACGTCAAGCAGCCCTTTGCCGGGTGGAAGGCCGAGCATATTCAGCACCGAGGGGCGGGCGACATCGGCGTCGACGAGCATGACCGTGTTGTCCAGTTCCATGGCAATGCTTATGGCCAGATTTATGGCCGAGAAACTCTTGCCTTCCCCAGGAAGAGCACTGGTTACCATAATCAAATTGCCGTTAGTTATCCGCTCACCACCTTTACCCATGGCGTTGGCGATGAGGGGGCGTTTGATGACGCGGAACTCGTCGGCCAACTGGCTACGAGCTGCATAGGGAACCAGTAGGCCGGAAGCGGAGATCGCCTCCAGATCCAATTTGACCTCCGGACTGATTGCCGACGGATTCCTGGCGAAGTCATCTCTAGCTGCTATCACTGGTGCAGGCGAGGTCGCTGCGCGACTTAACGGCGGGGCTTCAATGGCCGGTTGATTCTTATTGCTTAATGCTGGCGTTTCGTCGGGAAGTTCGACGCCAGCCTGACGGAGTTGCTCCAGACGTTTGGCTGCTTGTTCAATCAGGCTCATTGATCAACCTCCGCCGGCACGTTGGGAAAGGAAGGAAAGAATTCCCAGGCCGAAGGCATAGGCCAGCACAAGACCGCCAGTGGCAAGCGAGAAACGACGGAGGCTGGCGCGCTCCTTGAGGCGACGTGTTTCATTTGGAATAAGGGAAACGGTTCCAAGTACGGGAAGACCTGTAGCTTCGCGCAAGGCTTTGCTATCGAAAAACACTGGTCGAATCTGGCTGGCCGCAAAAGCGGCAAACAACCCTGCAGCAATGGCAAGAACAAGGCCCAGCGGAAAGAGGAGTATACGATTCGGCGCCACCGGCTTTGACGATGCGCGCGGAGGATCAATCAAACGAAAGTCGGCCATGGAGCCTGCTGTATCTAGGTTGCCTGACATTTCGGCAGAGTCCCGACGCGAAACCAGTTGTTCGTAATTACGCTTGTCCAGTTCGTAGTCACGGTTCAATTGGGCCAATTCCGCTTCCAATTGGGGCTGATTCTTCATGACGTTGGTGGCGCGGTTGTAGCGTTCTTCGTATTCGCTGACACGAGCTCGTAGTGAGGCAGTATTGGCTTCTGCCTCGGCCAGAGAAACCTTAAGTTGTTGGTATACGGGGTTGTTGCTGATTGATGCGCCAGGATTTGCTGCAGCAAATTTTTTGCGTGCCTGAAGTTCTTCTCGCTTTTGCTCTTCGAGATCCTTGATAAGGCGCCGGGTACCGATAACATCGGGGTGTTGTTCCGTGTAACGTTGCAGCAATGTATCCAAGTTCCGCTTCTGGACATCTATCCGACCGTCAATTTCCGGAAGGGAAATGCTTGAATTGCTGCCATTGTTCGTATCGGGGAGTAGTACAGGTTCTTCCCCAACTATTTGACGGCGAAGGGCGTCGCGCGATTGTTCGGCCTCTCTAAGTTGAAGGCGGGCGATGCCCAGTTGAGTTGATAGGTCGCCCAGGCGATCGATTCCGGTTTTTCCTTCAGAGGATGCCAATTCAATATTCCGTAATTTGAATTCCTTGAGTCGGTTCTCCGCTTCTTCCAGCTTTTTTTCGTAGTTGCGAATCTGCTCTTCCAGGAATTTTCTTGCTGAATCCGTATCTTGCCTTTTGTCACCAAGGCTGGATTCGACAAAAATCGAAACGAGCGCTTGCACGACCCGCTGAGCTTTCGCTGCGTCGGGGTCACGATATGAAATCGTATACAGATTATCTCGGCCGACACCCATGATTTTCAGATCTTTGGTCAATGACTCAATCAGGCTTTCCTGCTGAGCCTTTTCCTTGATGTTCAGGTCAAGGTCAGCCATTCTGATGAGTTTTTCGATGTTTGGCCGGCTAATCAGTGTACGGCTGAGCATCATGATCTGTTGTTCTATATTCGGCTGAACCGCGAGGCCAGACATCAAGGGGCGCAATATCGATTGCGTATCGACATAGATCCGTGCGGATGCTTCAAATTGGTTCGGGATACGAAGAATGACGCCGGCCGCAATGGCACCAACAACCCACGCTACAACCATCCCGAGGTGTCTATGTTTCCAGGTCGCGCGCAGGATGGTAATGGCCTGCCGAAGAATTTCTTCCATCTATGAGCTCGAGTGATAAGCCGCCACCGTAAGTTTACGGCGGCGGTAGTTCTTTTAAGGGGGAGGTTTAGAACCAGCTTTGCGGAATAATGACTACGTCGCCGGGTTTCATTTCCACATTGGCCGAAACATCGCCGTTCTTGACAAGATCCTTGAGGCGTACCCCATACTGTGCATTGTTTTCCGAAGTGCGCAGGATAGTCGCGGCATTACCGTCGGCGAAATCGGTGATGCCACCAACAGCGATCATGACATCAAGAATGGTCATTTTCTGCTTGTAAGCAAGAATTTGCGGTTTGGCTGCGGCGCCAATGACTCGAATTTGTTCGCTGTACGGGCCTACGAAGCCGGTGACTATGACCGTTACAACTGGGTCTCGAATAAACTTGGCAAGTTCTTTTTCGATGTCTCGGGCGAGGGCTGTTGAGTCCTTCCCCATCGCTGCCAAGTCATCAATTAAAGGGGCGGAAATTTTGCCATCTGGGCGAACAGGAACGCTCATAGACAATTCGGGATTGCGCCAAACCACAATATTGAGCGTATCCCCAGGACCGATTTTGTAACTGTAGTCGGCCTTGGCAGCATTCATGGGGGCCGGGGGGGAGGATGCGCAAGCTCCCAACGATAAAGCGGCAGCGAGGATAAGCCACTTCATGCTGGAGCGCTGTCGGTTGCAGGTTTGGGGCATGGTCATATTCCTCTAATAGATTGCAGACGAAAGCTTGAAGTAAGCAACAGACATAATCATAGCGGATTCCATTGTAGGATGCCGTGAAACGCAAGTGTGCCAACGGAAGTATTTCACAATCTTGGTTAAACGCCGTGGCGCAATGCTTCTCCGATCTCGATCTTGGATGCATTGCGTGCGGGAAGTAAACTGGCTAAGAAGCAAGCTAAAAAGCCAATTATGCTGGCAACCATGACTGACAGAAAATCCAGACGAATCAGCGCTGTGTATCCAAGGTTTGCATTTGGAGGCGGGGGCATCGTGATGCCGATTGCTGAGATACTAAGTGCTGAAACACAGCCAAGCAATGCGCCCAGCATGGCACCCATAACACCCAAGCATAGCCCCTCTGTAATAATTAGGTTGAACACTCCGGAAGCTCGATCACCTAATGCCAACATCGTTCCAAATTCGCGTGTTCGCTCGAACAGGGTCATGTTGACGCTATTGGCTACGCTGAGAAGAACCATGATCAGAATAATTAGCCTAAGTACTCCAAACTGACGGTTGTAGAGCTCAACGGTTTTTTCATAAAAATCTGATAGCGTATTCCAAGAGGTGACCTCAAACCCTTTTGTTGAGAGGCGTTTTTGTAACCTTGTTGCTGTTGCGGCAGTCATGTTCGTATCATGGAGCATGACAACAAGCATGTGGGCGGCATTGGTGTCCATCAATGACTGAGCTGCGCCAAGGGAAATACGAATTGCCCGCGCATCAAAGTCTCTGGAAAAGCTTTGGAAAACTCCTATGACTTCGAAATCCAAGGTATTTATAGCTCCTTGGGCAAGCGTCGCTAGCAACGTGACTCTGTCACCTACAGACAGGCCAAGACTCTTGGCGACTCCTTGCCCTACGACAATTCCGTACGAGTCGGAGTTTTTTAGGCCGCGTCCATCGACGAAATGTAGATACGTTCCTATATCGCTTTCAATGTCAGGCTCAATGCCTTCCCCGATAATTCCTAGGTCGCGCTTCCCGTTATTTAAAGTACCACTGAACGTTAGACGAGCACTTACAAGACTGACATCCGGAAAGTTTTTGAGTTGATTCTTGAGGTCTCTGGGATTCTCGATCAGATATTTTTCTGGTGTACGTATTTTCCCTTGACCATAACCTTCACGGGTCACTTGGATGTGACCGGTTTGCGAATGTATGATCGCTTCGCCTAGTTGTATGTAAATGTCTTGAATAAAGCCTCCGGCCAGAATTAGACCGGCGATGCCTATGGCGATAGCCGCCAAGGTGGCGGCAGAACGTGCGCGATGTCGGAATACGTTCCTCAACGCAAGCCGGAAGTATTGGTCAGTTGCCATTATTGATTTGTTCGCAATGCGTCGACGATTTTCATCCTGCTCGCCTTCCAGGCTGGCATGAGGCTCGCCATCAGAGTAGTGGAAATTGCCAAAAATAGACCGTCGACCGCAAGATTCCAATTAACCAGTATTTGGCCAGTAAAACCCCTGGCCATACCTGGTGGAGGCGGCATCGGAATGCCAACTGCCGAGATGAGTTGGGACAGGATGTAGCCGATAGCTACCCCTAACCCGCCTCCAACGACGCCGATCATGAGTCCTTCGAGGATGAACATTCGCAGAATCTCACTTCGGCGTAGGCCGAGCGCAAGGCTGGTTCCAATTTCCGTTGTACGCTCCAGCACACTCATTGTCTGGGTATTGGAAATTGTCAGAATGATGATTAGGGCAATAATAAACTTGACGACGTCTACCTGTTTTGAAAAAAGCGTTACTGTTTTGTTGTAGAACTCAGCAAGTTCGTGCCACCTTACCAAGGTGTATGAGTTTTCGGGTAACTTGGATTTGAGTGCTTTGGTCGCCATCTCGGTATTTTCCGTGGCATCCAATAGCGCAATCCATGTCGTAGCGCCATCGACACGCATTAGTTTGCGGGCGATCTGGAGTGGCAGGCGCAATGCGTTGTCATCGTATTCCTTGGTAATTGTGGCGAATGTTCCACTAACGTTGACCTCGACTGCATTTGGGTTTCCGTTTGAGGAATTCACCAATATAACGACTGTGTCCCCTACCCTGGCCCCTATGTTTTTTGCCAAGCCTTCACCAAGCAATACACTAAGCTCACTCGAGTTTTTCAGGTCATCACCGTCAATGATGGTGATGCGGGTGCTGATTGAACGCTCGCGTTCGGGATCTATTCCTTCACCGATGAATGGGATGGTTGCTTCTCCCAGACTAAGCAGGCCATTGAAGGCAACGCGGGAAGTTAGGGTTATTACGTTTGGGTTTTCCTCGATCAAGCGTTGTTCTGGTGATGCTGAAGGGAGCAGGTATGCGTATGGGTCGGCGGCACCCTTTTCAAGGTAACCCGGTCGAACAATTTGGATATGGCCAAGCTGAGAGTGAATCGTTGCCTCTCTCATATCGTGAAAAATCCACGCGATGAATCCGCCAGCGAGTAAGAAGGCGACAACGCCACCCGCAACACTCAGCATGGCAACGAGTGTTCGACGTGAATTGCGTCGAAGATTGAGAATGGCGATCCTGAGGTCTGCCACGAGCTTGATCATTGGCGGTCTGCTGCGGTTTGGATAAGGTAATATTGGTCATAATAATCGCATTTTCACGAGGTGTTGAGAGCCATGGCCATATTTGATTATCAAACAGCATTCTCGCGCAATATCGGATGGGTGACGGAAGCTGAACAGCTTCGTCTTAGAGAAACACGAGTTGCTATTGGTGGATTGGGCGGAGTTGGGGGTGTTCACCTGTTGACATTGGCTCGTCTTGGAATTGGCGAATTCTCGATTGCTGATTTTGATGTATTCGACATCGTAAATTTTAATCGCCAGGTCGGGGCAACGACGAGTACTCTAGGGCGTGCAAAAATCGTGGTGCTTGAGGAAATGGCGCGCGAAATTAACCCTGATGTCAATATCAGAGTCTTTCCAGAGGGGATTACTCAGGATTGTTTGGATGATTTTCTCGACGGTGTTGATGTGTATGTTGATGGACTCGATTTTTTTGCCTTCGATGCACGTAAAATGACTTTTGCTGCGTGTGAGCGAAAAGGTATTCCAGTGGTAACTGCCGCCCCCCTCGGGCTGGGCGTCGCACTTCTCGTTTTTGCGCCTGGAGGAATGTCGTTTGAGGACTATTTCGGCTTCGCAGGATGCGACGAAATGGAAATGGCTATTCGCTTCCTTGTCGGGCTCTCTCCTGCGATGCTGCAAAGGGGGTACGTGGCAGATATGAGCAGAATCAATCTCGCCGAGCGGCGTGGGCCTTCTAGTATTGCAGCATGTCAATTATGTGCCGGAGTGGCGGCTATCGAGGCGCTAAAATTGGCACTGGGAAGGAAAGATATTCGGCTTGCACCATGGGGGAGTCAATTCGACGCCTACCGAATGCGCTATGTTCGTACATGGAGGCCGGGAGGGTATCGAAATCCACTTCAGAGATTGATGCGCCATCTTGTTAAGCGACAATTGCACCTGTAATTGGCAGTTTTACTCCGTATTTTCATCAAAAATAGATTGGGCGGGTTCGAAAAAAGCATTTGTTGGCAAACGACGAGAACGTACTGGGATTGTCTTTGACATTCCAACGCGGAAAAGCATATGAAGTTCCTCGTCATGATTTAGGCTGAGAAGGTTCCTAATGTCTTCCTGCGCATTTTTAACAGGTTCGACCCAGTGGGGATGTAGTTCTCCATTTTTCAGGCGATTGCCTAGATCTGTGATGGCGTAATACGGATGAACTGAGAATCCTTGTTGATTCAAAGATATCCAAGTCCGCTGCATGCATTTCCCGGTATCCCAAATATCTTTCCAGTTCGTTTTTCCGATAAATGCCATGATAGCTGGGGCTGATCTGAACGGCATGGTATCGGCAAGTGCCATAAGCTTGTATAGGCCGAGTTTATTGAGAAATTTCATTCGTTCCCACGGGGCAATACCATGCATGAAAAAGCGCCCTCCGGGCGGCAGGTGCAAGGTTGAAACATCAAGTCCGCTACCACTGCCTGCCTCGTCCTCCGTCCAACGTAAGCTCGAGAAAAGCCACTCGTGAAGTTCCTGATTGTTGAAACGGGCTTCGCAACACGATTTCAGGCATGAGGCCAATATGCTGATATCCGAAGACCGGGTTATCACTGAAACCTTGCAATCTTGCTCCCCTGACGGAAGAGTTGGTATTGCTCCTCCGAATGGTTTGAATGGGTGGCGATTGGTATGCCTTAATGTAATACGGGAATAATCGCTATCTGGATTGGCAAGCAGTATTGCGCTTGTCGGAATGTCCAAAATCCAGGTTTTCTCGCTGGTGCGAACTATCGATTGGCTTGTTGGCTGTCCTCCCAGTTGCAACAGAGTATCGATTGTTTCTTGCAGGGCCCCGCCAGAAATGAGGGTGGCGTGTCCAAATGCTCCGAATGGATCTGGTGTGTTAGAACGGTGAAAATATCGTATGGAGAGATTTTGTCCATCGTTCGAAACAAGCCATGGCTGACTGTTGTCCGCTGAAGGTGTTGTTGAGATGATAGAGACGAATTGGTCGATATTCATGAGACGGAATGCGTTCCGCTGGCTGGGGCAAATTTACAACACACTGAAACAAGTCGGGAAATGACCATGGAGTATAGATCGTCCGCTTCAGTTCAATGACGAGTTAGCATTGTTGGGGTAAAAAAAATCCCCGGGGAGTTCCCGGGGATTTCTTATGCCCAAATCTCAATGGACTTGGAGGTAGCTTTAAGTCAGCAGGCAGCGATCTTGCGACGCTTGCTGCCAAAACCGAGACCCAGTAGGCCAAGACCGGCGAGCGCCAGCGTACCTGGTTCTGGGATCACAGCACCACGGATGTCCGCACTACCTGCTACGCAAGATGCGCCAGCCAAGCGGGTGCATTCGCCCGGGTGTGGAACTCCCGTTGTGCGGCCAGAAGTGTCAAATGCGAAGTCGGCGTCGCCGCCAAAGGCAGCAGTAATGCTGTCGGTATCGAAGTTGGCATTTGCGAGACCGGCACCAGCCATATCTACATCCCAGAGGCCGCCACCAAAGAAGGTGAATGCCAGACCCAGAAGATCACCAGAGAATACGGTGGAGGCAAGAGTGTTGCCGGAACCGTCTATGGCATGGCCGGATAAAGTCAAAAACAGTGCGCCATTCGATGCGGCCGCGACATCAGCAGCAGAACTACCCGAAGAGAATGGATTGAAGTCGTTATTGCCCCCGAAACCAAGATAAACATTGACCTTGCCACCAGAGAAAGTGGCTGCAGACGAACTGATCGAGTTAACGATATAACTGTCGAACGTAAAGGTCAGTTCGCAACCGCTACACAAGGTGTCAATGCTGGAACCATTGATCTGGGTGATTTCACCGTAACCTTTCAGTTCTTGGCCGACCGAGGTAACAGCATTCTCATATACGGATGCAACTTGGAAGGACGGTACGCCAGGCATGTTGATGGAACCGCCATCGCCGTAAAGCATTACGCCCGCAGAAGCGTATTGCGTAGCAAGTGCAGCGCTAACAGCAACGGCTAATTTGATGAACTTTTTCATAATTTGCTCCATTGGAAATCTGATGCTTATAAAGTGTTACGGTGGGTTATAAGCATGCGGCATGCCATGTTATGTAACTTGATGATTTATTGCGACTTGTTTGATATCTGTGGAGGTGTGGATTGAACGGATGTAAAAATTCCCGACACGTTGTTGATTGATGCCTAGAAGCTGTGACGGATTTCCGAATAGACACGGTCCATGGTGTCGTACTGACCGAACATTCCCAGTTGTGGGCCGTGGAATATGTCGGCGCCCAGTATCCAGCGCCAGTTCCGTTTGAAGTTCCAGCTAAGGAGTGGGCGGAATAGTCTATCAGATCGATTCAGGCTGGAAATGAACAATGCCTGAGCTTCCCAGTTGGTGAAGAACTTATTGTTCAAAAGAATGCTGTAGCCGTTTTCGTTCCGGTCTGGAATGATATTTGAGTCGTAATTGAGGAACTGGCGCTGAAAGAACTGAACGTTGAGGCGTGTCTCAGCCGGTAGGGTGAAGTCGAGGCCGGCCGCCCAGTCCAGTGTGTTCTGGCGAACTACACCGTCGGAATCGGCAAAGTCCAGGCTCGTAAAGCTACGGCCACGGGTGTACACGGCTTCTGCCTTGAAGACGACTTCACCGAAATCCTTGGAGACTGTGCCGCCGTATTGGTCGATGCGATCATGCCTTGCTTGGTAGGTAAGGGTGGTCGGTGTGTCGAATTGGCGATAGAAGGTTGGGGTGATGTCTGAACTGCGGTAATAGAAGCCCGAGATGTCCCAGCCATTTTTCAGGGTGGAGAGGCGTAGACCGTAGTTCATGTGGTCCGCGTTGCGTTCTGGTCTTTGCTCCGGCAAATAGCGGACGCTGAAGCCGGTCGGTACGGGTTGATAGGGGTAGAAATCGGCACCTGGTTTGCCTATGTTGTCGTAGCTGGCGACAGGAATCCACAATAGCTCGGCGTGGTAGTCGCCGGTGAAGTATTCAGCGCGGGCTGCCCATTGCGGTGTGCGCATCTGGTCGAATTCGGGGAGGATGAATTCGCGAAGATCGCGGGCGGAGACAACGTCGGCGAAGAAGAGGCCGACCATTTCTCCCCAGACTACGTGCTGTTTTCCTAAACGGAAGTCCCAGTTGCCGGCGCTGACGTCGAGGTAGTTCTCGCGCAATTCGATGTTATAGCGTTGGTTCTTTTCTACGTCAGCGGGGTAGTAGTCGTTGATGCTGTAGGCGGCGTCGTAATCGAGGCGAGCGCCCAGTTTCCATTTCAGTCCTTCGCTGAGTTTTCCATTGCTGCCGAGTTCGGCGCGAGTGCGAAGTTTTGACCAGTGTTCCGGGTTTCCGGTGGTCCGTGCTGCTTCAAACTGGATGAAACCCTTGATGCTTGGCGAGGTGCTTTTTGTTGCTGCCGATGCAGTGGGTACCTCGTCGCCGAACAGATCGTCGCGGCTCAATAAATCTTCAGCGGCGTTTGCGCCAAGAGCCAGGCAGCTGGCAGCCAGAATTGTGAGACGGTGGGCGTTTTTTTTAACGGTCACGGGGCATTCCTGTTTATTCGTCGTCGGATTCGGTTGTGGCGCGAACGCGTGCCAGGTT